>JANXCZ010000086.1 GCA_025060075.1 Thermodesulfovibrio sp.
ACCATAGTTCAAGGAGATGATCCCGGCTATGTCCATTTATGTTTTTTAGGTCACTGAATAAGTCATCAGCATTTGGAGAAAGTGTAAAAGGAGAGACAGCTTTAAGTCCATCTCTTTTTGCAAAGCTTGCTCTAAGGAAAAATTCACCATTTTCAATGGGGCGCAAAGATACATTAAAGTCCAATGCAGCAGAGCCTCTGTCTTTTTTCTTTGACTCTGTCAGATTATCAGCATATCCCTTTGTCATCTTAAGCCATTGATATACTGTTGTTGCTGTCCCCGAGATTGATAAATTTTCAGTTATATCTAATGAATAAGAGGAAAATGGAATAATTATAATAAACAGAAATATAAGAAGAGAGCGACAAAATTTCATGCTAAACCTCCTTCTTTTTTTATTTTTTGAAGACAATCAAGACATTTTCTAAAAGTGCAAATTCCACAACTGTGATACATAAAAAAGGGAATTCCCTTGGCACGAGCAAAATTTATAATCTCTTTTCTTACTGAATGAGAAACCTTATCAGTAAATATAAAGATTGCATCAACTTTACCAATCTTTTTCTCTATATTCTTTGTTGGTTTGGTAAATACTTTTAGATTTATACCTCTTTGAATTGCCTCTTTTATATAGTGTCTTTCAAGTCTGTCCATTCCTCCAACCAAAATTATACTCATTAAAACCTCCTTTGTTATATATATTAAACAAAGTTTTAATATTCTAATTTTAAAAAATATATCTAACTTTGTCAAGTATTTTTAAATTATTTTTATTAGCTTAATTTTTTAAAAACTCCGGCAGGTCAAAACTTTCTAATAATTGAGATATTTTCTAAGTCTGACGGTTTAGAAACATCTTAACCTTATTTCAAAAATCCCTTGAATTTTTATATCCCTTCCTAATCCTCTAAAAACTCAAAAATTTACGCATCCTTTCTAAAGAAGTTTAAAGCTTCTTAAGAAATACTATTCATTTTGAAGATATTGAATACAAAAACAGAAAGGTCAATACTTTAGATATGTAGAGAAAAAAATAAAGGTTTAAAATAAAACTTCAGAATATCTCTTATTGCAAAGAGAATCTTTTTGTAAACTCTATTATTTTTCTTATTGTTTCCTCTGATAAATCATGTTCCATCTTATGAACATCTCTTAATGCTGAGTCATGACTAACATTTAGTATCTCTGTGAGAAATTTATATAATATCTTCTTTCTATTTTCAATCTCCTTTGCTATCTCAACTCCTTTATCTGTAAGTGTAATATATCCATATTTTTGATAGTTTATCAAACCCTTTTCCGCAAGACTTTTGGCAGCAACAACAACACTTGAAAGCTTTACATCTCTTCTTTTTGCAATATCTTTTATACGAACAATAGGAGCGGTCTTTAAAATCTCAAAAATATCATATAGATAATCCTCAAGATTTTCAGTAAGCTCTAATTTTGTTTCATCGTGCACATTAAATTATAACAAATTTATTCTATTTAAAATCTCATTTGAAAGAAATTTAAAATCTTGAGATGCTCTGCTTGTTGGTGCATAAAATCTAAGTGGCATTCTGTGTTCAAAGGCTTCTACCACCTTTATATCAACTCTTATTCCGGGAAGAATCTTTTCTCTTCCAAAGTTTGTTGAGAGATTTTCAGTTACTCTGCTTTGATGATGGATTCTCAAGTTAAGCATAACAGGAATCAAACCAAGAAGTTTTAGATTAGGATTTTCTGTTGAGGCAATTCTGAAAAAAACTCTTGCCAAGGCTCTAATTCCCTCTATTGATAAAAAATGGGGTTGAAAGGGTATAAGAACAAAATCAGATGCCACAAGAGCATTTATAAGAAGATTATCAAGAGAAGGAGCGGTATCTATAATTATAAAATCAAAGGAAAGCTTAGAGTTCATTAATGCATTTTTTAATATATCCTTTCTTTCACCTGACCTTTGATGCTCAAACAATGGGTCTGCTGGAGATACATAGAGGTTGTCCCACTTTGTATTGTATATAGCTTTTTCAATCTCATAACTTTCATTTAAAAATAAAGAATGTGCAGTTAAAATGTTCCTCCTATGCTCAAATCCAACTCCGATTGTTGAATGTCCTTGAGTGTCAAGGTCTAAAAGTAAAACTTTTTCCCTCTCGCTGAAAGTTCAGCAGAAAGATTAACTGCCACTGTAGTTTTTCCAGTTCCTCCTTTTCTATTTGTAATCACTATTTTAACCATTTAAAAGAGCTCTATTTTGGGTTCTTTTTCCTTTTCTGATTTTTCTTTGTTGAAAACTTCTTTATGAATCTCTCTTTGTGATTGCATAACATAATTTTTATAAAATTTATCAATCAGTTCCCTTATTTCAGGAGGTTTTTCATAATCTTTAGGATTTTCAACTCATCTCAGAAGTTCTTTATTGTATGAAGAAAGTTCATTTAGTTGCTCACATATCTTTTCAAGTTTCTGCTTTATAACATCTTGTGTTCTTCTACCTCTTTTAAAGAGACTCCATTTACCTTTTGAGTTTGTGTAATTTGTGAAGGTTTTTTAACTAATGCCATTTTTTACCTCCATTAAATGATTTAGGGAGTGTCAAGGGAAAATTTTTATCTAAAAATACAGCACTTAGCAAATTCGTCTAAAGGTATAACATAATATAAAAAAGCAGAATTTATGACATAATGGATTACAACAAATAATAAGATTCTAAAGTAGCTTTAACTCTTTTATAATTTTTTCAGACTCTTACAGTAAAGAAAAATTTTAAGCATCTCTTGATAAATTTATAGTTCTTTCAAATAGGCTTCTCTTTTTATAGATAACACATTTAGAGATTTAGGCAGATATTTAAAATAGAGGCAGCATAAAAAAGGTAATCTTAGATTAAAGGGAAAGTCTTGAGATAATCCAAGTTTATCATTGACAGGAAAGGAAGATAAAAGTAAAAGGATAAAAAGTTGAAAAATCTTAATATTAATTAACAAGTTTGCGATTTCCTGCAAAAAAATTGTAAGCTTAGGATAAAGCGCATAAACTTCAGCAATAGATTAAGAGACATTGGAGTTATTAACTGATAAAAAGTTCGTATTAATTTTTCCCGCAACACTTTTTATGTTTTTTCCCACTACCGCATGGACATGGATCATTGCGTTCAATTTTTAACCTTTTTTTAATTAAAATCAAAAAAATCCCTTATTCATTTCTTCAATTTCTATCTTCCAAAGTCTTTCTCCATGTTTTTAAGTGTTTCTACAGCCAAAGGTAAAAAGCAATGCAGTATTAAGATTTTCATCTGAAAGTTCTCCATTCTTTGTTTTGAAAAGATAGCGAGCATCCTCTGGATAGACCACACCATGAATTATGGCAAAACTTAAAAGGACTTCCTGAGTCTCTTCAGGAGCATCTTTAAAAGCATAATCAAGATACCATATTTTTGGACGTAATATTAAAGCATTAAGAAGTCCATATGCCCAGTCTGCCATTTCATTTATAAATTCATCAGATATATCCTCAACTTTCTCTATAACAGAGTATCTTTATGAAAAGCATCACTATATGCATTATACGATTCAATAAGACTTTTAAAAAGTATTTCTGACTCAAATACATATGTATCTTCACCAAAAATCATAGGCATCCACTCATTAATCGAGATTAAATCTGGAGTTATTGCCAAGCCAAAAAGAAAGCCTTCAAGCTCTGTAAGAGTAAAGACTTTTTCATTTATCAAATGAGGAGAGAAATTGTTTTAAAATCTGTCTCTTTGTTCTTTAGCAAGTAAATTCTCTAAATGTTTTTCCATAAAATCTCCTTTCTAAATAAAATAAGAAGAACTTGAAGAACTTGACCTTAACAGGCTAACATGGACAAAAGATTAGTAATCAGTTTTGATAAGCAAGATTCCCTTTTCTTCAGCTAATTTTTCAACCTCTTCCTTTGACTCTACATAAACAATCGTTGGTATTGTCTCCTTTTCTAATAAAGATGCAACAATACCTGCTCTCTTTAATGCTCTCTCTATGTCATCTTCATAAAGACTGTATGATACTTCAATGGCAAGTATTACATCCTTACTTGTCTTTTTTATTTGTCCAGTTACAATTAAGTCAAGCTTAACAATAGAGTCTCTTTCCTCTTCAGTGATAATACCTTTCTCTTCAGCCTCATCAATCTTTGGAAGAATTTCCTCAAATTGAATAAGTTTTGCTTTTCTTAAAAGTCTCCCAAAGTAAGCATAATATCTCTCCCTAATTGTCCTTTCAAAATCCTTACATTTAAATCTTCCAAACCCTTCCTTTAGATATCTTAAGTCTTGTTTTAAAACTTCTAAATCTGCTTCAATTTTGTCTACCTTTTTTTCAAGTTTTTCAAATCTAAGGAGTAATTCATTAAACTTTCTTGGAAGCTCAATTAATTCTTCAGTAAGTATTATCTTTCTTAGCTCTTCAACCCATTCTGGATGCTCCTTAAGAGCACGCAAAATATCTGCAAAAGTCAGAATCTTATATTTTTCCATCTCTTTAATCATTTCTTTTTCCATGGTCTGCATCTCTAATTATAACAAATTTTTCCTAAGGCTAAAAGTAATAATCACTTTTATAAGAGCCACTTATTTTTCCAACGACTACCTTTGTAAGTTATTAAAAATAAATAACTTTTTTGGGCATTTTTCCTAATTTTTATTAGACAAAGGGTGGTATCATGGTTTGAAAAGACAATAGAACATGGCTTTATATAGATAAGACCTTGTTCATCATTCAGGAGTCTTTGACGTCGATACTTTGTAAGGAGTATTCACAGAGACAATGGAGCAGAATCTATAAATGCTCATGTAAAGAGGTTTTGTCAGGAAAGAGGGATAGAATTTTATGTTTGTAAAATTAACAAACATTACATATATAATAAGGTTTCCGCTTTGATATATAATAAAAACAATAAGCCAAGCAAAAATTGAATGAATTATTAACGCCCGTGCATAAATCTTTCAGCTATCAGACTCCTGTTTCATTGCAATACCAAAAACCATACAGGGCACTAACTCAGAACATTTTAATTTAAAAAGGCATTTCAACAAAATTACGTGACAAGGCCGTGAAAAAATTAATTCAATTTTTCTAAATCTTATTGAAAATTTAGAAAGGAGGAAAAAGATAACGAAACAAACAAGACTTAAAGAAAAACTTGAAAAAATGGAAGTAGAGTATGAGCCTTTACTTCCTGTTGAAAAAAGCTCATTATATGGAGCATAGGATTACTTTTTGTGCTTGTCTGGATAAGCTATACTTTCTTCCCAGCCTCTCATGGATAAAAAAAGCAGGAGGAAAACCTCCCGCTTTTTTATAAAACTTTGATTAAATTATCAATTATCTTGGTATAAACTTTGTAGCAAGCTGGATTCTTATAGTTGCTCTTTCAAGCGCTGCCTGTGCTCTTGCATAGTCAATATCTGCCTCTCCAGCCTGTGCTCTACGGATTCTTTCTTCTGCCCTTGCCAAAGCAGCTTTCGCTCTCTCAATGTCAATATCTTCAACTCTTTCTGCACTTCCTACCAGTACCAAAACTCTATCATTTAGGACTTCACAATAACCCCTGTTTACAAAAAGATAATGCATTTGGCCATCTTTTTTGTATGAGAGAGAGCCTATCCTTATAGCTGTCATAAAAGGACAATGTCCAGGCAATACTCCAAAATCACCCTCTGCACCTGTTGTGTAAACTTCATCAACCTCTTCATTTATTACTTCACCATAAGGAGTTATCACTTCTAACTTCAACTTATTCTGCATTTTACACCCCTTTTATTAAACCTGTCTTGTGTATCCCAGCTTTTTAGCTTTCTCCTCGACTTCTTCAATTGGTCCAACCATGTAGAATGCCTGCTCTGGCAGGTCATCATACTTTCCTTCAAGAATTGCTTTAAAGCCCTTTATTGTGTCTTCAAGCTTGACATATCTTCCTGGAGTTCCTGTAAATGCCTCTGCTACATGGAAGGGCTGACTAAGAAATCTCTGAAGTTTTCTTGCTCTTGCAACTATAAGTTTGTCATCCTCGGAAAGCTCCTCTATACCAAGAATTGCTATAATATCCTGCAATTCTTTATATCTCTGAAGAACTGCCTGCACACCTCTTGCAACCTGATAATGTTCTTCACCTACCACTCTAGGATCAAGGATTCGGCTTGTGGAGTCAAGGGGGTCAACTGCTGGATATATTCCAAGCTCTGCAATTTGACGAGACAAAACAACTGTTCCATCAAGATGTGCAAAGACTGCAGCAACTGCTGGGTCTGTTAAGTCGTCTGCAGGAACATAAATTGCTTGCATGGACGTAATAGAGCCCTTTGCTGTTGTTGTAATTCTTTCCTGCAAAGCTCCCATTTCAGTGGAAAGTGTTGGCTGATATCCAACTGCTGATGGCATTCTACCAAGAAGTGCGGAAACCTCACTTCCTGCAAGAGTATATCTAAAGATGTTATCTATAAAGATAAGAACGTCCTGTCCCTGATCTCTAAAGTATTCAGCAACCGTAAGAGCTGTAAGGGCTACTCTTGCTCTGACTCCTGGTGGCTCATTCATCTGACCATAAACAAGTGCAACCTGAGGTAAGACTCCAGAGTGCTTCATTTCAAGATATAGGTCATTACCCTCACGAGTTCTCTCACCAACACCTGCAAAAACTGAAACACCACCATGCTTCATTGCAATATTATGAATCATTTCCATAATAATAACAGTCTTACCAACTCCAGCACCACCAAACATTCCCATCTTACCACCTCTTACGAAGGGAACAAGAAGATCAAAGACTTTAACACCTGTCTCAAATTGCTGAGTAGTTGGAGACTGTTCTGTAAACTCTGGAGCTGGTCTATGAATTGGATATCTTTCCTGTGCCTCAATAGGTCCCATTTCATCAACAGGTTCACCAATAACATTTATAATTCTTCCAAGAACAGGCTTGCCAACAGGAACTGTAATTGGTGCACCTGTATCAACAACCTTCATACCTCTTACAAGTCCATCTGTTGAACCCATAGCAATTGTTCTAACTCTGTTTTCTCCAAGATGCATTGCAACTTCAAGGGTTAAATGAATCTCTGGAATACCCTTAGAAGGATCCCCGGGTTCGTCTATTCTCAGAGCATTCAAAACCTCTGGAAGTTTCCCCTCAAACTCGCAGTCAACAACTGTTCCGATAACCTGTACGACTTTACCTACGTTCATAATTTTTAAACCTCCTTTATTCTTTTTTAAATTTTTTATCCTTCAGTTTGCTTTAAAGCTTCTACTCCACCAACTATATCCATAAGCTCTTTTGTAATTGATGCCTGTCTTACTTTGTTAGCTATTAGAGTTGTCTTTTTAATCAATTCATCACAGTTCTTTGTAGCATTATCCATAGCTGTCATTCTGGCTGCTTCTTCTGCTGCTTGGGATTCTAAAAGTGCTCTGTAAATCTGAATCTCTATGTAAATAGGAAGAAGCATTGCCAACAACTCAGGAGCTCGTGGTTCATATGTAAAGGGAATAAATACAGGCTGTTCTGCGGATTCAGAAGCTATTCTTCCAATTGGGAGAATTCTGTTAACTACAACCCTCTGAGATATTACAGATTTAAATTCATTATAAATAACCAAAACCTCATCTGTAGCTTCACTTACGTATGCATTAATCAATTCTTGTGATATAACTTGAGCATGCGTGTATTGAAGTCTTCCTGAAATTCCTGTCCATACATTTTTAAGTGGAATATCTCTTCTTCTAAAATAGTCTCTTGCCTTTCTGCCTACAACTGAGATTGTAACATTTAAACCTTCTTTCTTTAACCTATCTATCTCTTTTGTTGCTGTTCTTATTATATTGGTATTAAAAGCTCCACAAAGTCCTTTGTCAGATGTAATGATTAAAACCTCTACATTCTTTATAGGTCTTCTTAAAAGTAGAGGTGGAAGATCTCCTCTTGTCTCAACTGCTCCAGCTAAATCAGATATGACCTGTTGCATCTTTGTAGCATAGGGTCTATACCTAAACATACTATCCTGAACTTTACGGAGCTTTGCAGCTGCCACCATCTTCATAGCAGAAGTTATTTTTTTAGTACCTTGTATAGCCTTTATCTTTTTTCTTATATCCCTTAGTGTTGGCATTTAACTGCTCCTGTATTTCAAATTTTTTAATTAAGGCTGAAAGGTCTTTTTAAACTCTAATATGGCTTCGGTAATTTTCTGTCTTAATGCATCATCAAGCTCTTTTTTCTCCCTAATTTCTCTTCTGAGATCTTCTTTCTGACTTCTAATGAAGCTTAAGAAGCCCTGTTCAAAAGCCCTGATTGAAGAAACAGGCAAATCATCAAGATGTCCTTGAGTTCCAGCAAATATCAACATAATTTGATCTTCAACAGGCATAGGAACATATTGATCCTGTTTTAGAAGCTCAACCATTCTTTGCCCTCTTTCAAGTAGTGCCCTTGTGGCTTTATCTAAGTCTGCAGCAAACTGTGCAAATGCTGCCAGTTCTCTATACTGAGCAAGGTCAAGTCTTAACATACCTGCAACTTGTTTCATTGCCTTAATCTGAGCTGCACCACCAACACGGCTAACTGAAAGTCCTACGTTAATAGCTGGACGAACACCTGCATAGAAAAGCTCTGGTTCAAGATATATCTGACCATCTGTAATTGAAATAACATTCGTTGGAATATATCCAGAGACGTCTCCTGCCTGAGTTTCAATAACAGGCAATGCTGTAAGAGAACCTCCACCTTCTGCATCTGAAAGCTTAGCTGCTCTTTCAAGCAGTCTTGAATGAAGATAGAATACATCACCCGGATAAGCCTCTCTACCAGGTGGTCTTCTAAGAATCAAGGAAATTTGTCTGTATGCATATGCCTGCTTTGTAAGGTCATCATAGCAGACTAAAGCATGCATTCCTTTGTCTCTAAAATACTCACCCATTGCACAACCTACATATGGTGCAATATACTGCATTGATGCAGGCTCAGAGGCTGTTGCAGCGACAACTATTGTGTGATCCATTGCACCATACTTCTTAAGAGTTTCAACAACCTGAACAACGCTCTGACGGCGTTGTCCGCATGCAACATATATACATATACAGTTTTGACCCTTTTGATTGATTATTGTATCAAGCAATATGGCAGTCTTTCCTGTCTGACGGTCACCAATTACAAGCTCTCTCTGTCCCCTTCCAATTGGAATCATTGCATCTATTGCCTTAATACCTGTCTGAAGAGGCTCTTTAACTGGTTGACGCTTAATAATACCAGGAGCTATTACATCAACCTTCCTAAAGTGCTTTGCATTAATTGGACCCTTTCCATCAATAGGCATTCCAATAGCATTAACAACTCTACCAATAAGCTCCTCTCCAACAGGTGTCTCCATAACTCTTCCAGTTCTCTTTACAATGTCACCCTCTTTTACAAGTCTGTCATCACCAAAAAGAATAGCACCTACATTGTCCTCTTCAAGGTTAAGAGCCATTCCATAAACACCATTGGGAAGCTCCAACATTTCTGATGCCATGCAGTTGTCAAGACCATAGATTCTTGCAACACCATCACCTACATAGGTAACAATACCAACTTCACTTACATCAACTTTTTTCTCAAAGTCAGCAATCTGCTTTTTAAGGTACTCGCTAATTTCTTCCATCTTAAGTTCCATAGCCTTTCACCCCTTTATAAGCTTATCTCTTAAAAGACCTAACTGGCCTTTTATGCTCAAATCATACATTGTGCTTCCTACTTTTACTCTTAATCCACCTATAAGTGAAGGATCAACCTCATACTGAAGTTCCACATATTTGCCTATTATTTTCTCAAGAGTTTCAGTAAGACTCTGTTTTATGTTCTCAGGTAACTCAACTGCTGAAGTTACAACTCCTTTTACCTTTCTCTTTGCTTCTAAATATAGTAGATTTATGTATCTTACAATCTCATCTAAACCTATCAATACTCCTTCCATGCTAAGAAAATTCAAAAACTTCTTTACCTCTTCTGGTAGCCCTAATTTTTCACAAATATAACCAATAATTCCTACTCTTTCTTCATCCTTGAAATAAGGTGAAGTTAGCATATTCCTAAACTGCTTTTCCTTTTGCATAAGGAATGCTACAGTTTCAAGCTTAGTTACAATTTCTGGAACCTGGTCAATACTCACCAGGCTTAAAAATTGTTTAGCATATTTTTTTGCTTTTGCACCTCTGACCTTTCTCAATTTTTCCGCCCCTCTATTATTTTTATTGATTCCTGAAGAAGCTTTGTTTGCTCTTCAGGTGTTATTTTTTCCTTTAGTTTCTGCTCGCTTAACTGAATTGCAAGTTCTGCAGCCTCAAGCCTCAGAGCATCCTTCGCCATCTTAATCTCAAACTCTATGTTTGTCCTTGCCTGTTCAATAATTTTCTCTTTCAATTTTTCTGTTTCCTGAATAATCTGCATTTTCTCCTGCTCCCCAATCTTTTTGGCTGTATCTAAAATCTCCTGTATCTCTTTATCTTTTAATTTAAGCTTTTCTTCCACTTCTTGAAGTGCTTTCTGAGCGAGCTCTTTAGCCTCCTGTGACTCACGTAGAGTCTTTTCAATTAACTCTTTTCTTTGAGCAAGGTAGTTTCTGACTGGTTTACCCAAGAACTTTACAATTAAAAATACTAATATGGCAAAGTTGATTACTTTAAATGCCCAATCCTTAAAACTTCCTCCATGAGCTGCTTCTGCTGCCATTGCTGAAGATGCAAGCATTACTGTACAGATGAATACTAAAGCTATTGTGCCTTTCATATTCCCTCCATTATACCTTTACAAGTTTATTAACTATTTCCTCAGAGAGTTTTTCAACTTCCTGTCTAAGCATATTTCTTATTCTTTCTGTTTCTGCCTTAATTTCTGCCCTTGCTTTTTCAATCATCTGAACAGCTTCTTTCTCTGTCTTTGATAAAACCTCTCTCTGATAAGCAAGCCCTTCTTCTCTTAGGGAGTTAATAATCTGCTTTGCTTGTGCCTTTGCCTGAGCTAAATCTGCATTCATCTGGGCGATTGCTTTCTCTTTTTTCTCATTCATAATTTGAGCTTCCTCAAGAGCACCTTTAATTGTTTGCTCTCTCTGTCTAAAAAGCTCCATCATAGGTTTAAAAAGAAGAGAATTAAGAATAAAGATTAGGATAAAAAATTGGATCATTAATACAAAGAACCAATTGTTGAACTCTAACATACCCCACCTTCTTTCTGTTAGATTTTTATGAGATTCAAAAAATAACTGCAAAAAAGAATACCATACAAACTCTATTTTGTCAAGAAATTTTCCGATTATAAATTTTTATGGTTTTTTTAAAATTTACTTATAAATCCCTGTGAACCACCACAGGATTAAGAGAAAGACCTTTTAGATATTCTGCTATTTCCTCTACTAAAGCAACTGATCTATGCTTTCCTCCAGTACATCCAATAGCCACTGTCACATAGGCTCTTCCTTCTTTTTTATAACCAGATATAGCAAATTTTAAAAACTCTTTAATATATCTTAAAAATTCAATTGTTTCTCTTTGTTTTAACATGAAATCCTTCACAGGTTTGTCTTTCCCTGTGAGATCTGTTAAAGAGGGAATAAAGTATGGATTAGGTAAAAATCTTGCATCAAATATTAAATCTGCATTTACAGGAATGCCCTTTTTATAACTAAAAGAAAGAATAGTTATTGAGGGAGAGATATTTTCTGCTCCATACATGGAACGAATCAAAGATTTTAGTTCATGAGGATTTAGTTTTGATGTATCAATTACTCTGTCTGCCGAACATCTAAGAGGATACAAAAGTTCTATTTCCTGTTTAAATGCCTCTTGAAGACTTCCATAGGAGCTTGAAAGAGGATGAGGCCTTCTTGTCTCTTTGTATCTTAATAGAATTGTTTCTTCATCTGCCTCAAGAAATAAAACTTCTACATTATAATTGTCCTTTATTTTTTTAATAAGTTCTGTGGCAGTTTCTAAAAAATCCTTAACTCTTATGTCAATTCCGATAGCAATATTTTTAAAGTTACTGTATTCATCTAACATTTTAAGAAACTCTGAAACAACAGGAGGAGGCAGATTATCAACGCAGAAAAAACCCATGTCTTCCAATGTTCTTATTGTAACTGTCTTACCTGCTCCTGAAAGTCCCGTTACTATTACTATAAACTTTTCTGAACTCAATTTAGCTTACTTTTTATCTTGCAGGTTCAATTAAACCAAAATTGCCATCTTTTCTTCTGTATACAACATTTACATCTCCACTGAATGAGTTGATAAAAATAAAGAAGTCTTTGTCTAACAACTCCATCTGATCTACTGCTTCTTCAGGAGACATAGGTCTTAAATCAAACTTTTTATACTTGACAATTCTTTTTGTGCCCTCTGGTGCTTCAGATAATTCTGCTGGATATTTAACTGCCTCTTTTTTATTTTTATTCTGTATTTTTTCTTTGTACTTTAATACCTGTTTTTCAAGTTTTTCTACAACCATATCAACTGCAGAGTAGAGATCCTCTGCCTTTCCCTCTGCTTGAATCAAATGTCCTTCTACCTTTAAAAGAACATCTATTTTATGTGTAAACTTCTCAGTGCTCATCGTTACTATAGCCTCTGAGGCTTCATTTAAAAATCTCTCAAATTTACTTACTCTTTTTTCGATATAATTTCTCAATGCTTCTGTAATATCAATATTCTTTCCTCTAATAGTTATCTTCATGATTTTCCTCCTTGATGATTTTTTAATTTTCTTAAAGGCTTGGGAGGTATCTTAAGTTCCTCTCTATATTTTGCAACAGTTCTTCGTGCAATATCTATTCCTTTTTTCTTAAGAATATCTGAAATTTCCTTATCAGATAAAGGATTTGCAGGATTTTCCTCTTCTATAATCTTTTGAATTAAATCCTTTACAAGTTTGGTTGAAATACCTCCATAGTTAGAAGACAAAGCATTACTGAAGAAAAATCTAAAACTGAACAGACCATGCTCACAAGCAAGATACTTATTTGAGGTAACTCTACTTATCGTACTTTCATGAAGCCCGAGGTCTGCTGCTACGTCTTTTAGATTTAAAGGTTTTAAATAACTTACTCCCTTATCAAAAAACTCTCTCTGAAATTTAATTATGCTTTCAGTTACTCTGTATATTGTCCTATTTCTCTGCTCTATAGCTCTTAATAACTCTAATGCATTTTTAAACTTTTCCTTGAAATACTTTTTTTCCTCATTAGATAGATTTTTTTGCGTAAGAAGTTCCTTATAAATCTTACTTATTCTCAACTTTGGAATTCCTTCATCATTAAGTAAAATTTGATACTCTCCTTCTACTTTATTTACATATACATCAGGAACTGGAACACTAACAATTGTTTTAGAAAAGTTTCTTCCTGGTCTTGGTTCAAGTTTTTCTATAATTTTAACAGCTTGAATAACTTCGTCAGTGGAAATACCAAATCTTTTCGCAATATTTTCGTATTTTTTTCTCTTTATATCTTCAAAGTGTTCTTCTATTAAAAACTGAACCAAACTATTTTCCAATCCTAATGATTTAAGTTGTAAAATTAAACACTCTTTTATATCTCTTGCTGCAACACCTGGTGGATCAAACTCTTGAACAAGAGCTACTGCTTTTTTTACAGTTTCAATATCTGTATTTGAAATCCTTGCAATCTCTTCCTCTGTGGCTTTAAGATATCCATCCTCATCAATATTTCCTATAACCATCTCAGCAACTTCTCTTATTTTTTCTGGAGCTTTACTTAACCTTAACTGCCAAAGTAGATAATCCCATAAGTCAGAGGTTGTAGAGTAGAAAAGTTCAAATGACGGTTTTTCTTCTACTCCAGGATTAAAATAACCAAGATCTCTACCATCATCTGCTCTTTCAATAAAATACTCATCTATCATTATTCTTTCCAATTTATCAATAGCAATTGGTTCTTCATCTTCTTGAGAATAAATCTCTTCTTGAGCGTTTTCTGTTTCCTCATCCAGTTCAAGCATAGGATTTTCCATTAACTCAAGCTGAATATACTGACTTAACTCAAGTTGAGGCAGTTGAAGAAGCTTAAGCTGAAGTTGAAGTTGAGGGGTAAGCATAAGTTTTTGAGCAAGTCTTAACTCTACTCTTTGTTCAAGTCCCATTATAGTCTAAACTCCTCTCCAAGATAAGCTTCTCTTACAACAGAATTATTAACAAGACTCTCTGGAGACCCTTCAGCAAGTAAAGTTCCATTATGGATTATAAAGGCTCTATCCGTTATAGAAAGAGTCTCTCTCACATTATGATCTGTTATTATTACTCCAATTCCTCTATCCTTAAGATTCTTTATTGTCTTTTTTAATTCAACCACAGCTAAAGGATCTATTCCTGCAAAGGGTTCGTCAAAAAGCATGAAAATCGGCTTTAGTGCTATAGCTCTTGCAATCTCAGCCCTTCTTCTTTCTCCTCCTGAGAGTTTATAACCTTCTCTGTCAGCAAACTCTAATAGATTAAAATCTTTAAGAATACTATCTACTTCTTTGTCAATCTGAGCCAAAGCCTCTTTGTTATCTTTATATTTAATCTCAAGAACAGCCCTTAAATTCTCTCTAACTGTTAGTTTCCTAAATATGGAAGGCTCCTGAGGAAGATATCCCAACCCCAGCCTTGCTCTTTCATAGATAGGCATGGATGAAATATCTTTATCATCAATAAAGATGCTTCCGCTGTCAGGTTTTATTATTCCTGTTATCATATAAAAGGTTGTGGTTTTTCCAGCACCATTCGGTCCTAACAATCCAACAACCTCTCCGCTTTTTACCTTAAAACTGATGCCTTTGACAGCTTCCTTTTTACCAAAACTCTTTTTTAAATTTTCTACTCTCAGAGTATTACTCATTTTTCTGTTCTTTTTTCTTTCAGATAAACCTTACTTTTTTCTACTAAAGACCTATCATCTTTCATAAAATATGTTATTTTCTCTCCGGTAACAAGATTTTTACCATCTGTTGCACGAGGTTGTCCTGTAAAGACTACTACTTCTTCTGGTTCAGGATAGTATGTTGCCTTATGAGAGGTTATAACTCTGTCTGATCTTACAAGTTTTACATTGCCTATTGCTTCTATCATCTTTATATTGCCACCTTTTTGCTCATCTTCATAGTATACGATCATCTTAGAGGCATATAAAGTAACTTCTCCTTTTTTAGCTACAACATTACCTTCAAAGGTTGCTGTTTTTGCTTTACTATCATTAACAAGACTCTTTGAAGTTATTATTATCGGTTCAGAGCTTTCCTTTTTTTCCTCTACTGCAAAAACTAAGCTACTAATAAAAAAGGAAGAAAAAATCAATAAGACCAAAAAACTATTTCTTAGAGTAGACAATTGCCACCACCCCTTTTTTTAATTCTATCAAATTCGCATTGGCTTTACCAGAGTTTCCCTCTATAGAAAAACTACTTCCTACAATTTTTAGGGGTTTTTCTGAATAAAGAGTTTTATCCTTTGCACTCCAGTATGCCTCACTTCCATAAACTTTATAATCCTTTGCTATTCCCTCTACTGCCTCTGTCAAAATTAGATCACCTGAATCCAAATAATAAATTCCCTTTCGAGACTTTACAGTAAAATCTCTTTCAGGAAAGAATATGGTTAAATATCTCATCTCTATTAATTTTCCATCATCACTCATAAAAGTCTCGGTTGATGAAACCTGGATTTTCAAAACTCCATCCTTCTTTTGGATAAACTCAGTATCTTTAAAAAATGAACCTTCCATTAAAGTTTTTGCCTTTATCGGAGATTCTCTTTCCATATAATCAATGGTTATAGCTAAAAATAAAATAGTAAGTATGCCGAAAATGATTAATAGAAATTTTCTCATTTTTAAATATACCATAAAAATCCCTAAGAGAATAATTTTTTAATGATAGTTTGCTCATTTTATCGTGTCTTTTACTGTATCTTTGTTTCCTTTGTTGTTTAGCCATAATGTAACACTCTCAATCAATGCTAAAAATTTTGACTTAAAGAGGTATTTTAGGATAAACTTTAAAATGTGTTTTAAAAAAATCTCAATATTTGTATTTTTATGTTTAGTCTTCTTTCTAACCAACATAAGCCATGGACAAACTAATTACTTTAAGGATTTTAAAGAAACTCTCCTTTCATATTTTCCTGTTGTAAGTGGTAAAGTAACTAATTTAGAAAACAATGAACTTAGTCTTGATAAAGGCTCTAAGGATGGAATAAAAAAAGGGCAAAGAGTTGTTCTCTTTGAGGAAACCGTACCTCTTATTCATCCAGTCACAAGACAAGTAATAGGCAAATCCGAAAAAATTGTTGGTACTGCAGAAGTTGTAAGTGTTGAGGAAAACTCCTCTAAAGCTACAATCATAGAAGGCAGTATTAGTTCACTAAAAAATGACTCTCTTTTGTTTAAAATTCCTAAATCAAAGATTAAAGTTTTATATGCTCAGTCAGATACAGAATGGGCAGTTGGTGAAGGTTATTATAGAGAGCTTAAAAATACCGAAAGATTTGAGCTTATAGATGCTCCTATAAATATAAAAGATGCTGAAACTCTATTAAAAAACTCACAGAATGCTGATATACTTCTTTTTTTAAAACAGCAAAAACTAAATGGAAACATAAAGCTTACTCAAGAGATTTATTGGATAAAGGATAAAAAGCTCTTAATAAAATCAGAAACTGAACTTTCTCCTAAACTTCTGAGTGAATTAAGAAAAAAATATGCTTCATTGATAGTTCCTGAAGGACACACTCTTCTTTCATTTAGATTATCAAGAGGAATTAACAGAGTTGCTACAGGTAACTTTGATGGTATTAGCCAAAATCAAGTTTTAATAATATCTGATAGTGAAATAAGCCTTTATCTAATGAATGTAGACTTAAAACTTAAAAGTAACTATGTAATACCTATTGGTGGAGACATGCTTTGGTTTGACACAGGTGATATTGATAAAGATGGAAAAGATGAGATAGTAATGACAATTAAAAAAGATGATAGAGTTTTTTCTTCAATAGTTAAATGGATTGGAGATAGATTCGAAGAAGTCTCAAGAATAAATGACATATTTTTAAGAATCTATGATGACAGACTTATTGCTCAAGCTTACTCTCCATCTGAAGGATTTTATGGAGAGATTTTCTATATCAATCCACAAAAATCGGATTATCAAAAAAATGAAACTCTCAAACTTCCTGTAAAGGCAAATATTTATGACTTCTATGTTCTTGGAGATACAGTTTTTAAATGGGAAAATGATGGCTCCCTTGCGGTATACAATAACAAAGGAGTTCCTTTATGGCGTTCTCAAGAACCAATGGGTTTTGGAATGCAGTATGAAAAACACACAGGAGTAGCCATGCTAAGTCTTGGGAAATGGCAAGTTCAAAGTAGAATTAAACCTTTAAGCAATGGAGTGATTGTTATTGAGAAAAAACCTCTCTTAGGAGCTGTAAATATTTCAACTTTAGGATACAGAAGCTCAAAGCTCCAACTACTTCAATGGACAGGAATTGGTATTGAACAAATGGACATAACAGAGGAGATGTCAGGTGAAATACTTGACTATGCTATTTCATCAGATAAAATATTTGTCCTTGTAAAGCCTCCTTTTGGTTTTAATCCAAGGAGAATTCTTCAGGGAGAAAGTCCCTTTGAGACAATTCTACATGTTTTGTCCTTAAAGTATTAAACTTATGAGTAAGTTTATAAAACATGTAGGAATAATAATGGATGGAAATGGAAGATGGGCTCAGTTGCGAGGACTTCCAAGATATGAGGGACATAAAAGAGGAGTAGAAAAAGTAAAAGAAATAATTCGTGCTGCCGCTAGACTAAATATAAACATACTTACCTTTTATGCCTTTTCAATAGAAAACTGGCAAAGACCTAAAAAAGAGGTAAATATAATAATGGATTTACTTAAAAGCCATCTTAAAAAAGAAAGCCAAAATTTTCTAAATGAAGGAATAAGATTTAAAATGATAGGAAATCGTGAGATGATGCCACCAGATATTCTTAAAGTAATAGAAGATACAGAGGCTTTGACAAGTAATTGCAATAGATTGCTTACCCAGTTTGCAATTAGCTATGGTGGTAGAGACGAGATTATAAGAGCTGTAAAAAAGATAGTTATGAAAAACATATCATTAGAAAAGATTAATGAAGAACTTTTTTCTTCAATGCTTGATACAGCAGGAGTTCCTGAACCTGATCTCATAATTAGAACATCTGGAGAGCAAAGAATTAGCAATTTTCTAATATGGCAATCTGCATACTCAGAGTTTTATTTTACCCAAACTTTGTGGCCAGATTTTACCGAAGAAGAGTTTACAGAAGCCATTCTCGATTTTCAGAAAAGACAAAGGAGATTTGGAAGAGTAAGTGAATTTACAAGGTCATAAAAAGAGAGTTGTTGTTGCTGCCGTTGTTTTACCAATATTAGTATTTCTTATTGTTAAACTTCCACCATATTTCTTTCTAGGTCTTTTAGTGGCTGTAAATACTGTTGGAATGTGGGAGTTTCTTAGGATGTATAAAACTCCTGTTGGATGGATTATCTTAGGCGTTATTTTTTCACTTATTATTTTTCTTTTAAACTGCCTTAATCCTCAGAATGCCATACATTATTACGCTATAATTTTTATGGCTGTTACGGTTATTAGGCTACTTTCAAAAAAGTCGCCTTATATGGCTTTAAATGATATATCTCCCTTAATTGTCGGACTTCTATATATTCCTACACTTGTTTCTTTTCAATGGTTCTTAAGAGAGTATGGATGGCAGTGGATTATATATCTTTATGGAGTTGTCTGGACAGCAGATTCCTTTGCCTACTACATAGGTAAGGGATTTGGAAATCGTAAACTCTATCCAGAAGTAAGTCCTAAAAAAACCTGGGCTGGAGCTTATGGTTCATTACTTGGTGGAGGTATAGCATCTGTTATTTTAGGCTATTTTCTATTAAATAAAGCTCTTTTAAATCTTGCTGTAATGGGAGTATTGATAGGCTTTGTATCTATATTTGGTGATCTTGTAGAGTCAATGTTTAAAAGAGACGCTGGAGTTAAAGATTCAAGCTTTCTTTTTCCAGAACATGGAGGTATTCTTGATAAAATAGATGCAATACTTTTTGCAGGAGTATTAGTTTATTTTGGAGTTAGATTTATTTAGGAGGAGAGCTTGAAGAAGGTTGTTATACTTGGTAGTACAGGCTCAATAGGAAAGAGTGCTCTTGAAGTAATAAGAAGGTTTCCAGATAAATTTAAAGTTTTAGGACTTGCTGCAAAAAGTAGTATAAATATCTTAGAGGAACAAATAAAAGAGTTTAATCCTCAGTATGTAGCAGTATTTGATAAAAAAGCCTGTGATGAGTTAAGAAAAAGAGTCAAGAAATTAGAAATTCTTTATGGAAATGAAGGAGTCTGCAAAATTGCTAAACTAAAAGAAGCAGACATAGTTTTATCAGCTATAGTAGGAGCTGCAGGGCTTGTTCCTACCTTTGAAGCAGTAAAGGAAGGCAAAATAATTGGTCTTGCTAATAAAGAAAGTCTTGTGATGGCTGGAGAGATAATTAAAAAAGAGGCTCAGAAAACTGGAGCAAAAATTATTCCTGTTGATAGCGAGCACAGTGCAATTTTCCAATGTATTAATGGTATTAATAAGCAACACATAAAGAAAATATGGCTTACAGCCTCAGGAGGACCTTTTTTTGGCAAAAAAAGTCATGAAATAGAAGATGTTACTCCACAAGAAGCATTAAATCATCCTAAGTGGAAAATGGGAAAAAGAATAACAATTGACTCTGCAACACTTATGAACAAAGGATTTGAAGTAATTGAAGCACATTATCTTTTTGATATGCCAGCAGAAAATATCGGTGTTTTAATTCATCCACAAAGTATTATTCACTGTATTGTTGAGTTTATTGATGGAACCTATATTGCTCAAATGAGCAATCCTGATATGAAAGCTCCTATTGCCTTTGCTCTTTCTTTTCCTGAAAGGCTTCCACATATTGTTCCATCAATAAATTGGTCTATAACAAATACTTTACATTTTGAAATTCCAGATACAGAAGTTTTTCCCTGTCTTAAACTTGCTTATGAAGCTTTAAGTATAGGAGGAAGTATGCCAGCAGTACTTAATGCAGCTGATGAAGTAGCTGTTGAAGCATTTTTGTCTGGAAAGTTGAAATTTAAAGAGATATATAAAATAATAAAAAAAGTAATGGATGCGCATAATGCATTTTCAATAAGAAGTATAGAAGAAGTTCTTGAAGCTGACAGCTGGGCAAGAAATATGGCAAAAAAGGAGATAGAAAAATGAGTCTTATTTACGCAATACTTCTTTTTGGATTTTTAATATTTATTCATGAGCTTGGTCACTTCTTAGCTGCTAAGTTAAGTGGAGTCAGAGTTCTTAAATTTTCCATTGGCTTCGGACCTAAAATTATTGGAAAAAAGATTGGAGACACAGAATATCTATTAAGTGCTATACCTCTTGGTGGATATGTAAAAATGTATGGTGAAGAAACAGCAAATGAGATAGTTGATCCTGAAAAGTCCTTTAAACATCAACCAGTTTATAAAAGAATGTTTATTGTCCTAGCAGGTCCACTTTTTAATATTCTTAGTGCTGTATTAATTTTCTGGTTTATCTTTGTTTATGGAATACCCGTTCTTAAACCAATTGTTGGAGAAGTGATGGAAAACTCTCCAGCAAAAATTGCAGGTTTAGAAAAAGGAGACAAAATTGTTGAGGTAAATAATCAAAAAATTACTAATTGGTTTGATATGGCTCAAATTATACAGCAAAATCCTGATAGAGAACTTCTCTTTAAAGTGGAAAGAAAAGATGAGACTCTAACCCTTAGAATAACTCCTCAGGCAAAAGAAGCTAAAAATATTTTTGGAGAAAAAATAATTGTAGGACAGATTGGAATAAAACCCTCTGGAGAGTTTTATACTAAAAAAGAAGATCCTTTAACGGCTATAGGTAAATCCTTTCAGAAATGTTATGAAATTGTAGAGCTTACCTACTTAACAATCGTAAAAATATTCCAGAGAGTCGTATCAACTGATGTAATCGGAGGTCCCATACTTATTGTTCAAGCTGCAGAAAAAACTGCCCAGCAAGGACTGATAAATTTCTTAAGTTTTGCAGCCATAATAAGCATTAATCTTGGAGTGCTTAATCTACTGCCTATTCCTGTTTTAGATGGTGGACATATCTTATTTTTCATGATAGAGGCAATAAGAAGAAAGCCTTTAAGTGAAAAATTTATTGCAGTTTCTCAAAAAATAGGCATAGCCTTTCTTATTGCCCTTATGATGCTTGCATTTTACAACGACATTATAAGACTTTTAGACCCTTCAAAGATGCCATAAATGAAAAGAGTATTCTCAGCAGGTGGAATTGTCTATAAAAAAGAAAATGGCATCATAAAAGTTCTATTAATCTCAACAAAGGATGAAAAAGTATGGGGTCTTCCAAAGGGAATTATTGAAAAGGGAGAGACTGCTGAGGAGACTGCCTTAAGAGAGATGAAAGAGGAGACAGGAGTTGATGTAAGAATTGTAGATGAATTAGGTGAAGTATCCTATTGGTTTGTAATGGAGGGTGAAAAATATTTTAAAACTGTAAAATACTTTCTTGCCGAATATACAGGAGGACAAATAAATCCTGATTGGGAAATAAGCTCTGCTGAATGGTTTGATATTGAAGAAGCCTTGCAAAAACTCACCTATAAAACTGATAAAGATATCTTAAAGAAGGCTATGGAGAAGATTAATGGGTAGAATAACTAAAGCAGATGAGTTAAAAAACGAGATAGATAATCTAAAAAAGCAGGGCAAAAAAGTCGTTTTCACTAATGGATGTTTTGATATCCTACACATAGGACATGTAAGATACCTTAAAGAGGCAAAAAAATTGGGAGATATTCTTGTTGTAGCAATAAACTCAGATAAATCAGTAAGAAAAATTAAACCTTTAAGACCTATTAATCCAGAAAATGAAAGGGCAGAAGTTCTTTCATCACTTGAAATGGTTGATTTTGTCACATTTTTTGATGAAGAAACACCTTATAATCTTATTAAACTTCTTAAGCCCGATGTTTTAGTTAAAGGTGGTGACTGGAAGGTTGAAAACATTGTAGGTGCAGACCTTGTAAGAGAAGTTTATAGTCTTCCATACGTTGAAGGTGTCTCAACAACTGGAATAATTGAAAGAGTTTTAACGAAATACTCAAATCCAAATCTTAATGAAGAAATATTTGAAAGGGCGAGGAATATAAAATTTCTAATCCTTGATGTAGATGGGGTGCTAACTTCTGGAGGAATCATTCTTGATAATGAAAATAACGAGTTTAAAATTTTCAATGTAAGAGATGGACATGGATTAGTTATGCTTCACAGTGTAGGAATAAATATTGCAGTAATTACAGGAAGACATTCAAAAGCTTTAGAAAGAAGAATGAAGGAGCTTGGAATAAACGAAGTTTATCAAGGTGCAAGGGAAAAACTAAAAATTTTCAATCAAATAGTTGAAAAACACTCTCTTAAAGAGAAAGAAATTTCTGCTATGGGAGATGATATAATTGATTTATCAATATTAAGTAGAGTAGGACTTTCAGTATGTCCTCAGGATGCTCACGAAGAGGTTAAAAAAAGAGTGCATTATATAACTCAAAAAAAAGCTGGACAGGGAGCTGTAAGAGAACTATGCGATATTATATTAAAAGCAAAAGGAGTCTTTGATAAATTCATAGATGAATATAAAAACCTTTAACCTTCCAACAGCACTGACAATCACAAGAATACTGATAATTCCTGTTTTTATAGTTGAAGCACCTGCAAATCCACAGATAGGTGCTTTCTTATTTTTAATTGCATCACTTACTGATTTTCTTGATGGATATTTAGCCAGAAAATTCAAACAAATTACCAAGTTAGGTATAATTTTAGACCCTATTGCAGACAAACTTCTTGTAATTACTGCATTAATTATTCTCGTTGACATAGTAAGAGTTCCTGCATGGGTTGCTACTGTAATAATTTTAAGAGAGTTCATAATTACAACATTACGTTTCTATGCTCTCTCAAGAGGAATAGTTATTCCAGCTGAAAGTGCAGGTAAGGCAAAAACAGTTCTTCAGATGATAGCTATTTTATTTCTTCTTATAGCAGAAGAAGTATATGGGGTAGATCTATATGAAATAGGGCTTATATTAATTTATATCGCTTTGTTTTTAGCTGTATATTCAGCAATTCAGTATCTCTTTCATTTCTGGAGGCATATTAAATGAATGTAATCTTAGTTTTATTTGGTTTCCTTTTGGGTTCTATTCCATGGGGATATATAATTGGAAAACTAAAAGGTGTTGATCTAAGGCAGGTTGGAAGTGGAAATATAGGTGCAACCAATGTCTTAAGAACTATTGGCAAAAAAGAAGCATTAATTACACTTTTACTTGATATATCAAAGGGAGCAGTACCTGTTTTAGTTGTAAGACTAATTCCTTCCTATGCAGAAGACCTTCTTCTAATGGGATTAGTAGGAGTTTTTGCTGTTCTTGGACATTGTTATACTCCTTTTTTAAGATTTAAAGGAGGAAAAGGTGTGGCAACTACCATAGGAGTGCTTTTAGCTTATATGCCACTGGCTGGATTAATCACAGTTGTCATATGGATACTAACATTTAAGATAAGCAAAATATCCTCTCTTGGTGCTTTAATATCCTTTTCCTTATTGCCTGTGAATGTTTATGTTTTAGATTATCCTGAAGAAACTAAATTATTCAGCTTCCTTTTTACTGCTATCATATATATAAGGCATATTCAAAACATAAAAAGACTAATAAGAGGAGAGGAACTAAGGATTGGAGATAAAAGATGAAAAAGGCTGTAGTATTACTAAGTGGAGGAATTGATTCATCAACTACACTTATTATAGCAAAATCAGAAGGATTTGAGTGTTATGCTCTTTCCTTTGATTATGGGCAAAGACATAAGGTAGAGCTTGAGTCAGCTAAAAAGGTAGCAAAATATGTGGGAGTAAAGGAGCATCTTATAGTTTCTTTTGATTTAAGAAAAATTGGAGGTTCTGCTCTTACCTCTAATATAGATGTTCCTAAGGAGGAAACTCAAGGAATTCCTATAACCTATGTTCCTGCAAGAAACACCATATTTCTTAGTTTTGGATTAGCATGGGCTGAAGTACTTGAATGCCCTAACATCTTTATAGGAGCAAATATTGTTGATTACTCAGGTTATCCTGACTGTCGTCCAGAGTATCTTCAAGCATTTGAAAAGATGGCAAATCTTGCAACAAAAATCTCAGTTGAAGGACGCATTAAGTTTAAGATTAATGCACCTCTTATTTATCTAAAAAAATCAGAAATAATCAAAAAAGGCGTAGAACTTGGATTAGACTACTCTCTTACATGGAGTTGTTATGATCCTCAGGGTTACCCAAATAATCCTTTACCATGTCTTAAGTGTCAAAGCTGCATTTATAGAATCAAAGGATTTGAAGAAGCTGGATTAAAAGACCCACTAATAAAATGATAACCCTTAAAGTCCATACAAAGATAATTAAAAAGATTATCATGACTGCTATGAAAGCAAGTAAAGGCAGATACTCCTATGAGGAGCTTATTACTGATGGCTTAAGGATACTTGATATTATGAGAGATGTAGGATGTAAGATAATAATCAAAGGAAAAGAGAATTTAAAAGATTTAAAATCTCCTTGTGTTTTTATAGCAAATCACATGAGCACCCTTGAAACACTTGTGCTTCCTGCAGTTATAGGTAATGAATTTAAAGTAACCTTTGTTGTAAAAAAATCTCTTCTTAAATATCCCTTTTTTGGAAAAATCTTAGCAACTTTAAAACCAATTCCTGTTACAAGAAAAAATCCTAAGGAAGACTACAAAGTAGTAATTGAAGAGGGCTTAAAAAGGCTAAAAGAGGGCATATCAGTAATTGTCTTCCCTCAAGCAACAAGAGAAATTGTTTTTGATCCCTCAAGATTTAATACCTTAGGAGTAAAACTGGCAAGAAAAGCTGGTGTTTATGCTGTTGCAATAGCTTTAAGAACAGATGCATGGGGGGTAGGGAAAGTAATCAAAGACTTTGGCAGAATTGATCCTAAAAAGCCTATATGCTTCTTTATAGGAAAGCCCATATATATTGAAGATAAAGGAGTTAAAGAACATCTTCAAATTATTGAGTTCATAGAAGATTCATTAAGAAAATGTTATAATTAACTATGTTTTATGCAGACCTTCACATTCATTCAAAATTCTCCCGTGCAACAAGTAAAGATATGACCCTTGAGAGAATTGATCAATGGGCACAGATTAAAGGGATCAAAATAGTTGGAACAGGAGATTTTACCCATCCTGAGTGGCTTAAAGAGATTGAAAAAAAGCTTGATGAAGAAGGAAATGGGCTTCTTACACTAAAAAAACAGTATAAAGTTGAAGTTCCAGAGTCATGTAGAGACAAAATATACTTTATTCTCTCCTCTGAGATAAGCTGTATATATCAAAAAAACGGAAAATTAAGGAAGATACATCTTGTAGTTTTATCACCAACTATAAAAGATGTCTTAAAAATAAATCATGCTCTATCCCAAATAGGTAGTCTCAATGCTGATGGAAGACCAGTTATTGGATTAGATGCAAAAATGTTAATCAAAATCATCTTGGATATTTCTCCTGAATCTATGATTATTCCTGCTCATGCATGGACTCCCCATTTTTCAGTTTTTGGTTCTCAGTCAGGCTTTGACAGTCTTGAGGAATGTTTTGAAGAACTCACACCTTATATATATGCAATAGAAACAGGACTCAGCTCAGACCCTCCAATGAATTGGCGTTTAAGCGAACTTGATAAGGTTCTTCTTGTTTCAAACTCCGATGCCCACTCTCCAATAAAAATAGGAAGAGAAGCAAATATATTTGATACAGAATTAAGTTACAAATCCATTACAGATGCTATTAAAACAAGAAATGGATTTCTTGGTACAGTAGAATTCTTTCCTGAAGAAGGCAAATATCACTACGATGGACACAGAGTATGTGGAGTAAGACTTTCACCAAAAGAAACTATTAAAAGGAACTACCTCTGTCCTGTATGTAACAAAAAAGTCACAGTAGGTGTTATGCATAGGGTTGAAGTTTTATCAGACCGTGAAGATGGATTTAAACCTCCTCAGGCACTTCCATACAAATCAATAATTCCTTTGCCAGAACTTATCGCAGAAATAAATGACTCTTCAGTGCA
Organism: Thermodesulfovibrio sp.; assembly: GCA_025060075.1. Classification (GTDB taxonomy): domain Bacteria; phylum Nitrospirota; class Thermodesulfovibrionia; order Thermodesulfovibrionales; family Thermodesulfovibrionaceae; genus Thermodesulfovibrio. The sequence goes on from JANXCZ010000086.1 coordinate 26,317, forward strand.
AACCAGAAAAGTATTTGATGTTTATATGAAAGCCATATCTAAACTTGGCAGTGAATATGAAATACTACTTAATAAAAAAATATCTGAAATAGAAAAATTTGACCTAAAACTCTCTGAAGCAATAGAAAGAATGAGATTAGGAAAGGTAATAGTAGAGCCAGGATATGATGGAGAATATGGTAAAATAAAGGTATTTGGTGAACCTGAAGAAACTAATATAAAAGGACAGATAAATCTTTTTGCATGAATCTTAATAAAAACCAAAAAATAGCTGCTGAAACCTTAGATAAATACCTGTGTGTTTTAGCAGGACCTGGAACAGGTAAAACTCTTACAATTACAGCAAAAATTATTCATCTTTTAAGTATTGGTATACCTCCAGAAGAAATAGCTGCCCTTACCTTTACTCAAAAGGCTGCAGTTGAGATGAGAAATAGAGTTATGAATAGTTTAAA
>JANXCZ010000005.1 GCA_025060075.1 Thermodesulfovibrio sp.
CAACTTCCTCCTCTTTCACTCCATACTTAGACTCTTCCTCTGAAAGTTTTACTTGAATTAAAACTCTCTGAATCTTATTAATTTTTTCTGCTTCCTTATTTATAAGGATAGCAAGTTTTTCTGAATCTAATGAGTGAATCAGTGTAAAAAGCCTAACAGCATCCTTTACTTTATTGCTTTGCAAATGTCCTATCATATGCCATTCAATATTCATTTTCCATTGGTCAATAAAGTCTCTCACCTGTTGTATCTTAGCCTTTGCTTCTTGGACTCTATTTTCTCCAAAAATTCTCAAACCAAGTTGAGTTGCTTCCTTTATTTTATCAATGGGTTGAGATTTTGTTACAGCAATTAGTTTAATCTCTTCCGGATTTCTTCCTGCTCTTAAGGCAGCATAAGTTATTTTTTTAGAGACAGATGATATTCTTTCTAAAAGCATACTATAATAACATTATACATGATTATGAATATCCTTGATAGGCTTTCTCTAAAATGGAAACTTATAATGCTTTTACTTTTGCTTAATTTGAGTCTAATGTCCACTCTTTATGTTTTTTATACACAGGCTGAAAAAAAGTTGCTAAAAGAAATAGAAAGGCAAACAGTTGATCTTACCAAAGCTATTCAAATAGGAGTTGAGGAAGTTACTCGTGGAGGATCAAATAAACTCAATGAGTATTTGAAGAGACTTAATACAAGAGGAATAAAAGAAGTATCTATAATCAGTAACACTCAAGAGATTATTGCAAGCACCAATCCCCAAAATGTAGGTAAACCAATTACACACAGAAAAAAAGAATTAATCATTAAAGCTGAACTTGGTGAGCCTTTATTTGAAGAAGAACATGCTTATAATGTAATAGTTCCTGTAATTGCAGGTAATGTTCAATACGGATATATTCATTTAAAAATTAATAAAGATGACTTCTCAAAAATCTTAAAAACTAATGCAATTAAGAGAATGTTGACAACTTTAATTATATTTTCCATAGGTATAATCATCACTTATATTATTTCCTTAAGGTATACTAAACCAATTGACAAATTGGCTGAAGCTGCTATAAAAGTTGCTCAAGGGAACTTTAACTATAGATTAAATATTAACAGAAAAGATGAGATAGGTAAGATAGCTGAAAGCTTTAACTTCATGATTCAAAAGCTTCATGAACATCAGATTTTGCAGGAAAGACTTAGAGAAGCAGAGCATCTTTCTGCCATAGGACAACTAAGTAGAACAATTGCTCATGAGATAAGAAATCCTCTTAATTTTATTAACTTAAGCATTGATCATCTTATAGAAAAAATAAAAAAAGAAAAACTAAACGAAAATAGCTATATAAAACTTCTTGAAAGTATGAAACAGGAAATTTACAGAGTAAATAACCTTATTACAGAGTATCTTGAGTATACAAGACCACTTAAGTTAAATAAAAAACTTGCAAGTATTATAGAGATAATAGATGAAGTTTTATCAATTATTGAAGCTACAGCTGAAAAACAAGGAGTTACCATTTATAAAGACTATACAATTGATTTTACTCTTAGTCTTGATGTAGATTTGATAAAAAGCTGTCTTTTAAATATAATCACTAACGCCTTACATGCAATGAAAGATGTTGAGATAAAAAATCTCTTTATTAAGACCGAGCTTGTAGAAGATGAAATTTTAATAAAAATTATAGATACAGGTTCTGGAGTGCCTGAGGAGTTTATAGACAAGATTTTTGAGCCTTTCTTCTCAACTAAGAAAGAAGGATTAGGGCTTGGACTTTCCTTAGCAAAGAAAGTTATTGAAGAGCATGGTGGAAGAATAGAATTTTCCAGTAAAAAAGGTCAAGGTAGTGAAGTAAGAATATTTATACCTGTTTAATTTAGTAAGATGACAACACTACTAATAATAGATGATGAACCATTACAAAGAGAGATTTTAATGACCATTCTTTCTGAGGAAGGTTATAATGTTTATACCGCCTCTTGTTTGGAAGAAGCATTAAAAGTAATTAATGAGGTTTTTCCTGAAATAATTCTTACTGATCTAAAATTAGGAACTCAAAATGGAATTGAGATTCTTAATAATCTTCCGGAAGAACCTTTTAAACCTGCTGTAATAGTCATAACAGCCTTTGGAACAATATCCTCTGCAGTAGATGCAATTAAAAAAGGAGCATTTGATTACCTTACAAAACCTCTTGATAAAGAAGTTCTGCTTCTTACCATAAAAAAAGCAGAAGAAAGAATGAATCTTATTAAAGAAAATCTTATGCTGAAAAGACAACTGTATGAAAAGTTTAAAATAGAGGGTATTATAGGTAAATCCAAAAAAATGCTTCAAGTTCTTGACATAGTAAAAAAAGCAACTCCAACAAATGCTACAGTTTTAATATATGGAGAAAGTGGCACAGGAAAAGAGCTTATAGCAAGAGCAATTCATTATAACTCTCCACGTAAAGACAAACCTTTCATAGCAATAAACTGCGCAGCTATACCAGAGACTTTAATTGAAAGTGAACTTTTTGGATATGAACCTGGTGCATTTACAGGAGCAAATACAAGAAAAATAGGACTTATAGAATCTGCTGATAAGGGAACTCTCTTTCTTGATGAGATTGCAGAACTTCCTCTATCTACACAGTCTAAACTTTTAAGAGTTCTTCAAGATAAAGAAGTAAGAAGGATTGGAAGTAAAGATACAATTAAAGTTGATGTAAGAATTATTGCAGCAACAAATAAAAATCTTTCTGAGCTAGTACAAAATAACAAATTTAGAGAAGACCTCTACTATAGATTAAAGGTTATTACAGTTGAAATTCCTCCACTTAGAGAAAGAAAGGAAGATATTCCAGAACTTGTAAACTTTTTTATAGAAAAATACTCTAAGGAGTTCGGTAAAAGAATCGTTGGAATTGAAGATAAAGCTTTACAGGCTCTTTTAAACTATTCTTGGCCAGGAAACATACGAGAACTTGAAAGTGTAATTGAGAGAGCAATAATAATATGTGAGAAAGATAAGATAACATTTGATGATATTCAAGATGAATTAAGGGTGATAACCCCTAAAAGTCTATTTGATATAAACATTCCTGATGAAGGAATAAACTATGAGGAACTTGAAAAAGAACTGATTAAAAAGGCTTTAATTAAATCAAACTTTGTTATAGCAAAAGCAGCTCGTCTACTTGGGATGAGTTATGATACATTTTGGTATAGACTTAAAAAATTTGGAATCTCTGATAATATTCGTGAAATGACGAAAAATTTTGTGAAATGACGAAAACTTAGTTTAAAGTTTAATAGTGTAATATACTAAAAATTAAAACTTTTATAGTGGCATAAAAATTGTATTTTATTTTTAGAACTAAAAACTGAAATCCCTTTTTTAAAAAACAAAAAAGAAAGGAGGTGAACAAAGAGGATGAAGAAAGTTTTAGCAGTAGTAATGGCTTTGGTATTTGCTCTTACTGTATCAGTAGCCTTTGCACAGCAGCCAGCTGAGAAGAAAGCTGAGCCTGCAAAACCTGCAGAGCCTGCAAAGAAGACTGAGGCAGCAAAACCAGCCGAGAAGAAAGAGGAGAAAAAGCCAAAGGAAA
>JANXCZ010000016.1 GCA_025060075.1 Thermodesulfovibrio sp.
CCTTTACCTTCAAGTTGATATTTAAAGGCTTTCTCAATATAGGTTTTAGTAATCACTATATTTTTATAACTATCAAGAGCTCCTCTTGCAATAAAGGATGTGCCTTCAAGTATTGCAAGAAGTTCTGATACATGAATTGGATATCCTGCAGTCTTTGGATCTCTGCCAAGTGGAGTGGTTGTGGTTTTTTGACCCTTAAGAGTTGTAGGAGCCATCTGTCCACCTGTCATTCCATAGTTTGCATTATTTATAAAAAATACGGTTATGTTTTCTCCACGATTTGCTGCATGAACTATTTCAGCAGTTCCAATTGCAGCAAGATCACCATCTCCTTGATAAGTAAAAATAACTTTATCAGGACATGCTCTTTTCATACCAGTTGCTGCTGCTGGAGGTCTTCCATGAGGAATTTCAAGTATATCTATATCAAAGTAATCATAGGCAAATACAGCACATCCAACCGGTGCTACTCCAATAGTTATTTCTTTTATTTCAAGTTTATCAATCACCTCTGCTATGAGTCTATGAGCAATACTATGTCCACATCCAGGACAAAATCTAAAAGGAACGTTTTTTAATGATTTAGGTCTTGAAAAAATCTTTTTCATAACAAACCATTATAGCAAAAATCCTTGCTTTTTTTCATTATTCCCTCAAGAATTCCATTTTCACTGATAGTTATTTCTTTTATATTTAGGTAATCTACGATTTTTTCTAAGATGAGTAATCCAGAACATATTATATCTGCCCTGTCATATGGTATTCCTTTAATTTTTTTTATATCTTCCAACGAAATAGATATTAACTTTTTAAGTATTTCTTTAAGTTTATTAAGGCTAATTTTACTCATATGCGTCTTTTCAGGACAGTATTTAGATAGATTCATATTAATCATAGCGAGAGTTGAAGCTGTCCCACCTATTGCTATGAATTCATCAACTTTGACCTTTGGGATAGCTTTTATTATTTCATTTTCTATAAATTTTTTAGCTTCATATATAGCTTCTTGAGAATAAGGTTCTATAAACAAAAAATTTTCTTTAAGTTTTAATGCTCCTAAGGACAAAGAGCCCATACTAAATTTTCCCTTTATGCCATAAATCCACTCTGTACTACCTCCACCTATATCAACTATAAAGATAGAGTCTTTTGAGCTAAATTTTTCGTCCATGACTCCACATAAGGTATAGTATGCCTCTTGTTGTCCAGAAATTACATGAATATTAATACCTGTAGTTTTTCTTACTATTTCACAGAATTCTTTACTATTCTTAGACTCTCTTAAAGCACTCGTTCCAACAGCGATAATGGAGGAAACATTAAATTTTTCAGATATTTTTTTAAATTTTCTTAAAGTATTAATTGACTTTTTCAATGATTCAGAATCAAAAAATCCATTTTTGTCAAGATTTCGTCCGAGACGAGTTACCACTCTTTCAGAATAAATTTTTATAACTTGGTTTTTATCTACATTTCCTATTAACAGTCTTAAGGTATTACTTCCTACATCTATAACCGCAATATTTTCAGTATGTTTCATAATAGGCATTAATTATCTCAACAACTGCCTTATTAACAGAAACTTTTTTCGTCTCTTTTGTTCTTCTTTTCTTTATTTCTATTTTGTTTTCATTGAGTACTTTTTTACCTACTATAACTTGAATTGGTATTCCAATCAAATCTGCATCTTTGAATTTAACTCCTGGCCGCTCATCTCTATCATCAATTAAAACTTCAATATGTCTATCTGCAAAACTGTTATAGATTTCACCAAGTTTTTCATATAGTTCTTCAGCTATATTAACTGTTTTTTCATCATCCATATTAAGAGGAATAATTTCGATATCAAAAGGAGCTATACTTTTAGGCCATATTATTCCATCGCTGTCATGATTTTGTTCTATAGCAGCAGCAGCCACTCTTGCTGGTCCAATTCCATAACTTCCCATAATAATTGGTTTTTCTTTTCCATCTTTATCTAAGAAGTAAGCATGTAAAGGTTCTGTATATTTAGTTCCTAACTTAAAGATATTTCCGACTTCAATTGCTTTTTCAATTTTCAGAGAACCACCACATTTATAACATTTATCCTCTTCTTTAACTTTTCTTATATCCATCCACTGAGCATCAAAGTGAACTCCCGGGATAATTCCTTGTAAATGATAATCCTTTTTGTTTGCTCCTGAGACATATGTAATATCTTTTTGAATGGAAAGATCAGCAATCTTTTTTATTTTATGTCCTATAGGTCCAACAAATCCGAGTTCTACACCAAGTATTTCTAGGGATTGTTCCGGTGTAGCAAAACTAAATTCTCCGATAATTCTTGCAAGTTTCTTTTCATTTAACTCTTGGTCTCCTCTCAACATAACCAATACAGGACCGTTTTTTTCAGATATAACAAGTAAAGTTTTTATAAAATATTTTTCATTTAATCCTAAAAATTCTGATACTTCTTTTACGGACTTTTTATTCGGAGTATATATTTCTTTATATTCAAGATTAGAAGGGAGTAGGGTAGATATTTCTGATTTAGCCACTTCTATATTAGCTGCATATCCGCAACTTTCACAAATAACAATGTCATCCTCACCAGCTGGTGTTGGAGCCATAAACTCATGTGATTCCAAATCACCCATTATTCCAGGATCGGATTCAACTTGATAGTATTTTAATCCGCATCTTGTAAAGATTCTATGATATGCTTCTGCATGAAGATTATAACTTCTGTCTAATCCCTCCCAATCGGCATCAAAACTGTAACTGTCTTTCATAATAAATTCTCTTGTTCGTAAGACACCTCCACGAGGTCTTGCTTCGTCTCTTAATTTTGTCTGAATCTGATACCATATTTGAGGTAGTTGTCTGTATGATTTTATTTCTTTAGAAGCTATCCATGCCATAATTTCTTCATGAGTCATTCCAAGGCACATATCTCTACCAGTTCTATCTTTTAATCTAAACATTTCCTCTTTTATGGTATACCATCTACCGGTGGCTTGCCATATTTCAGCTGGATGAAGGATAGGCATTGAGATTTCTTGTGCGCCAATTTTTTCCATTTCTTCTTTTAATATTAGATTTATTTTATTTAAGACACGCCAACCAAGCGGTAAAAATATAAATAAACCTGCAGCAAGTTGTCTTACATAGCCGGCTCTAAGCATTAAAATGTGAGATATTGCATTAATTCCAGAAGGAACTTCTCTCATTGTCGGAATAAAAAGTTGAGAATATCTCATCAAATCCCTCCATAAAAAAGTTATAAATAAGTATAGCACATTTTTGAGTATATAAACACTATAAAACGAAAGCCTCAAATAAAAATTTAACATAATATACATTATCAGACATAAATTTATTGATAAATTTTGTTGAAAAGTTGTTGGAATTTTTGTGTGGAAGATTTGAAACTTTATATTTTTCCTAGGAAAATCTTAAAGTGAACATTAATTAGACAAACTGATTTTTTAGAAATTATTGATCATTAATAACAGTTGTAAAAGCATACTGTCCGTCTGTGGAATATACTCTGACTTTAAGGATATCTCCTAAAATGAGTGGCTTTTTTTTGTTATCAATAAGACATTTAATGTAGTTTTCTGAAGTTCCTGAGAAAAAGCCATTTTTTTCGTTTTCAATAAGAACTTCAAGTGTAGAACCGATAAATTTTTTAATGTATTTTTCCTTCTTTATTTTACCTAACTCTATTAACGCATTAGCTCTATCTCTTTTAGTAGTTTCTGAAATGTTCTCACTTATTTTTGAAGCTTTTGTAAAAGGTCTTTTTGAGTAAGGAAAAACATGTAAATATGAAAATCCAGTTTTTTCAATTAGTCTTAATGTTGTTTTGAAATCCTCTTCTGTTTCTGAAGGAAACCCTACTATAACATCTGTCCCTATTGAGATGTCAGGATAGAGTTTAAAAATTTTTTCTATTGTATCTTCATATAGAGAAACATTATAACTTCTGTTCATTAATTGCAAAATTCTATCACTACCATGCTGAAGCGGAATGTGAAGATGTTTACAAATTCTTCTGTCAGATATTACCTCAAGAAACTCATCATCAATATGATTAATTTCAATTGAGCTTAATCTTATCCTAATTCCTGAAGTTTTCTTAAGAATTACCTTAAGAAGCCTATTTAAATTTATGTTATTTTCATAATCTATCCCGTATAATCCTATATTAATTCCGCTTAATATGACCTCTTTAATACCAATTGATTGATAATCTTTTATTTCTTCTAAAATTTGTTCTATACTGTAACTTCTTGGTTTTCCCCTCAAATAAGGAACGATACAATAACTACAATACTGATTACATCCATCTTGAATTTTAACAATAGCTCTATGTCTAGATATTTTTAAAGTTTCATTTTTATTTAAATTTTTAAAATCTTTGAAAATATTGTCTTTTTCAGAGTTGGAAAAGAACTTTAAATTTTCCGAGTTATTTTCAAACTTGCAAAGCTCTACATAACAACCTGTAACAAAGGCTCTTTTGCCAAGTTTTTTTGCCTTATTTATTATTCGTCTTGACTGAATTTCTGCTTTTTTAGTAACAGCACAAGTATTTATAACCCAGAGTTCTGCTTCTTCTGGATTGTTGGTAAAGTTATAACCATTGGATGTTAGAAATTTTTCCCATTTCTGAGCCTCTGCTTGGTTAACTTTACATCCGTAGGTGATAAAATATATTTTCATTCTTTAAAAATTTCTCCCTCTAAGGAGTGTCTGTAAGATTTTGTAATTTTTACATTCACAATTTCTCCAGGTTTAATATCGGAGTAGATTTTTACAATTTTGTTTGTTCTTGTTCTTCCAGTTGTGAATCCTTCTTCATCTTTTCCTTCAACTAAAACTTCTTGAATCTTTCCTTCTAATTTTTTATTTTTTCTCTCAGTTATTTCATCTTGAAGCCTTAACACCTCTGTAAGTCTTTTAGATTTAATCTCGTCTGGTATTTGACCATCAAGCTTTGCGGCAAGAGTCCCAACTCTTGGAGAAAACTTAAAGGCAAATATTCCATCAAATTCAATTTCCTTTAAAGCATAAATTGTTTTTTCAAAATCTTCATCTTCTTCTTGAGGAAATCCAACAATAATATCTGATGTAATTGCAATATTTGGAATTGCATCTCTAAGCCAATATATCTTTTCAAGATAATCTTCATATGTGTATTTTCTATTCATGAGTTTAAGAATTTTATTTGAACCTGCTTGAATTGGAAGATGAATGTGTTCACATATTTTTCTACAATTTTTCATTACGTTAACAAGTTCCATAGATAAATCCTTTGGATGTGAAGTTATAAAGCGGACTCTTTCAATGCCCTCTATATTTTCTATTTTTTCAAGAAGTGAAGGAAAATTAACATCTCCATCTCTGTAAGAGTTTACATTTTGTCCAAGAAGTGTAATCTCTTTATATCCTTGTTCAGCAAGAATCTTAATCTCTTGAATAATATCATTTAAAGGTCTACTTCTTTCCTTTCCACGAGTATATGGAACCACACAGTAGGTACAGTAGTTATTACATCCGTAAATTATATTAACCCATGCTTTTACCCTATCTTTTCTTTTTACAGGAAGATTAATTTTTGCTAAATCAGGATTTTCATGAATAAAAACTCTATTTGAAAATTGATTTTCAATAATATTTTCAATGAGATGAATATTGTCAGGCCCTATAATATAATCAATGTATGGAATCTTATTTAAAAGGTTTTCACCTTGAAGTTGAGCAGAACATCCAGCTACTATGATTTTCAGTTCAGGATTTTTCTTTTTAAGATGCTTTATTCTTCCAAGACTACTAAGAAATTTTTGTTCTGCCTTATGTCTTATTGCACATGTATTAAAAATGATAAGATCTGCCTTTTTGGGTTCATCTACTTCAGTAAATCCCTTTGCCCCAAGAATACCGAGAATTCTTTCAGTATCATGTTCATTCATTTGACATCCAAATGTTTTTATGTAAACTGCTCTACCCTTCATCATAATTTTATTATAACAAGCAATGATGTTATATTTTCAAACTTAAGGATTTGAATGATTTTTTATAATTAAAGCATAATATAACATGATTTATGAGTTCTTAAAATCCATACTTATTATTTTTGGAATTTCTGGAGGAATAATTTATATTCTTGGGCGCTTAAAAATTCCCTCTATTGTAGGATTCTTAGTAGCAGGAACAATTATAGGTCCTTATGGTCTTGGATTAATAAAAAATCCCCATGAGGTAGAAATAATAGCAGAAATTGGTGTTATTTTGCTTATGTTTACGATAGGTATAGAATTTTCTATTCCAAGACTTATGGCTTTGAAAAAAGAAGTTTTTTTATTAGGAAGTATTCAGGTTTTATTAACAATTTTCTTAATAACCATACTAAGTCAGCTAGCTTCTAATACCTCCATAAATAATTCAATTTTTTATGGATTCATAGTAGCATTAAGCAGTACCGCTATTGTCATGAAGCTTCTTTCTGACAAAGGGGAATTAAACTCTCCTCATGGTAAGGTATGTCTTGGAATACTACTTTTTCAAGACATTTGCGTTGTGCCACTTATGCTTTTTACTCAACTTCTTTCAGGTCAAGGAGAAAGCTACTATAACTTTCTTATAGTAATTTTTAAGTCATCTATAATACTTTTAATAGTCTTTATATTTTCCAGATTGGCAGTTCCTTATGTTCTTCATGAAATTGTTAAAACAAAAAGCAGAGAACTCTTTATAATTACAACAATTTTTATATGTCTCGGGACTGCTTATTTTACCTCTAAATTAGGGCTTTCCCTTGCTCTTGGCGCTTTTTTAGCAGGAGTTGTTATATCTGAATCCGAATACTCAGCTCAAGCAGTATCCGATATATTGCCGTTTAAAGAAACTTTTTCTGGAATCTTTTTTATTTCTGTTGGAATGCTTTTAAATATTGACTTTATAAAAACTCATTTGACAGAAGAATTTATTCTTGTGGGTGTTATATTTTCCGTTAAAGCCTTAATAATTCTTGTTATAACCTACATATTTATACATTCACTAAGAGTCTCACTAATATCCGCTTTATCGCTAGCTCAAATAGGAGAGTTCTCATTTATACTGGCATTCACAGGAAAGTCTTTGGGACTCTTAGATGAAAACTCATACCAAAGCTTTATTTCTGCTTCTGTAGTAACAATGCTACTTACTCCTCTAATAATTAGATATTCTCCTCACTTAGTAGATTACTTAGTTCATAAGAAAACTTTTAAATCATTGGAAAGAGTAAGGAAAATAAAAGACTCGGATATAATTGTAAAAAAATCCAATCATGTTATCATTATTGGTTTTGGATTAAATGGAAGAAATCTTGCGAGAGTTCTTAAAGAGACTAATATACCATACGTAATCTTAGAGCTCAATCCAGATACAGTAAGAAAGATGAAAAAGAAAGGCGAACCAATATACTACGGAGATGGAACAAGTCAGGAAATACTGCATAAACTC
>JANXCZ010000018.1 GCA_025060075.1 Thermodesulfovibrio sp.
TAGTTGGTAGACTTGCTCAAAGTATAGATAAGGTTTTACAAACTTTTATTAATCTAAGCGATAAATCTTTTGAGTACTCACAAAGCCTCGCTCATGTTGTAGATAAATGCAATAAAGTTATAGGTGAAACTAGTGAAGGAACTAAAAAACAGTCTCAACAGGCAAATCAAGTGGCTACCGCAGCAGAAGAGATGACTCAAACAATAACAGATATAGCCAACAACGCATCAAAAGCTTCAGGTGTAGCAACAGAAGCTATGGAGATAGCAAAAAGAGGACACACCATAACCCAAGAGGCAGTCAAAAAGGTTAATGTTGTATACCAGACAACGAATGAGCTTGGAGGGATGATAGAAAAACTTAATAAATCTGTTTCAGAGATAGGAGAGATTGTAACTGTAATTAAAGATATAGCAGATCAAACGAACTTGTTAGCATTAAATGCAGCGATAGAGGCAGCCCGAGCTGGAGAACAGGGTCGTGGATTTGCAGTTGTGGCTGACGAAGTTAGGAAATTAGCGGAAAGAACAATCAAAGCAACAGAGGAGATTGCATCAAAGATTAATATAATTCAAAAAGAAACTCATGAAACTTATCAATCAATGCAGAGAGAACTAAAGGAAGTTAAAGAGGTAACAGAAGCTGTAAAGACTGTGGGAGAGGCGCTACAGGAGATTGTGTCAGCGGTTGAGAAGGTAAAGGATCAGATAACACAGATTGCAGCAGCAGTTGAGGAGCAATCAGCAGCCTCTGAAGAGATAACAAGAAATATTGAGGATATTGCAAAAATATCATCTCAGATAGAAAAGTTTGCAGAAACTATAGCAAAAGACTCTTATGAAATTTTGAAAGTCTCCTCAGATCTAAGACATACAGCCTCAGCTGTGAAAACTAAGAAAACGCAACAGATGCTCTTTGATATATTTAAAAGCGATCATGATCGTTTGCTCGTAAGAGTCTATACTCATTTAAGAGGTCTTGAAAGACTTGATCCAGAACGTCTTGCAGATTATCGTTCTTGTGGGTTTGGCAAATGGTATTATAGTGAAGAAGCACAGAAATTTAGAGATTTACCAGGTTTTGCAGAGTTAGAGGATATTCATAGATCTTATCATCTCTTAAATAGAGATATAGTTATTTCTCATAACTCTGGGGATAATGAAAAGGTAAAAAGACTGCTTCAAGATGTAGAGAGATTAAAAGAAAGAATATACAGAGCTTTAGATCAAATTAAAAGTAGTTATCTTGCAAGAATCAGTTAAAGAATGCTATTATTAAAAAGTCTGGAGAGGTGGCCGAGTCTGGTCTAAGGCAGCCGCCTGCTAAGCGGTTGTGGAGCCAAAAGCTCCACCCAGGGTTCGAATCCCTGCCTCTCCGTATTTTTTTGAAATTTAATGGATTCTTACTCTATAATAGCTAAGTTTTCTTACCCAGGAGTCTTTGTTTTATTGATTCTTGGGGGTCTTGGTATTCCTCTTTTTCCTGAAGATCTAGTATTAATTGCCTGCGGAGTTTTAATTTCTGTAGGAATAATAAAGCCTGTGCCAACTGTAATTGTTGCCTATACAGGACTAGTAATTTCAGACTCTATGCTTTATTGGATAGGAAGAAAATTTGGTCGAAGGGTTGTTACCAATCCAAGGTTTTTTAAAATAATTTCTCCATCAAAATTTTTGCTCCTTGAAAAGAGCTTTAAAAAACATAGCACATTGATAATGCTTCTTGCAAGACTTCTTGTTGGCTTTCGTGCTCAAGCCTTTATACTTGCGGGAATAACAAAAGTATCGTGGATAAAATTTATAATAATTGATTCATTGGCTTCAGCAGTAGTTTTAGCCGTAATGATGACAGCAGGTTATATGGGAGGCAAATTCTTAGAAAATGTTAAGAAAGGAATAGTTTATATGGAGTATGTAGTTGGGTTTTTAATTATTGTTGCTGTAATTTTGTTAACTATTTACTTTTCCTACAGATACTTAAAAAAAATGAGCAGTCAATAGACAGGCTTATAATTTTCTCTTGTTTTCTGTTAAAATACAAAAAATTTTTTGAGAGGTGTCTTTATGGAGCGCATTGAAATTAGATGGCATGGCAGAGGAGGCCAGGGAACAATTACTGCTGCAAAAGTATTTGCAGATGCTTGTCTTAGTGGTGGCAGATTTGTTCAAGCTTTCCCTGAGTATGGGCCAGAAAGAGCAGGAGCCCCCTTAAGAGCATATAATCGTATTAGTTCAAAAGAATTAAGAATGCATTGTCCTGTTACCCATCCTGATGTAGTAGTTGTTGTTGATCCTACTTTAATAGAAAGTATTGATGTTACAGAAGGAGCAAAAGAAAATACTGTATTTATCATTAATTCTTCTAAAGATCCAAAAGAACTAAGAAAAAAACTTGGTTTAAAGCCTACTCAGAAGCTATACGTTGTTGATGCTACAAAGATTGCTATTGAATGTTTTGGAAGACCGATGCCTAACTCACCTATGGTTGGAGCACTCAATAAAGTAACAGGATTAGTTAGTCTTGAAATTCTTTTAGAGGATGTAAGAAAAAGTTTTGGTAAAAAGTTTTCTCAAAAAATAATTGATGGAAACCTTCTTGCAGTAAAAAGAGGCTATGAGGAGGTGAAAGAAGAATGATAGGATGGAAACAAATACCACCAGGAATGGTAATTTTAGAGGCAGGAAGCGCATTGAAAATCAAAACAGGCTCCTGGAGAGCAGCCTATAAACCACGGTGGATAGAAGAAAACTGTATTCAATGTTTGCTTTGTTGGCTTTACTGTCCAGACAATGCAGTGAAGGTAGAAGATGGAAAAAGACAAGATTTTGATTACGAATACTGTAAAGGATGTGGTCTTTGTGCTTTAGAGTGTCCAGGTAAAAAAGGAAACAAAGCAATAGTAATGGAAGAGGAGGTAAGATAATGACACAGATAGTAGCAGCTACAGGAAATGAGGCAGTAGCAAATGCACTTCGTCAGGTAGAGCCTGATGTTTGTGCAGCTTATCCAATTACTCCTCAAACAGAGTTAATGCAAAGATTTTCCTCCTTTGTATCTGATGGGAAGGTAAAGACTGAGCTTATTCTTGTAGAAAGTGAGCACTCTGCACTAAGTGCTTGCATTGGTGCAGCAGCTGCTGGTGGAAGAGTTGCTACAGCAACTTCATCTCAAGGACTTGCATTAATGTGGGAGATGCTATATATTGCTTCAGGGTTTAGACTTCCAATTGTTATGGCAGTTGTAAATAGAGCTCTTTCTTCACCAATAAATATTCACTGTGATCATTCTGATGCAATGGGTGCAAGAGACAGTGGTTGGATTCAACTTTGGAGTGAGAATGCTCAAGAAGCTTACGATAATACAATTCAAGCATTCAGAGTGGCAGAGCATATGGATATAAGGCTTCCTGTAATGATTTGCTATGATGGTTTTATAATTAGTCACTCTATAGAAAGAATAGAGTATCTTGATGATGATGTAGTTAAAAACTTTGTAGGAGAGTATAAGCCTTTGTATCCTCTTCTTGATGTTGATAATCCAAAAAGTTACGGACCTCTTATACTTCCAGATCTTTATATGGAAGTTCGGAGAGCTCATGCAGAAGTTTACAAAAATGTTGCCAAAGTAGTTTTAGAAGTTGCAGAAGAGTTTAAAAAGACATCTGGAAGAAGTTATGGACTGTTTGAATCTTATAGACTTGATGATGCAGAGATAGGTATAGTTATTTTAAACTCCGCAGCTGGTACAACAAAAGATGTTATTGATGAGTATAGAGACAAAGGTGTAAAAATAGGACTTTTAAAACCGAGACTTTTCAGACCTTTTCCATATGAAGAGATAGGCAAAGCTCTCAAGCATTTGAAAGCAGTCTGTGTTTTTGACAGAGCAGATGCATTTGGAGGCTCTTTTGGGCCTCTTTATCTTGATATTGCAACAAGTTTATATCACTACAGGAAAAAACCAGTATTAATAAATAAAATATATGGTCTTGGTGGAAGAGATTATATGCCAGAGCATGCTGAGGCTGTTATTGAAGAGCTTATCAAAATAGCTAAAACAGGTAGAGTAAGAAGTTATAAAGAATATATCGGAGTGAGGGAGTAATATGGTAACACCACTTAATTTAAAAGAATTGTCAAAGAAAGAGTTAAGATTTACTGCTGGGCATAGACTTTGTGCAGGATGTGCAGCACCAACAGTCGTTAAGATGATTCTTCTTGCAGCTTGTGATTATCCTGTTGTAGTTGCCTCATCTACAGGATGTTTAGAAGTATCTTCATGTATATCAACATACACAGCATGGAAAGTACCTTGGATTCATAGCGCTTTTGAAAATGCAGCTGCAACTTTATCTGGTGTTGAATCAATGTATAAAGCATTAAAGAAACAAGGAAAGATTGACAAAGAGATTAAATTCATAGCTATATGTGGAGATGGTGGCACTTATGATATAGGACTTCAGAGTCTATCAGGTGCTATGGAGCGTTGGCATGACATGCTTTATGTATGTTATAACAACGAAGCATATATGAATACCGGAATTCAACGTTCTGGTGCCACACCTACTTATGCTGATACCACAACATGTCCTGCAGGCTCTGTGATTCCTGGAAAGCCTCAACCTAGAAAAGATTTAACGAAAATTATGGCAGCTCATGGGATTCCCTATGTTGCTCAAGCTGCGCCAAGCCATTGGCCAGATTTAATGAAAAAAGTAAGAAAAGCATTAGAAATACCGGGTCCAAAATTTATGAATATCTTTACTCCCTGTAATCGCGGATGGAGAACAAGAACCGATGACGCAATTCTTTTGAGTAGATTAGCAGTAGATACATGTTTTTGGCCTCTTTACGAAGTTGAAAAAGGAGTTGTAAGAGTAACTTACAAGCCAAAAGAGAAAAAGCCAATAGAAGAGTTTTTGAAACTTCAAGGAAGATTCAGACATCTTTTTGAGCCTGGAAGAGAACAACTTATTTCTGAACTTCAGAGAATGATTGATGAGAATTGGGAAAGATTATTAAAAGAAGAAGAGATTTTTGCATCAAAGGAAGAAGAAAAAGAAGAGGTAGTCAAGTAAGAATTGACAAAAACTCTGATTTTAAGTTAATTTATTAAAAATTATGGGCCTATAGCTCAGCCGGTTAGAGCGCACCCCTGATAAGGGTGAGGTGGTTGGTTCGACTCCAACTAGGCCCATAAAAAGTGTGGGGGTGTAGCTCAGCTGGGAGAGCGCCTGCTTTGCACGCAGGAGGTCATGGGTTCGAATCCCTTCACCTCCACTTTATTTTTTAAGGACTTACGAATATGAGTTATTTCCAAGAAACCCCCATAGTGATAAAAATTTTATCGAGTGTTTAACTGCTTTGGTCCAAAGTGATGAAGAGTTTGTATTGTAAGTTGACTTATTAAGATATAGGTTGTTAAAGTAAAATTTTTATTGAAATTTTTTTAATATTAATTATAAAATAATAAAAATTAAGGAAAATAAAAATTTATCATGAAGAGAGTAAAAGAAAATACAAAAGTGGATGTTATATTAAAATTTCGCTGGAAATCGTCAATTGGAGAACATGAAGAAGTTCATTTCTGCTCAATTAACATTTGGAGAGATTTTGATCTTTTTCATGAAAAAATTCAGAAGATAATCTGGGGAAAAAAACCGGGAGATATTGATAAAGTAAGTTTTAAAGCTGGAGAATTATTTAGTTACTCTGAAGATAATATTTTAGAGATTAGTAAATCACAGTTTTCACCTCCAACAACTATAAGAAATTCTATAGAACCCCGTTTAGGCAGATTTTACCCACTTGGTTTTTTCACCGGTCTAAAAGGTGTATTTCCACAGAATTTTAAACCCACAAGAATCATTTATTTTAGTGATAAAACTCTTAAAATTGATACAAATATTCCTATTTCAAAATATGACATTGAAATTGAAAGTTTTATCCTTGATGTTAGGGAAAAATTAACTGAAGTTGGTGGTGAGTGTCGAGACTGGTGTGCAATTGCGTTAGAGAATGGTCCAGGAATGCAAGTAAGATATAATGGAATTGAGACAGATTTTGAGCTTAACAATCCATTGGCTTTCAGCAGAGCTGATGAAAGTGATGATACTCTCTTTTACAGTGAACCAAGAATAACTACTCATATTGACTCAAAATGTCATGAAAATCTCGTCAACCTCTACGAGAATCTCTTGCCAAATGAAGGGAAAATACTTGATTTAATGAGTAGTTATCAATCTCATATTCCTAAAGGGAAAAATCTCAGAATCATCGGTTTAGGACTAAATGAAGAAGAGATGAAAAAAAACGAACTTCTTGATGATTTTATAATCCATGATATAAATAAGAGTCCTGAGATTCCCTTCTACAATGAGGAGTTTGATGCAGTCGTATGTGACCTCTCAATTGAGTATGTAATAAAACCAATTGAGCTACTTAAAGAAGTTAGAAGAATTCTTAAAAAGGGTGGTATTTTAGCTATTAGTTTTTCAAATAGATATTTTCCTCAAAAGGTAATTAGACTCTGGATAGATTTACATGAATTTGAAAGAATGGGATATGTTTTAGAGCTGTTACTAAGAATCGGTGGATTTACTAATTATAAAACCTTCTCATTTAGAGGTTTTAGACGTCCATTTGATGATAAATACTTTGGTTACACATTTCTTTCAGATCCTCTTTATGTGGTATATGCCCAAAAGATTTAGCAGAAGATTGTAATCAACAGTGCATCAGAGCCGTATTTAAACCTCTTGATTATTTTCAATTTTTAGTAAATACTTCATTTTAGTATATGAGAAGTTTTAAATATCAATGTTTATTTAGAAGCTTTAATATAAAATAAATTAATAATCATGATTCGTAGATTAAATTCTATTCAGGAAAAAAACTTTGAAAGACATGCAGCAATCTGGTTAGAAAGAAGATTCTCATGCAATGATATAGAAAGAGAGACGGTTAGATTAGTCATCGAAACCTTTTATAAAAAAATAAATACACCTTTGCCTAATATAGTTTTTCTTGAAAGCCCCTTTGGCTGGAACTGGGAAAAAGACTCAGAAGGATATCTTACAGTTTTCGTTGACTCCCTAATATTTGATAAAAGTTTATGGAAAAATTTTTGGGAAGAATTAGTATTTAGGTTAGATAGAAAATTGTCAGAGAATTTAGAAGAAAAGATTAAACTTAGCCTATTAAAAGATTTAAATGAAAAATTAATGATAGATTTTTGGCTAATAATAATTAAAAAAATATCACTAAAGTTTTCATGGGCACTTATAGACACTTTACTTCGAAAACAGATAGGAGAAAAAAGTTTATATTCAAAAATAAGACAAAAGATAATCTCAAAAGGGCTTGGTTTTTATTTAATAGATTCCTTAAAAATGCGAGTAAAAGAACTTTTTGAAGAGTCTTTATTAAACTTTTATTGGATTGCATTTTATGAGTTTTCAGAAAAATATCTTGAATGTAAATACGATAAAGAAGACTCTATTTTACTAAATATATTTTCTGAAATTGCTTATCACTGTTTTTTATGTTGGCCATTTAAAAATATATGTGTGGTTTCTAATTGGCCTATTAAAATCAGCTATGTTGACCAAAAAATTATTTTTAAAGATGGCTATTTTTTATAGTTTCCCTTTACAATTAATTTATGAGCTGGATAGTAAAGAAAGAAGAGAATATTTGTCAGAGATGTTTTTGGTGTGAAAATCTAATTAACTGTCCAATTAATTTTGCTGAAAGTGAATGTTTTGGTTGCGGAGCTTGTGTTTTAGCTTGTCCTTATGAGGCAAGAAAAATAGTTGAAGTTAAAAGGGAAAAAAAGATTGAAATTACAGTAGATGGAGAAAAATTTGAGGTTTTTGAAAAAATTACAGTCAGAAAAGCTTTAGAAACCTTAGGATATAAGTTTAGAAAAATTCCAAATGGAATATCTATTCCTTGTGAAGTAGGAGGTTGTGGCTGTTGTGGTGTAGAAATAAATGGACAAATTAGACCGAGTTGTGTAACTCCAATTAAAGCCGGAATGAAAATTAAAACTGAACCAATAGAAGATTTTATACCAAGAAGACTTGTAGGTGGTTTTATGCCTCATCCAGTCGGAGGTGTAGGTACTCCATGGTATTTGAAAGGAGAAGGATATATTGAGGTGGCTTTATTTACGGCTGGATGTAATTTTAGATGTCCTCAATGTCAAAATTGGACAACTACGTATCGTAGTAGAGAAGATATAGAACACAAAGTCTTAACTCCAAAAGAGGCTGCAGAAAGAATAACGCAGATAAGAAGGAAATATAAGGTAGACAGAATGGCAATTTCAGGAGGGGAGTGCACTTTAAACAGAAGATGGTTAATTGAATATCTAAGGGAACTTAAAAGATTAAATCCAGACAGAGAAGCAAGGTTACATGTAGACACTAATGGCTCTTTACTAACAGAAGACTATATTGATGAGCTGATCGATGCCGGAATGACTGATATTGGAATAGATCTGAAAAGTTTAAAAACCGAAACTTTTATGATAATTACAGGATTGCAAGACAGAAAGTTAGCGGAAATTTATAAGGAAACTGCTTGGCATGCAGTAAAATATATAGTTGACAAATATAGAGATAGAGTTTTTGTAGGAATAGGTATACCCTATAACAGAAAACTAATCTATGCAGAAGAGATAGAAATGATGGGTAAAGAGATTTACAAAATTGCTCCTGAAATACAAGTTTGTGTTTTAGACTATCGCCCAGAATTTAGAAGAAGAGATATTCCTTATCCAGAATATTGGGAAATGAAGGAAATTTATAGAATCTTAAAAAACGTTGGTTTAAAAATCGTTATTTGTCAGACTAGATATGGCTATATAGGTCCATAACTTTGCAGTTTATATTAGAATATAATAAATGTCTCTTATATACTATTTTGAACCAAAACTGAAAAATCCTGTTTTAGTAGCTGCATGGCCAGGAATGGGCAATGTGGGACTTATTGCTGTTGAAAATCTTAGAGTTCAACTTCAAGCTGAGGAGTTTGCAGAAATTAAAAGTTGGGAGTTTTTTTATCCAAACAGAGTCTTAATTCAAGATGGAGAACTTAAGGAGCTTATATTTCCCTCCAATAAATTTTACTACAGTCATCTTCCTCAACAAGATATTATTATTTTCATAGGATATGAGCAATCAATGCAAGAGGGTCGTCGTTATGCAGAAGGTGAGCCTGCACAAAGGCTTGCAGAGACAATTTTAGAGGTAGCCCAAAAATTTGAATGTAACAGAATTTATACTTCAGGTGCTGCTGCAGAACCTATACATCACAAAGATAATCCTCGAGTAGTAGTGACTGCTACTGAAAGTTATCTTATTGAAGAGATGATCAAATATCCCAATGTAATTTCAATTAGTCAAAAAAGAGAGACTTCCACAGTAGTTGGTTTAAGTGGTATTCTTCTTGGTATAGCAAAAAATTATGGTATTGAAGGAGTCTGTTTAATGGGAGAGATTCCTCTTTATCTGACAGAGTTCGTATGGTCTTATCCAAAAGCCTCAAAATCTGTATTAGCAGTGTTTTCTCAAATTCTTTCAGTTAATCTCGACTTAACTGTATTTGATAGAAAAATAATTGAGATTGAAAACAAAATTGAGGAGTTTTTGAGAGAAATTAAAGAAAAATTAATTTCCGAAACAGATATTCCTGAAAGTCTTATAAACTGGCTTGATTGGGCACTGAGTTATCAACCAGAAAAAGTTGAACCGATGAGTGAACAAGACAAAATTAATTTATTTAGAGAGATAGATGATTTTTTAAAAAAACAAAAAGATAAATGAAAAATGTAAGATTTTTAAAGGAGATTAAATTTTCTGAGCCACCATCTCTATTAGTAGGTTGGGAGAAAGATGTAGGAAGCTTAGCAACAGGCGTAATAAATTTCCTTAATGAAAAGTTGAAAACTTTCTATTTTTGTGAAATTAAGCCTGTTGAGTTTTTTTCAATTGATGAAGTATCTGTTAAAAACGGTGTAATTGTTTTCCCTCAAAGTAAATTTTATGCTGCCCCTGAGAAAGGACTCATAATCTTTAAATCTTCTACTCCTATTCGTAAGTGGTGGGATTTTTTGAATCTAATTTTAGATATAGTTGAAAAATTACAAGTAAAGGAGTTATTCACAATTAATGGAAATCCATGGCCTGTACTTCATAACCAGTTAAGAAGAGTACTTACTGTTAGAAACGATCCTAAATTTAAAAATGAGCTTAAAAGATACGGACTTTTAGGTATGGAATACGAAGGTCCTCCAGCAATAAGTAGTTATTTATTATGGGTAGCAAAGGAAAGAAAAATTCCTGGATTGTCTCTTTGGATAGATATTTGTTTTTATCTTTCTTCATTTGAAGATGTAAGAGCTCAAAAGAGAATTCTTCAATTTTTAGATCAAAGATTTAACCTAGAGATTAACTTTGAAGAGATAGATGAAAAAATAAAAAAACAAGATTTAGAGCTAAGACATTTAAGAAGTCAAAATCCAGAAATTGACTCAATTTTTGAATTAATGGAAAAGGGCCATCCAATTAATCCGATTGATCAAGAAAAATTAATCAGAGCTGTATTTGAGCATTTTTCTTTATTGCAGAAAATTTAATTAATTTAAGTTTTTAAAGCAATTTTTTTAGGTGTTCCATTCTTCTTTGGATATCTTCTCTGTCAACAAAAAGTTTTGTAACCATTCCTGGAAAAAGGTCATGTTGAAAAGCATAAAGAAGCTGCTTTCCATATCCTTTTTGCGCACATATTAAATCAATATCTTCATGAGTAGCAATGATGCCTTTACTTAAGGCTAACGCTTCTGAAAATTCATGAGCAATTATTCCTTCTGTTACAAAATCATTTATTTTATAAAGCACAGACATTATATAGGTATTCACTGCACTTTTGTAAAAGAGGTCTGGTTTAAAGCCTACTGTCTCTTCAAACTCATCTGTTTTTATAATCCAACCAGGTGAATGTAAATGAAGTTGATAGTATTTACTAAGCATAAAGACTTTATCTTCAATTTCATTATAATGAATATGAGCGTATGGCTTAAGGAGTGATACACTGTCTTTGACTTCAGGAAAACTCTCTCTAACTTTTAGAAAAATAAAAAGTATTTTTTTATCTACTGTAAGATAAGTTTCTGCTAATTTTTGAAAATAGTAATTATTTTGACATATCTTTAACCAATCGCAGTAATAACAATATTTTTCATACCATTGAGAAAATATATCAGGAAGACTCTTTTTTATACTTTCCCAACTAACTTTGTCACCAACTTGAATGTTTAATAGTTTTAATGCTATCTCATCTTGTTTTTTAATCTCTTCATCCGCCTCTTCTTCATATTTGCATTTATTGTCTTTGAAATAAGGACAACTTTTACATATATCGTCACCACCTTCTATAACATTTATATCTTCTCCTTCAATTTTTCTTAAAATTTCCTCTAAATTTTTTGTAAAAGCTTCGTTATATCCTTCACCTTGAAAAAAATTAATACATATAAGATGATGTCCTCTAAGATTAGGCATTTCTTACCTCCAAATTACTTTTAAAACTCTCTACTTCTGATTTTAATGACTCTATATTTTGAATACAACGAAGTTCCATATCAGAGGGGTTTTGTTTAAGTAGTTTTCTACCAGCCTCTGTCTTAAGCTCCTCAACTAAATTCATAATAAATCTTAAATCATAATTTGTTGGAGTTTCTTCAAGCAATCTTTTTGCAGATTTCTCTCTTAGTGACTCTATCCAAAGAATAATGTGATAGAGATCACATTTTGTTGGACTTTGTTTTAGAAGTTTTTCCCCAGCTTCTATTTGAAAAAGCTCAAGTGTGGTTATAAAGTAACGTATCTGTTGATTTGTTAATTCTTGATTTAAAAACTCTCTAAGAGTAGTTTCTATGTTTTCTAAATTTTCCACAGATTAACTTAACCCATCAATAAAGGCTTTAACATTTTTCCCAAGAACTTTATGGTTATATCCTCCTTCCAGAACAGCAAATCTTCTTCCTTGACAAATCTTTTCTGCCGACTGTTTAATTAATCTACCTATAGTAAAATAATCTTCAGAGGAAAGTTGTCCTCCCCAATCTTCAACTCCTCGGTCAAATCCTGCAGAGACAGCTAAAACATCATAAATTTCTTTTTGTAGCACTGACTCTATTAATTCAATAAATTCCTCAGATTTGTCAGCTTCTGGATGAAAATATCTAATTTCTGTGCCGGCAAATATATTCGCTGTGCCATCTCCAAAATGAAGATCAATATCTAAAATTAATGCCTTTTTAATTTTATTTTCTGCTTTAAGTTTAGCTAAAGCAACTGCAATATTATTAAAAAAACAGAATCCCCATGAAGAGTCATAACTGGCATGATGTCCTGGTGGTCTAATTAGTGCGAAAGAGGGTTGTCCTTTCATTGCTAACTCTGAAGCTAAAATTGCTCCTCCAGCCGAAAGACATGCAATTTCATATAAATGAGGATTTTTCCTAATTGAATCAATATGTCTCTGAGAGTGAACTCTTTTTAAATCTTGTTGAGTTGCTGGTTCGGGCTCAACGAAATCGTATTTTCCTTCTAATTCTTTTAAGATAGCCTCCATTCTTCCAGCTTTTGCTGCTGGATCAGAAGCGTAAACGTCTTTAAACTTTGAATGAAAAATAATCTTCATTTAGGTCCTTATCTGATTTATATTATATATTAAAATTTTTTTACATCTGTCGCAAAAAAAACTATTTTTTTCATCAGTTTCATAAAGAGAGTTTGAGAAACGCATAACACATTTTTTATTTTGACAATGGTTTAAGTAAAAAAGATGGCCTAATTCATGAGTTGCTTCTTTTTTAATCCTTTCAATATACAGTACTTCATTTTCTGACTTTCCATAAAATTGTTGTTTTAATCTCGTAAGAGAGATTATTGAAACTCCTGAATAGGGATTAGCAACACCAAAGACAAAATTCAATCCACTGCAGTAAAGATCAGCATCTACAATAAAAAGCCATTTTTCATAGTTTTTGTCTTTATTTTTTTCAAAATTTTTAAGAATCTCTTCTGCTGAATACTGCTTTCTTTTTTCATTGTATGCAAAGTTAATATCTTGTTTTTTTGAGATTATTTCTATCTCTAAATTAAATAGATTTTGAAGATGATTTCTAAGTTCTACTAAAACTTTATCTTTAACTTCAGATAGTAAGAATATCTTTATCTTTCCCATAGCCATCCTAATAAAAATTGTAAAAAAGCTGTGGAGTTTTTTTCAAAGTATCAAATAAAGTTAAAATAAAATTATGCAGAAAAAGATTCTAAAACTTTATGATGCTATTGCATCGCATTTATATCTTGGAGAGGAAACTCTATTTTTAAATGAAAACTCCTATGATCCTGTAACATTGTTTGGAATCATTACTTTGCTAATTGATGGAAAAGAGCTTGTTTTTGGAGGATATGGAAGTGGTAAGACAACATCTTCAGAGAGAATGGCTTCTTTAGTAAAGGGACTTCCTCTTGAGTTTGTTCAAGCTACAACAATTCATGGTCATCCTGAGCAGACAGAAGAAAAAATAAAAGCTGTGCTTGATCTTGGAGTTTTGGAAAGAGAGGGAAAAGAGGTTATCCGATGGAAGATAATCCCTTACTCTCCTGTAGTTATTATTGATGAGATAAATCGTTTACCTGTTGGAAAACAAAATATGCTTCTTAATGAAGTTGACAGAAACATATGGAGTTATAGAGGTGAAACGCTTATAGTAAAAACTCCAAAGGCTTTTTTTGCAACTATTAACTATCACGATACAGGAACAACAAAGCTTATACCTCCGCTATCAGATAGATTTGATATAGCTGTTGAAACTGGAAGTCTTCATCCCATAAGAAAAAGAGCAATAAGAAGAGGAATTGATGATACGCTTCTTAGAGAGCCTCACCTAACTGAAGAGATGATTAAATTTATTCTTTCCCATAATCATACTGATGAGGCAGAGTTAGTTACAGATTTTATTGATAAAACTGCGGAGGATTTTAAAAAAGAAATTGAAAGAAGATTTAAAGGTGAGGGTATTGAGATAGAGATACCAACTCAGGAGGAAATTGCTGAAATAAAAGCAGAAATAAGAAAAATTGAGCTTTCAGAAGATGCAGAGCTTTTTCTTGATTATATAACACAGGAGGTTTACTGCCATTACTCAACGGTAAAGGATTTTTCAAGATGTCATGGCTGTCATTACTACAACTATATTTGCTCTGATCTTTATAGTATTTCAAACAGAGCTGAGCAGAGTCTTTTAAAATATGCAAAAGTTCTTGCTTGGCTTAGTGAAGAAGAAGAGGTAAATCTTGAGCATCTTTTAAATGTTATTCCATACTCTTTATGGCACAGAGTCAGCATAAGTGACCGTAAGATAAGTGAAGTAAGAGAGATTGAAAAGACCACATCTGATAGTTTTCATGCAGTCATTGAACTTATAAATGATGCAAGAAAGAGATGGAATGAGCATAGGGATTATCAAATTGAGCTTTATTTTGCCTTTAAAGAAGGAAACTTCAGGAGAGTTAAAGAAATTGCTGAAAAACAGCATCATCCAGTATTTAAAGCCTTTTTAAGAGGACTTTAAATGGAAGAATATATTAATAAATTATTTAAAAAGGCTAGAAAAGATTTATTTTATCCACCAATTCTTAAAGTAGAAATTTCAAATGTTGATACAAGCGAGATTGATTTTTCAGGTAGATATAAAATTCTTATAAATAGGGAAATAGTAAAAAAGCTTTCTTCTGATGCCCTACTTGGTATTTTTCATCATGAGCTAAATCATTGGGTAAAACATCCCTATGATGTTAAAACTATCATTCTTGAGAATTATTATCTGGGTGATATTTCAAATAGAATAGAGATAAGGAATCTTTTTGATGATATAGTTGTAAATCTTGATTTAGTAATAAATAAAGAGTTATTTGAAGTAGCAGACTCTTACAGAGAAATCCCTCCACAAGGCAAAGCTGACAAGCTATTAAGAGTTTTCTATAAAGAGGTTACAGGATTAAATTTTGGAGAAGTTCCATTAGAGCTAAAACTTAAAGAAAAAGTGAAAGCTCTTTTAGAGATTGATTTTCTAAATACAAGTAGTTCAGCCTTAAAAACAAATATTAAAAAATTTGCAACAGTTATGAAGGATCTTGTAGATGAAGAAATATTTATTCCTTTCAGCATATTTTCTCTTAAGGATATGAACTTTCAAGAAATAAAGAGGGCAATTAAGAGTCTTGCTAAGGAGCTTAATCTTCATGAGTACACTGCGCTAATACAAGATATATTTAAAGAGATTTCTTCAGGAATAAGCGCTGGGGACAAATCTATACTACAGATTTTTAAAAAACCTGATATAAAATGGTATGAGACAAAGGCTTTAGACTATACAGTTTATATTGAATCAATATTTAAAGATGGTTCTTTTTATCCTCTTGAAATAAAAGATTTTGATATAGAGGAAAGTATGGATCTTTTTAGTCCAGTTGAAAGCTATGGTAAAGTGATTCCGGGAATTGCAAAGAAACACTCTCTTGAAGGTTTTGAGGGATATGGTGAAAAAGTGCTTCCCGATGCAGTAATAATTATAGATTCTTCTGGGAGTATGTGCCATCCTGATGTAAAACTTTCTTATGCGGTACTGGCTGCATTCTGTATTGCAAGAAACTATCTTGAAAATGGTGCAAATGTTGGAGTAGTTAATTTTTCAGACAAAAATATAAATATTTTACCTACTAGAGACAGACAAAAAGTTTATGAAACTTTGAAAATATATCAAGGTGGAGGAACAACACTTCATATAGAGGATTTTGATGAGTATTTAAATATGGCTGGCTTTAAAGAAAGAAAAATAGCTGATTATATACTTATAACAGATGCGGGAATTTATAATTTAGAAGAATTGCTTTCTTATTTTTCAAAAGTTAGAGGCAGAGTTACAGTACTATGGATAAAAACCGGAAAGGAGTTTGAGGAAAGATTTAAAATTATGAAAAAAAACCTTAAAGAGACTGTTACACTAATTGAAGTTGAAGACGAAAAAGACTTGCCCAAAATAGCCGTAGGAAAGGCTTTTAAAGATTATGCAGAGTCTTATTAAAATCCTTAATAGAAATCCACAACTTATAAGAATTGAATCTCTTAAAGAAAAAAAAGTAAGGAATAAATATGAAAAATCTATAAAATACGATAAATTATCTGAAGTAGCAAAACAGTATTCTGAATTTGTTTTAAATATTCCGAAGTGGAAGGTTGACAGAAATAGCATAGAGAAAAATTTTAACTTTGGAGTAAAAATTGTAAAAGATTATTCTCTTTGTCTTCAGGACATAGAAAAACTATTCAATGAGATTTTACCTAAATATTTCGGAGGAGGATTTATTGGTTTCTTTATCTCAGGAGCCTATCATGAGATAATAAGTGACAATGATACAATCAAATTTAATCTTGGAGTATATCCTGCGAGTATTTCAGGGCTTGGCTTCAGACATCCTATCGGCAGAGTTGAAATTATCGGAGACAGAGCTTACTATGTAGGAATGTTGATGACAGGAGGTGAAATCTGTGTTTTCGGAAATACTGGTAATTATATAGGCAAAGAAATGAAAGGCGGTAGAATAATCGTTTATGGAAATGCAAGAAACTTTATTGGTGATAGAATGGAAGGTGGCTCAATTCTTATTAAAGGAAATGCTTTAGATGCGGTAGGAATGAGAATGACTGGTGGACAGATAATTATAGAAGGAACAGCAGGTTACTGGATAGGAGAGGGAGCAAAAGGAGGAGTTATAAAAATTCAGATTTAATCACTTCTCATTTCTTCAAGAATTTTTCTTACATAATCTGCCCATTTGCCGTAGGGTTCTAAACTAAGATATATGCGCCAGTGTTTTAGAGCATTGTCTTTTTCACCTACTTTGTCAAACAATCTTGCAAGATTAAAATGAGCATCAGCGAAGGATGGCTCTTCATAAATAGCCTTTATATAGAAAAGAATAGCCTTTTTAATATCTCCTCTTTCTTCAAGAAGATTTGCAAGATTATAGTTTGCTTCTGGATGATTAGGGTCAATTCTTAAAGCTTTAATATAGTAGTCTTCAGCTTCTTCAAGATCTCCTTCCCAATAATATATATTTCCGAGATTTACATAAGCATTCACATACTCTGAATCTATTTTAATTATAGAGGAATAAATTTCCTTTGCCTTTTTTAGAAAGCCTTTTTCTTCATACTCTAAGGCTTCAAAAAAAAGAGTATCTACTGTCTTTGGAAATAAAGTAATTAAATCTCTCTTATTATGCTCAAAATTTATAATAAACTGTCCTTCGGATGTAAAAACTTTATCATCCTTTGAAAGAATAAGTTCATTTCCTAATTGAGAGATTTTAAGTTCAGAGAATGGCTGATACACAGAAGGCATAAGTTTTTTGAGATTTTGGAGGCATTGTCTTAATCTGTTTATAGATAAACCTTTGTCGTAAAGCTCCTTTATCGTTCGGAAAGCTACAACTCCCTTGAAATCAAATAAACTTTCTTTGTCCCTTTTAAATGGTACAACTAACTCTGCTTTTTCAATTTTTATAAGACATTTATAGGGAATATTAAGTAGTCTTGATATATCTTTCAAACTAAAAAGTCTCATAGGATGAGTTTACTAAAGATAGGTGCTCTAAGTTGTCCTTTTTCTGTAATTTCTTGATAACTTACCTCACAAACAATTTCAGGTTTAAGCCATACAGCGTCTTTAATTCTCCAAGAAGAAATCAAAGGCTTGCCTATTCTTAATTTTGAAAGGACAGGCATGATTTCTTCTATAAATTTCTCACTAAATCCTGTGCCAACCTTTCCTCTTAATAACCATTCTTCAGCCTCTTTAGTGGCAATAATAAAAGCTCCAAAATTAGCTCTCTTTCCTTTTCCCTTTGTATATCCAACAATATAGCATCTTAATGAAGATTTTTTCTTAATTTTTAGCCAATATTTTGATCTCTTTCCAATTAAATAAGGACTTTTCACATTTTTTGCCATTACTCCCTCATAACCTAAATCAACAACTCTATTGTAAAAATCTATCCCTTTAGTGTAAATAAAATCTGACTCAAGAATATTAGAACCATTTTTAAGAATACTTTTTAAAACACTCTTTCTTTCTATGAGAGGGACATCGATAACTTTTTTATTATTCAGATATAACACATCAAAAACAATATAGGTTGCGGGAATTCTTTTAGAAAGAATCTCTATTTTAAAGGGCTCAGATGCTTGCTCTCTTGTCTGAAGTTTTTCAAAATTTGGTTTTCCATTTTCAAGAACAACAATCTCTCCATCAAGTATTGCGTTTTTAGCTTGAATATAATTGCCTATATTTAAAAGTTCGGGATATCTATAAGTTATATCAAGAAGTCTTCTATTCTGAAGTTTTATTTTTCCATCTTTAAGAAACATTATACATCTTGTTCCATCCCATTTTATCTCAAAAATGTGTTTTTCCGAATCAAAAGGTTCAGAAAAAAAGGCAAGCATAGGAAGAATTTTTTGATCAAGCATTCTTAACTTTCTTTTTGACAGAGACTCTTCTTCCTGCTACAGCTTGTTCTTTCTTTGGTATCTCCGTTTCCATAAGGCTTTGTTTTAAAGCTTCCATCAAAGATATAACCTTTGCTTTTTCTTCTTTTACTTCTAACTTAAACTCTTTACCTTCTGCCTTGGCTTTAATAAGCTTCATAAGCTTTTCTCTATACTCATTTTTATATTCTTCAGGAACAAATTTTCCACTCAAATTTTCTATGATTCTCTTTGCCATCTCTAAAGCATCTTTTTCAATCTTTACAGTTTTTAGCTCTTTTAACTCCTCTATCTCTTCTTCTGATTGAATCTCATCTGCATAATGAAGATCATAAGCTATAAGACTTTCATTATGGGGACAGATTGCAAAAAGATGCTCTCTACTTCTTATTACAGCTTTTCCAATGGCAGTTTTATTAGTCTCTGTCATCGCCTTATGAAAAAGTAAGAAGGCTTCTGAGGCAATCTTTCCATCAGGGACAAGATAGTAAGAGTCAGCAAAAAACTTTGGATGAATCTCATCTGATTCAACGAATTTTAAAATTTCTATCACATCAGTTGACTCCTCTTTTATTTTTGAAAGCTCTTCATCAGTAATGATTACATACATACCTTTTCCATATTGATATCCCTTTACCAACTCTTCAGTTGATACTTCTCTGTTACAAACAGGGCAGAAAAGTTTTTGCTTAATTCTACTGCCACAGGTTTTATGAATGAGATTAAAGTTTATATCTCTTTTTTTGATAGCATTGTAACTTTTAACAGGGATTGTTACTAAGCTTATTTTTAAATATCCTTTCCAAGATGCTTTCATTTTCACTCTCCTTTTTTATTAATTGTATCATATCTTAGAATTTTTAATACTTCCTCATCACTTATGTCATACCAGTTCTTATAGGCATCCGCAACTGCGTAAGGATAGCTTTCTCTTATATTTAAACAGTAGATAAAATCTACAAATTTTGATAATTTTTTAATAGTTCTTAAAGAGCCTGTAGGGGCTGCGATAATGATTTTATCAGGATTACGTTTTTTAACATACTCAATACCCGCAAGCATTGTATATCCAGAAGCTATCCCATCATCAACAACTATTGCTGTCTTATTTTCTAAAGAGGGGAAAGATTTACCCTCTCTAAACAATTTATCTCTTTTTCTAAGTATTTCCTTTGTTTTTTCTATCTGATTTTTAATTTCATCCTCTGAAAGCTCAAGATACCTTAGCAATGTTTCGTTCAATATCACATCTCCATCAAGGTTCATTGCTCCAAATCCTGCCTCAGGATTCCAAGGTATTTGAATTTTGCGCACAATCAATAATTCAAATTCTACTGAGAGAAACTCTTTAAGTTCTCTGCCAATAGGTACTCCACCTGATGGAATCGCAAGAATTATTGAATTTGTACTTTTATAATCTGAAAGAAAATATGAAAGTTTTCTGCCTGCATCTATACGATCCTCAAAAATTTTTGTTTTGTTTCTTAAGTTTATATCTTCTAAAAACCTACTCATTACAGGTAAATTCACAGCTTTTTAAATAAGTTGGATGGAAAGTTGATGAGAAAGATTAAACTCCTCTATAACTTCATAGTTATTTGAATTTATTAAATTTTTTAGGAAATTAATATGAAGAGAATGTCCTCCTCTTTCAATAATAAAATGTCCTTGAACAGGATAACCAAGTAGTGATATATCTCCTATAGAGTCCAGAATTTTATGCCTTACAAACTCATCCTTAAATCTTAAACCTCCACTTATAATACTTTTTTCATCAAGAACAACTGCATTTGAGAGTGAACCTCCTTGAGCAAATCCATTCTTAAGAAGATACAGTATGTCTTTAAGAAATCCAAAAGTTCTTGCAGGTGCTATCTCTCTAATAAAACTGTGTTCGTTGATATCTATAGACAATGATTGCTCCATAATTAATGGATGTTCATAAAAAATTTTATAGGTAATCTTAAATCCTCTGTAAGGTTTTGCAACTATTTTTGAGTGAACTTCTTCATAAAAAAAAGGGGTTGTTATTTTTAACAGTGGTATTGTTTTGCCCTGTTTTGCAATTCCTCCTTTTATTATTGCTTTTACAAATTCATAAGCACTACCATCCATAACAGGAATCTCTGAGCCATCAATTTCTACTAAAACATTAGTTATTCCCATTACATATAAAGCTGCAAGTAGATGTTCAACAGTTCTAACTTTTACACCATCAATACCTAAGGTGGTAGCAAACATTGTGTCAACAACAAAAGGAAGCTTTGCTTTAATATATATACCTCTGTCTTTTCTATAAAAGACTATACCTGTGTCTCTCTCTGCAGGTAATAATCTCAGATTAATCCTTTTACCAGTGTGAATACCTATGCCAGAGATATTTATTTCTGACTTTATAGTTTTCTGAAATGGCATCAAATAGAGTTAATCAAAAAATATGCCGAGTAAAAATTGAAATTTATGAATGCTTTTAAAATTTTTATATGTGGTAAAAAAGATACAGTTTTTAAAAAAATAAAACACATTCAAATCTTATAAATTTTTTCTATCTCTTCTGTATATCTTCCTTTATCATCATAGATAATAAGCGGGAATTCAACTTTAAGAGATACTTTTCCTCCCTTTACTGCTTCAATTAAAACTATTTTAGCTTCTGTATTTAATTTTGAATGAACAAATCTTAGTCTTTTTATTTCAAGATTATTTTTACTCATTACTCTGACAATTTCTATTAATCTTTCTGGTAGATGAATCATGTAAAGACGGCCCTTATGTTTTAAAACTCTCTGTGAAATTTGAGCAATATCATTAACAGTAAGGTTTATTTCATGCCTTGCAATAGCTCTGTTGTCAAATGGACTCATTTTGCCGCTTCCTGGTCTTCTAAAAGGAGGATTTGTTACCACAGCATCAAAATCTGACTCATTAAATATTCGTGCGTCCATACATAAAACTCTTATGTTTTTCTCTAAACTATTTATTCTGACAGTCTCCTTTGCACAGGCTGCAAGTTTTGGCTGAATTTCAATCATTGTTATGTTTGCCTCTGGATATCTTTTTGCAAGAATTGTTCCTATTATTCCTGTTCCTGCTCCTATATCTAAAACTTTCTGCACTCTCTTTAAATTAAAAAAATGAGCAAGAATTAATGCATCAATACTGAATCTGTATCCTTCCTTAGGTTGAAATATTTTTATACTTCCAATTGAATCAATGGTGTAATCCATTTTTTAAATTTTATATTATGATAAATTTAACATTTTTTGGTATACTTTAAAAAAAATCTTAAGGAGGTAAAAAATGATTGACAAAGAAAGACTTGAAGAGGAAATAAGACAAGTTGCCTATGAGATTTATCTAAGAAGTGGGTGTATTCCAGGAAGAGATCTTGAAAATTGGCTTGAAGCTGAAAGAATAGTGTGTGAAAAATATGGGTTAATTAAAGAAGAGGCTTCGTCACAGAAACAAGAGGAAAAACCTAAAAGAAAAGTTAGCAGAAAATCTACTACTAAAAAAACTAAAACACAAAAGAAAAAATGAAGGAAGCCCTTTTTTATGAAAAACTTCTTGACAAAAAAGTCAAATGTAACCTATGTAATCATCATTGTATAATTTCAGAAAAATCAAGAGGAATCTGTGGAGTAAGAGAAAATAGAGATGGAGTTTTACATACTCTTGTATACGGAAAAGTTATCGCTTATCATATTGATCCTATTGAAAAAAAACCCCTTTTCCATTTTTATCCTGGCTCAGCTTCTTACTCAATTGCTACTGTAGGTTGTAATTTTCATTGTCTTCATTGTCAGAATTATACGATCTCTCAATATACAAAATTCTACGAAAATATTCCAGGAGAAGATTTCTCTGCTGAAGATGTTGTAAAAGAAGCAAAAGCAGCTGGATGTGAAAGTATATCTTACACTTATACTGAACCCACAGTATTTTTAGAGTTTGCCTATGACTGTATGGTATTAGCATCTCAGCAAAGAATAAAAAATGTTTTTGTAAGTAATGGATATATGAGTGAAGAGGTTGTTAAATTCATAGCTCCCTATCTGAATGGAATAAATATTGATTTAAAGGGTGATGAAGATTTTTATAAAAAAATATGTGGCGCAAAACTTGAACCAGTAATGAATAATATTGAGCTTTTTAAAAAACTTGGAGTTTGGGTAGAGGTAACAACATTAATAATTCCAGATCATAATGACTCTGAGACCTTTTTAAGGAGAGCAGCTAAATTCATAGCTTCAATTGATTCTTCAATACCTTGGCATGTAACTCAGTTTTATCCAACCTATAAACTTACTGATAAACCGAGAACTCCAATAGAAATTTTAAAAAAAGCACGAAAGATAGGATTTGAGGAAGGATTAAAATTTGTCTATACAGGTAATGTTCCAGGTGAGGGTGGAGAGAATACCTATTGTCCAAACTGTAAAAAACTAATAATTGAGAGATTTGGATACTTTATAACTAAGCTTAATATAAAAAATTCAAAATGTATATACTGTGGAAATTTAATTGAAGGAGTAGGGCTTCCCTAAATTATCTCAAAAGATCTCTTAAACTTTGAGTTAAATTCTTATCTAAAGTTGAAAGAGTATTAATTTCTCTGTATGCCTTGTCTTTCTGTCCATTGAGATAATACACTACTCCCCTCAAATAATGAATATATGCTGAGTTTAAATCAATATTTTCAATTATTCTTTGAGCTAATTCAAAGTCTTTGTTAATAATTAAAATTCCCACAATCTTTTCTAATCTTTCTTTATTTATTGAAAGTTTTAGGTATGCTTCTTTTGCCTTCTTGTAATCACCAACTTTATAATAAAGCATTGCAACTTTTTCTAAGATCTCTTCTTTTGGTTTTTGTTTCAAAATTTCTTCGTAAATCTGTAATGCTTTGTTTGTCTGTCCTGCCTTTTCAAACTGATAAGCAGTATTTATAAGCTCTTCTAATTTAAATTCAGCTATTTTAACTTCCTTAGGAAAAAGCTTTTTTATCTTTGCTATAATAAAGCTTTTATTTTCCATTAAAATCTTTACATCTCTAAAGATCCTATATTCCTCTGGATTAAAATAAATAGGCTTTCTTTTATGAAGATCAACAATCAATAAAACTATTTCTCTTTTTTTATCTAATATTAATGAGTCTACAACAGGATAAAAACTACCATCTTTTACTACGATCATTTCCGAAGAAATAATAGATATCCACTTTTTTAAAATTTCTATTTTACCAATAAAAATATCATCTCTATCAGTTTCTACTACTTTATAACCTAAAAGAGGATTTTTACTTCCATCAACGATAAAAACATAGGAAGACTCCTTTGAAAACCCATAAATAGGAAGAAGAATTAAAAAAATTATAAAAATTAAAAACCTCATTTAGAAATTTTATCACATTTTAAAAAAATTCAAAGATAAAATTATTTTATGCATATAATATGGGAGACAGTTGAAGTTGCTGAAAAGAAATTAAAAAAATTTAAAGAATTAAGTATAATTGAAAAAATTAGAGAAGAACTTATCCAGCTTGAACGATTCACAACTGAGGCTAACAATGAAAGAAGAAGATGTGGAATGAGTGAAGTATGTGCTGAATGTGGGAAAGCGGGAAACTCCTGTTGTGCTCAAGGTGTTGAGTTTAAGTATTCTGCAGAACTTATAATGCTTAATCTCTATTTTGGTGTAAAAATCCCATTTGAACCAGAGCACAACAGTATGTGTTTCTTTCTAACCAAAAATGGCTGTTGTCTTTTTGTAAGAGATGTTTTTTGTATTAATTTTATATGTGAAAAGATTAAAGAAAAAATCTCTTCTGAAAAAATAAATAAATTAAGAGAACTTGAGGGCTTTCAACTCAATTTACAGTTTAAGCTTGAAAATTTTCTTAAGAAAGTTGATAAACTATTTACATTTTAAATACTCAATTTGAACTACAGTATGTTTTATTCCTAAGGTTTTCAATTTTTTCTCTACTTCAGCTCTTATTTTATCTGCTTCGCTGAGAAGTCTATTTTCAATTACAATATGTGCTGAAAAAGCAGGCACTCTATAAGAAATTGCCCATAAATGAATGTCATGAACATCAATAACTCCTTCAGTTTTAAGTATTTCTTCTTTGATTTTTTTAACATCAAATCCTTTTGGAGCAAACTCTAAAAAAACCCATAAAGCATCTCTTACAACTCTAAAACCTCCTATCACAATTATTAATCCAATAAAACTACTTACAATAGGATCAACTATAGTAGCTCCTGTAAATTTTATCACTAATCCAGCCACAATAACTCCTAATGAGGAGATGGTATCTCCTACTACATGAAGCCATGCACTTTTTATATTTAAATCCTCATGTTTATAGCTTAAAATCCAAATTATCGCTAAATTTCCTAATAGTCCAATAAAGGCAACTGGAAGCATCACTGCAATATTGATAGTTGGAGGATTTATAAATCTTTTATAACCTTCAATAAAAATAAAAACTGCAATTAAGATAAGAATAATGCCATTTATTAGTGCCACTAAAATACCGACTCTTTCATATCCAAAGGTTGCCTTATGGGTAGAGGGTTTTTTTGCAAGTACTGAAGCTATCAAACTTAAAAGAATAGCTAAAGAATCTGTAAATACATGTCCTGAATCACTCAGTAAAGCTAAGCTTTTGCTTATAAGACCACCTAAGAATTCAACAATAAAAATAAGAAATGTTATAAGAAGTGCAAAAAATAACTTTTTTGTTGACTGCTCCATTAATTTTTATTTATAACTTCAAATATTCTTTTATGAGTTTCTTCATCTGAGCAAGCTAAAAGAGTTGCTTTTGTGTCAAATTTAATAGGAAGATTACTCAAAGATTTTCCTTCTAAATCTGTTACGATACCTCCAGCTTCTTTTAAGATTAAAATTCCAGCTGAAAAGTCAAAAATTCTTGAGGTTGAAGCAGTTATAAAAACTGTTAAAGCTCCAGATGAAAGATAGGCAAGGTCAAGTGCTGTGCTACCGAAACAACGAACTCTGTAGGCAAACTTAAATATTGGTATAATTTTTTGTAGATCAATATAGGGAGAGGAAGACTCAAAAGCAATAACTAAAGGTTGTGCTCCTTTTTGAGTTTTTATTCTTTCTGAATTCCTGTAGGCACCTTTACCTCTTTCAGCCCAGAACTCATCGCCATTAATTAAATTTAAGATATAACCAAGTTTTAAATTCTCAAGACTGCCTCCATCAGCTATAGCTATTGATGTAGAAAAAAATGGAATTCCAGAAATCGCATTTTTACTTCCATCAATAGGATCAACTATAACAGTTTCTGAAGATCCGGTTAATTTAAATCCCTTTTCTTCTGTAATTAGATTGAAAACTCCTTCTTTTTCAATTTCTTCAACTATTATATCTTCTGCTATTTTATCTATTGAATATGTAGTATCTCCTGATGCTCCTTTTCCAACAGGAGTTTTTGAAAACTTATATTTTGAGATCTCTCTGTAAAGTCTGCTTCCTATTTTTCTTAAAAGATCAATATCCATAGCAAGTTATTATAGCTTGACAGACAAAAAGTTGACAATATTTTTATAAGATTTTATGATAAAAAACTATGGAATTTTTTAAATTATCTTCTGTTGTTAGGGAAAATATAAAAAGACTTAAACCCTATGAAGCAAAAGAGATACCTTGCAAAATTAAACTTGATGCAAATGAACTTCCATTTTCTATAAATATTTTTGATATAGTAAAGGATATAAAGATTTCTCTTAATAGATATCCAGATCCAGAGGCAAAAACTCTTAGAAAGACGATTGCCAAAAAACTAAAGATTAATTATGAAAAGATAGTTATTGGTAATGGCTCTGATGAATTAATCTACTATTTAATTATTACTTTTGGACAGCCTGTTTTATATCCTACTCCCACATTTGCGATGTATGGAGTAATCTCAGATGTTTTAGATATTAAGAAAATTGAATGCCCTCTTGATGAAAACTTCGATCTTGATATTGAAAGAATGGAAAAATTAATTATTAACCAAAAGCCTCATCTTATATTTCTAAGCTCCCCTAACAATCCTACTGGTAATACATTTTCTAATGAAAAAATTCTCAAAATAATTAATTTAGCCAAAAATAATTCTTGTCTTGTTGTAGTAGACGAAGCCTATCAACCCTTTTGCAGTAAAAAAGGCTTTCTTTCTTTTATTAAAGACTATAAAAATCTAGTAATTCTTAGAACATTAAGTAAAATCGGTTTGGCAGGATTAAGAGTAGGCTATCTCATTGCAGATGAAGAGATTGTAAAAGAGATTAATAAAGTCAGACTACCCTATAATGTAGACTCCTTAAGCCAATATATAGCTGAAAAAACCTTAAATAGTTTTTATCCTAAAATACAAAACTACATAAAAGAGATCAAAAAAGAAAGAAGCAGGCTTTTAAAGGAGCTTTCAAAAATAGATAAAATCAAGGTATATCCTTCAGAGGCAAATTTTATCCTTTTTAAAGTGAAAGATGCAGACAAAATCAGCAGTCAACTAATCAAACGAGGAATAGTATTAAGAAATTTATCTTTAATAATTGAGGATGCTTTAAGAGTGACGGTAGGAACAAGACAAGAAAATGATGAATTTTTAAAGGCATTAAGAGAAATTTTAAAGGTATAAAATGAGAGTTTATCAATTAGAAAGAAAAACAAAGGAGACAGAGATTAAAGTTGAGTTAAATATTGACGGAAGTGGAAAAAGTGATATTAAAACACCTATAGGTTTTCTAAATCATATGCTTGAACTATGGTCTTTTCATGGAAAAATTGATCTAACAGTTAACGCAAAGGGCGATACAGATGTTGATTATCATCATTTAATTGAAGATATAGGTATAGTTATTGGAATGGCAATAAATGGTGCTTTAGCAGAAAGAAGAGGGATAAGAAGATATGGTTTTGCATCTATACCTATGGATGAAGCATTGTCTTTTGTCACATTAGACCTCGGAGGAAGATCATACCTTATCTATAATGTTCCTTTTAGAGGTTATATAAAAGATATAAATATTGAAGTTTTTGAAGAGTTTTTCAAAGCTCTTGTAAGTAATGCGAAAATGATTTTACATATCAATGTACTCTATGGAAAAGATCTACACCATATTGTTGAATCAATTTTTAAAGCCTTTGCTAAGGCATTTAAAGAAGCTATAACTGTTGAAGACTCCTCTATTCCATCCACTAAAGGAGTTATATGAAAGAAGCAAAACTAAAGGTTAAACTTCTTGAGTTTACACCTAATCCTGAAGATGTAGTTGCTTTATCTGCAAGACTTTGTTACAGTCCAGTTGGAGTTGATGAATTAAAGCAGAAGGTTACAGAGGAAGAAAAAGAGAGATTAATAAATCTTTTAAGAGAAAGTGGACATATAAGCCCCTTTGAGCACGCTTCTTTTACATTCGCAATTGAGGGGATTTCTCGTGCTTGCTCTCACCAACTTGTCAGGCATAGAATAGCCTCCTACAGTCAACAATCTCAAAGATATGTAAGTGAAGAAAAGGAATTTGAGTTTATAACTCCTCCATCAATTAAAGAGGATGAGGAAATAAGAGAAGTTTTTCTTGAGGCGATGAAAAAAGCTCATGAATACTACTGCATTATACTTGAAGCATTAAAGAAAAAAGGATTAAAGGGAGAGTTGGCAAAACAAGATGCAAGATTTGTTTTACCAAATGCAACTGAAACTAAGATTATAGTAACAATGAATACAAGAGAGCTTTTACATTTTTTTACACTAAGATGTTGTAGAAGAGCTCAGTGGGAAATAAGACAACTTGCTGTACAGATGTTAAAACTTGTGAAAGAAGTTGCACCAAGACTATTTAAAAACGCTGGTCCAGCTTGTGTTAGAGGAAAATGTCCTGAAGGAAAGTTTAGTTGTGGCAAAGCTAAGGAAGTAAGGAAAGAGTTTACTAAACTCTGATATAATAAAAAATGAGCGTTATTGATTGTATAGGAAATACTCCACTTATAAAACTTGACAGAATTAATCCAAATCCAAGAGTAATACTTTATGGAAAGTTTGAAGGAGCAAATCCTGGTGGTTCTGTAAAAGACAGAACCGCACTTTATATGATAAAAGAAGCTGAACAAAATGGAGTTCTT
Source organism: Thermodesulfovibrio sp. (assembly GCA_025060075.1). Classification (GTDB taxonomy): domain Bacteria; phylum Nitrospirota; class Thermodesulfovibrionia; order Thermodesulfovibrionales; family Thermodesulfovibrionaceae; genus Thermodesulfovibrio. The sequence continues at coordinate 28,779 of JANXCZ010000018.1, forward strand.
ACTAAAGATAAGATAATTCTTGAACCAACTTCAGGAAATACAGGAATTGGACTTGCTATGATTGCAGCAGCAAAAGGCTACAGAATTAAACTTGTTATGCCTGGATGTGTAAGTGTAGAAAGAAGAAGAATTCTTGAAGCATTAGGTGCTGAACTGATACTTTCTCCTGCTGAAGAAAGCACTGATGGAGCAATAAAACTTGCTTATCAGATATATGAGGAAGCTCCAGAGCTTTATTTTATGCCAAACCAATTTGACAATGATGCAAATGTTAAAGCTCACTATGAAACAACAGCAGTAGAAATAATAGAGCAGACAAAGGGACAGATAACACATTTTGTAGCAGGAATGGGAACAACAGGAACTTTGATGGGCGTAAGCAAACGTCTTAAAGAGTACAACAGTAACATTAAAATAATTGGTGTTGAACCTGTTCCAGGTCATAGAATTCAAGGACTTAAAAATATGTCTGAATCGATAGTACCTAAAATTTTTGATCCATCTCGTCTTGATGAGAGAATTTATGTTAACGATGAAGAAGCCTTTGATACTACAAGAAAATTAGCAATAAGAGAAGGAGTATTTGTTGGAATGTCTTCAGGTGCTGCAATGCATGTGGCACTTAAAATAGCAAGTGAGCTTAGAGGCGGAGTTATTGTTGTAATTTTACCAGATAGAGGGGATAGATATCTTTCAACTTCTCTTTTTGCATCAATATGTAGTAAATGTCCACCATAGAAAAAAATAAATTTTTGTAAATATTGAAATAAAAAGCTCAAAGTTTTTAAAATATATTACTTTAATTGCGCCTGTAGCTCAGTGGATAGAGCAACTGCCTTCTAAGCAGTGGGTCGGGGGTTCGAATCCCTCCAGGCGCGTAGTATTTTCAAGGGTTTGTAGATTTTCATTCACCACCTTATTCACCACATATTCACCACATATAGCCTCAAGGGTCTGAATAGCTTTCTGAAGCACTGGAAGAGCTACTTTGGTGTAGATCATGGTGGTAGTGATTTGTTCATGTCCTAAGAGTGCTTGAATAGCTCTAGATGTCTATGCCTTGTTCTAAGAGGTGAGTTGTAAAGGTATGTCTTAACTGTGGGGGGGTGAATACGGCGTTCAATACCTGCTTTCTTTGCTATTCTTTTGATAGCTCTTCTAATAATTGTAAGAGGCAAGGGATCTTCAAACACTTGGGTTAAGGCATATACGACTTTGGGAAGACTTGATGAGATTTTTACTCCATAGGTGTTTTTACTTGACTTTATTTTATAGAGTGGGGAAAAGTTGATGGGTTTCATGACTTTTTCGTAAAATATTCCTTTATTGTGAAGCCAGTCAGCCAAGTGTTTGTCAACAAGTTCAAGGTTTTTATAAATCCATCTATGAACCGCATTTAATGTGTTTATGCCTTCTACTTCTGTATTTGTGGTTAGATTTACTTTAAAACGCATTTAGACTTCCTTAACTTTATTTGATTTTTCCCAAATATTTGGGAAAATGCAGAAATGAAGGAGATATTCATTAGTCCTTACTAATTTCCAGTAAGTAGCATCTTTATGGGTAATTTTCCATCCTCTTAAAGAAAAGTATATGTAGACTTCCTTAAGGGTGTTACAATTTAATTCTAACTTTCTTGGTGCAATGAAGGCCTGGTAGCTTTCTATACTTCCATTTAAGTAGTTTATTGGTACATAAAGCATGTAATTTGTAAATCCTTTTTCTTTGAATTTAGAAAATACCGTAAAGAGCCCCTTTGAGGGTTGAGAGAAGAAAATTTAGCCACCACTCCAATGATTCATCTTCTGGATATTTTTTACTGTATCAGTGTCTGGGTCATAGTAATTTATAAATCTGGATATTCTTTGAGATTGTTTGTTGATAAGTAATGCGCAGTCATAGAATATGTATCTTGAGTGAGTAAAGTTATTAAAGTTTGTGAAACTTCTACTTAACACTTTTGAAATAGGGTAGTTTTTATCCTTTAGTCTTCTGCATAAAGCATCTTTTATATTCTAAATCCTATTGACATAATACCTGATTTTATTCCTGTGGTAGGACAGCTTGATGACTTAGCAGTGCTTTATTTTGGATGGAGACTTGTATGTGAAGATGTAAAGGATTATGCAAAATGGAAAATCTCACAAGGTGATTTAACTGTAAGAGAGCTTTCTGAGAGAGCCTTTAGCTAAAAGGAGAAAAAATGCCTATATACATAAAAAGAAAAACAAAAACATTAAAATGCAAAGGCTGTGGAAGGCAGTTTACCTACAGCTCAGGTGGATATGGAGATGTTCCTACAAGGCCGAACTCTATCCGAAAGTAAAATAAAATCCAATAAATTCAATAACTTATCCCTTGTCCTAGCAGGTTCTATCCCCGCCGCCTCCATTAAAAAAGCTTTATAAATCAGTAAGTTTTCTCCCAAAGACTCTATTAGGCTTATGTTTCTTTAGCAATTATGTTTGAAAGTTTGATATAGTAACCACGAGTATTTAAAAAGATATTGAAAATGTGGATGAATTATATAGTAGTATTTTTGGGGAATAATCTGGCGTATTTCCTCAAGACAGGAACTATTTGAGATGAGTCGTCAAAGTCTATATTTACTTTTCTTCTAATATTTCTCTAATCTTCCTCACAAGAATTTTGAAATTCTCCTTCATATAATATCTTCTCCACTCTAAATCAAGTATTGAGCCAAGTTTGACGGAGTAATCACTCTTTGAGAAAGCCTCTATACCCTTGAGCAACCCTAATAAATCCTCCTTTTTTGCGTGAATTTCAATACCCTTTTTTAATAAAAACTCTATGTCAAAGACATCTCTAATTTCTCTCCTACTTAGAAATGCCTCTATTTTTGATTTCATAACTTCTTCAAGCGATAGAGTTCTTACAAGAACCTGTATGTTTGAGTATTTGCTATAGGCAATGGAAAATTCGGTTTTTACTTTTTCTATCTTTTTTCTTATCTCAATTTTTAGTGTCCTTGGATAATCCTTTGACTTTATCTCAAAAAGCATTGTGTAAAATTTATTCTCTGCATCACGAACAGAATAATGCCTTAAAAAAAATTCCTTTAATCTGCTGAAATATCTCTCTATATCAACTTCTCTATAAAACCAAAAATCAAGGTCAATGGAAAACCTATTGAGTCCATAACAAAGTCTTAGCATTGTTCCTCCAGTAAAAATGAGACTGTCAAGGAATTTTCCACTTTTAAGTCTATCTAAAACCTCTATCTCAAACTGCTCCTGTTTGACTAAATCTTGCATATTCTCTCAAACAGTCTTTTTGTTTTTTCAGGGAACTTTTTAATAAGGCTTTTTATCCTTTTAATATCAAGTTTTCCTATGTCAATTGAATCAATATCAAAAGCATATTTACCAAAAGAATATAGATATATTGCATCAATAAAAGCTTTCTCTTTTGAAGCTATAAAGAAATCTCTCTCCTTTATAAAATCAAAGTAAATTTCTTTCTTTAGCTTGTAAAAATTAAATTTCACCCCTTCAATTTCAATTCTTTCGGTCCTTTTAATACAAACCGACTCAAAATAGTCCCTTTGCACTTGAGTTGTCACTTCATAAAAGGAAAGAGCTGTCATTAGTGAAATATAAGATGGCACTTGAAGCATATTTGAAATCTTATAAAAGTCCTGTATAGAGTTTCTCTGCCATCTGTCTTTCAATATGTAGAAGTCTTTTTTAAGCCTTATAAAGATTCCTTTTTTAACATATCTTGAACAAAAAACCTTCGCAGATTTTTCCTTTATTTCAAGAAGTTGAGCAACATCATTGTAGTTAAAATAGAGTTTGTCCTCTAAATCTTTGATTTTTAGATATTTCATTAAAGATATATTATTAACATTTTTGTTAATTATGTCAACTTAATAAAATTTCAAAAAAATCAAAAATGTAAGCTATTTTTTGTTGTATCATAAGGGCTTTTAGCTCTCTAATATTGTTAGTTTGTGATCACGAAAATCTTAACTCCAAAGGAATTTTTTGATATTAATTTTTGATCTTTTTCAAGGCTATCCAAAATCTATCCGAAGTAAGAACCATATTCCCGGAGGACCGTAATGGTAGCAGAAAGAGTTTTTCCCAAAAATGAACTTATAGCTCTATTGGAACATTTAAGTGGAAAAGGTCTTCTCAATACAGAACCAAAAAGTCAATACTTTGGTGAGTGGAATGACGAACAAGGATTTGTAGTCTTTAATCCAAAAGTTTTCTCTTTGATTCGTAATAAATTTAAAACGATAGATCTATTAATAATGCGAGTTTCCCAATAAAACTTATTTGGTTATCCGAGATGAAGATAAAGCTGTTTAAGCTTTAGGTCATGCTGTCTAATACTTTTTACTGTGTCTTCCTTTTTCGTTTTAAATTCCTGCAGAAGCTTTTCAATTTCCTTAATTTGACTGTCACTGAGATTAAGCTCTTTTTTGAAATCAAGAATAGTCTTTTTAACCAGAATCTGCTCCTTTTTTGTTTCCTGAGAAGAAGATGCATAAATAGATAAAGAAAGAATAAAAATTATCAAAATTAATGAAAGTAATATTTTTGTCATTGTTTTAGATTATAAGACAAAAAAATTTATTAAAAGTATCATGAATAAAATTTCTATGTCAATAACTTATATAATTTTCTTCAAGTATGATTACAAAGACAAGCTCTCTAGCCTCCTCAGACTTATTACTTTTAGTTAAAAACTTTTAAATAGTAGTTTTATCACTAAAAAATTTTTGCGCTGCCTTAAGAAAAATTATTCCAAGAGCACCATCTCCTACTACATCTGCAATAAGTCCTATTGGAATTAAAATATCTATTGGAATCAAAATAATTGCAGAGTAACATAGTCCAATAACAATAGATGCATAAGAAAAAGGCCTAAGTAAACCAAAGAGATTATCAGAAAGCTGTAAAATCCTTATTCCAAATACAATAAAAACAATTCCCAATGGAATAAGTATACTTATGAGAAGAATACTAAATATTTTGTCGTTGGTACTTAATAATGACAGAATATTTATGATAGAAAGAATTATATTGCCTCCTATCAACATTAAAATACAACTGTCAACATTGTGAAATTGGAATCGGAAGTTCAGAAGTTTTTTTAAGGATAGGTATATGTATATAAACAGTCCAACACTTATAAAAACCAATACTGCTTGAATAAACTTTGGCTCAAATTTATTTAGAGAATGCAAAAATGTTATTGATTTGGCAATAGGAATTGTAAGAATTGCGCTTATGATAGAAAGCCATCCAGCAAATTTAATTTGTCCTTTCGTGATTGCCATTACGTTTTGATGTGCTTTCTTTAATTATCTCGACTCCTTAGATATCAAAAATTTTTTAACCGCAGAATTCCAAGCTATTTTCGTTACCATACAACTGTCAATGTAGCTAATAGGCATAACTCCTGGATAATCTTTAATGATTTCATTGAATTTTTCTCTGATTTCTTGAAACTCCTCTTTTGAAAACTTAGATAATTTCTCTGAGCCTATGAAAGGAAAAAAGATTACTTTTTCCATTTTTTACCTCCATTATTTTTTAATTCTAATAAAAAATAAAAGGTTTAAAAAGATTCTGTCAAATGGTTTCACTTCAATATTCTTTAAACTAATAATTATACTTGACATAAACTTTTGTTTTATGTTTTAATTTTTTAACCCACGAAGGGTAGGTTAGGTCACGAAGGCCGTGGAATAGTTATTCCACGGCTTTTTTATGAATCAGACTCATGAAGAGTCTCAAACCTTCCTGAAGGAAGTTGAAGATTTATATATAGGGAGGTGAGAGACTATATCATTTCTATGTTCTATTAAAAACTTATGAAATTTTTAATCAGAGGAGGAAAACATGCAGATACTTATATTTTTCATTTTAATAAGTTTGATATTTACTAACTATGCCTACTCTGAGAATAAAAAGGAAGATTTTAAGTTTCCAGAAATTACCGTAACAGAGGCTAAGATTGAAGAAAAACCTCAAGAGCAGACTCATAAAATTGATGTTATTGATAAAAAGGAAATTGAAAATATAAATCTTCCAAATAGAAATCTATCAGAGTTGATAAGATATCTTCCTGGCAATTTTGTTAATCCCCTTTCTCGTAATGATGCAAATTGGGGTTCTTATGGAGGTTTAAGACCTAAGTATAATAGTTGGTTACTTGATGGACTTCCAATTGACTCCTTTGTTGATCCAATGAGTCTTGATTCTATATATCTTGATAGAATTGAGGTTCACAGAGGACCTGCGTCAGTCTTATATCCCAATTATATGACTATGGATTTTGCAGGTAATTTGACTCCACTGGCAGGAATAACGAATTTAATAACAAAAGAAAAAATAGAAAAACCTTTTACAAATATCTCTCTTGGTTATGGAACATGGAATACAATAAATGCAAGGATTTATCATGAAGGAAATGCAGGACCATTTAATTTCTTTTTAGGTGCAAATTATGAGCAGTCAGATTATACAAACTACGGTACAAAACCTTCATGGTTAAATATGATAGATGATCCTGAATATAAAAAATTTAAAGGATACTTCAAAACTACATACTTTTTTACTCCTGAGACTAAAATTTCTCTATTTGCTCATCACACAAAGCATGATGGAGATACTGGGAGACCTCATAGAGGATATGATCATCAATATGATGTGATAAATTTGATCTTTACTTCGCCTCTTTCTAAGGATTTCATCTTAAATGCAAAGGCAGGATATAGATACTATCATCGCTCATGGGAAGAAGATAACTATCCTACTAGTCTAAGTCTAAGAGAAAAAGATGGAGTAAAACAAAATATTTATCCTATTGATATATCAGTCAATTATAAACATTTAGGCAAAAGCGTTCTAACAGCAGGTGTTGATGCTCAGTATTCAACCTATAAAACTTATGCTAATGTAGGAGGAAATACAACTATTGGAAACGATGTTAAGGCAAAAAGTTTTGGTGTCTATGCTCAAGAAAAATTAATATTTGATAAATGGGTCTTAAGAGCCGGATTAAGATACAGTTATACAAAGCACAACTACGATAAACTTGGTGGAGTTGAACCAGACATTTCCTCAAAATCATGGGATCAGCTAATATGGACAGCTGGAGTAAGATATAACTTTACCGATACTTTCGGTATATTTGCCAATGCAGGTTCAAGTTATCTTGTTCCTTCTGCAAAATCAGTTGGTGGAACTCTTAAGGAGTCAGACAGAGGAGTCCCTAACAAGAATGGTCAGTTACCTAATCCGAATCTAAAGCCTGAGAAGGGTTATAGTTTTGATCTTGGTGCAGATCTATGGGCTTTGAGTAATCTATATTTTAGTCTAAGAGGATTTTATCATATAACAAAAGATACGATAGTGGAAAATGTTGTAAGCTTAACTCCGTCTCAGACTCAATCAGTCAATGCAGGTAAAGCCTATACTAAAGGAGTAGAATTTGAGGTTCAGCATTTTATCTCAAATAAAGCTAAGTGGTTTGCTAACTTTACAATAACTGATACTGAAGTAAAAAATCCTATTGATGAAAACCACGATGGAAGCGACATACCTTTTGTTCCGAAATTCATAGCAAATGCTGGATTTACAGCCAATCTTCCATATGGATTCACAGTTTCTCCCTATTTACAATTTGTTGGCAAATACTACGATAGCACTGATAAGACTAATAGAAGAGATTTTGGAGATTATGTCACAGTAAATCTAAATATTAGGAAAGAGCTTTTTAGAACAGAAAAATACTATTCCACTCTAATTCTTGAATTAAACAATATTACTAATAAAAAATATGAAATGCCTTGGCAGTTCCAAGACCCTGGCTTTAATGCGATGTTAAGATGGGAGTTAAGTTTCTAAAGAATAAAGGGAGCAGAGATCTCTGCTCCCTTTTGATAAAATTAATCCAAACTATTTTAATTTTTATAATATTATTTTCTTTTTATATAGATATTGCTAATGCTCAAATCGTAGTTAAGGATTTTAGAGGGAAAATCATACATTTAGACAAACCGGTAGAGAGAGTTGTATGTTTAATTGAAAGTGCTCTAACAGGAATATATATGTTAAAGCAGGGTCATAAAGTTGTTGGAATTCCTACGAATGTTTACACTGAAGGCTTCTATTACAGTGATACCTTCAAGTACTATGCTCTTTTAGATGAAAGAATAAGAGAGAAAAAAATACCTGCCGTAGGTAATTGGGAGTTCGTAAATGTTGAAAAGGTCTTATCTCTTAAACCAGACTTGATAATAATCTGGGCAAATCAAAGAGATACAATTGAAATATTAGAGAGATTAGGAATTCCTGTTTATGGAGTATTTATAACAAAAATTGATGATATCCTAAAGGAGATTAGAGATTTTGGAATACTTTTTAATGCTAAAAAAAGAGCAGAAGAATTAATCAGATACATAAAAGAGGAAATTAGAAAAATTGAGGAAATAGCAAAAAAAATTAAGTCAAAAAAGAGGATTTATTTTAGCTGGGCACAACATAGTTTTCTTCAGACCTCGTGTGGAGGAAGTATAGTTGATGAAATCATAAATACTATTGGAGCAATAAATGTTTGCGGTAACATTAAAGCTGAATCACAAAATTTAACTATGGAGAAATTAATTTTATTAAATCCAGATATTATTATAATGTGGTATAGTAAGACCCTTAAGTCAGAAAATATCAAGAAAAATAAACAATATAAGATAATTAATGCTATTAAGAATAAGGCTGTTTATCAATTTGATGATACTTTTTTCTTTGATCTTTGGACGCTGAAGTTTTTGTACTCAATGAAATTTATAGCAAAGGTGAGTTATCCAGAGTATTACAAATTTGAATTAGCAAAAGAAAAACAAAGAATTATGCGTCTTCTGTATGATAAAGATTTAATATAAACGAATGCCTCTATGAATTCAAATTTTGTTTATAATAAATTTTAATGATTGTAAAAAAGTTTAAACTTTTTTTTATACTAATCTCTCCATTTGTTATTGCATGGATTGCTCTTTTTTTAGGTACATACGAAGTTACTCCTCTTATGATAATTAAGATTTTACTAAATGAGATTTTCCATGTTTTTGATATAGGAGATATTTCTGAAAAATCTATAATTATTGATATAAGACTACCAAGAGTTATTCTTGCTGGAATTGTTGGAGCAGCTCTTTCTTGTGCTGGAGTTACACTTCAGGGAATATTCCGTAATCCTCTTGTTGATCCATTTATACTTGGCATATCGGCTGGAGCTGCCTTTGGATGTGCTGTAACATTGGGATTTTTAACTTTTCTTCCTATACAGTTAATGGCTTTTGTTTTTGCTATACTTTCAGTGATGATTGCCTATGGAGTTGCTAAAACTCAAGGAGAAGTCTCTCGCCTCTCCTTAATCCTCTCTGGAGTCATAGTTTCAGCTTTTTTTACTGCAATGGTATCAATAATTAAGTTTTTGGTTGATCCTCATAGACTTCAAAGTATTGTTTACTGGCTTATGGGAAGTTTTAGTCTTGCTGACTGGAAGGCAGTAAAAATAGCGGTGGCTGGAGTTTTAGTTGGAGTGCTTCCGATCTTTCTTATGCGATGGAGACTAAATGTAATGAGCATGGGAGAAGAGGAGGCAAAAGTTTTAGGAGTAAATATAAGAAAAGAGAAGTTTCTTTTCATAGGATTTTCAACTTTTGCTGTAGCAGTATCTACATCTTTGTGCGGAATTATCGGCTGGGTAGGACTTATGGCTCCTCATCTTGTAAGAATGCTTGTAGGACCTGACCATAAAACTCTTGTACCACTTAGCATTTCAGCAGGTGCAGCATTTATGATTTTAGCAGATACTATTTCAAGAACTCTTACAAGCTTTGACATTCCAGTTGGAATTGTAACTGCAATTATTGGTGCACCCTTTTTTATATATCTTATGAAACGTAGCGGTAAAGAGGCATGGAGTAAATAATGCTTACTGTCAGGAATATATATTTTAAGCATAAGGGTAAAGCCGAAGATACACTTAAAGGTATAGGTTTTAATGCCAAAAGAGGAAGTATAACCACAATTCTTGGTCCAAATGGCTCTGGAAAAACAACTCTATTTAAATGTATTTCAGGAGTATGGAAGTATTACAAAGGTGAGATTTATTTTGATGAAAAGGCTATTGACAAACTTTCATTTAGAAAAAGAGCGAGGATTTTCTCAGTAGTTCCACAGGAACATGAGCCTCCTTTTCCTTACTCAGTTTTTGATGTAGTATTAATGGGAAGAGCAAGCTATGTTAGAATCTTTTCTACACCAACCGAGAGGGATTATGAAATTGCACAGGAGGCAATTAAAACACTGGGAATTGAGCATTTAAAAGAAACACCCTATACCAAAATAAGCGGAGGAGAGCGTCAATTAACACTTATTGCAAGAGCATTGGCGCAGGATGCACCAGTTATGCTTCTTGATGAACCAACAACTCATCTTGATTTTCGTAATCAGATAAAAGTGCTAAAAAAAATAAAAGAGATTGCAAAAGAAAAAGCATTGGTGGTTGTTATGACTCTTCATGACCCTAATCTTGCTGGACTTTTCTCAGATAAAATAGTTGTAATAAACTCCGGAAGAAAGATCGCAGAGGGCTTACCAGATGAGACTATTACCGAAGATTTGATTAGAAGAATTTACGATACTGAAGTAAAAAGAATAAATATCAATGGACAAAACATAATTTATCCAGTCCTTTAAAAATTATCCTTACCTCTCTCCCTATAGCTTCTTTTTTTACACTATGTTGAGACTCAAAGAATTTAGTTAAAATAAAATAAAATGATATAATTGAAAAATGATTAAAATACTCTTTTCAGAAAAGATTAAAGAGTATGATTTTGGAGTAGGACATCCCTTTAGAGGAAGTCGTTACAATATATTTTTTGATTTTTTAAAGAATAAGTTAAAACAAAGTATTGATTACGAAATTCTTGAAGCAGAGCCAGCCTCAGAAGAAGATTTACTTTTAATATGTTCGGAAAAATATATAAATTATGTAAAAAATTTTTATGAATTAGCCTATAGGGGAGAAATAAATTATATTGTAGCTCTTATAGGTAATTTTCTCAGTGTTGACAACATTCCGGGAGAAAAGCCAGGAAATATTGAGATGGCTGCAAGATTTATTATTGGACAGATGAAAAAAGCATGCGATTTAGTTCAACAGGACAAACTCAAAAAGGTTATATCTATTGGTGGAGGGCTTCATCATGCAAAGCCATCTTATGGGGAAGGTTTCTGTGTTTACAATGATATAGCCTTCGGAGCTAAGTATTTGATAGAGAAATATTCACTGAGAAAAATCTTAATTCTTGATACAGATGCTCATGGTGGAAATGGTACGATGGAGTATTTTTATGATGACCCAAGAGTTTTATTTATAGATATACATCAGGATCCAAAAACAATCTATCCTGGAACAGGCTTTACATGGCAGATAGGAGAAGGGGAGGGAAGAGGTTTTACAGTTAACTGTCCTCTTAAGCCTGGTGCTTGCTGGGATTCTTATGAGTATATTTTTGAAAATATAGTTTTTCCTCTTGCTGAAGAGTACAAGCCAGAAATAATTATAAGATATGGAGGATCAGACCCTTACTGGAACGATGCATTAACTTGTCTTGGACTTACAATTGCTGACTTTAAAAAAATAGGATATTATACAAAAGAATTAGCTAATCTTTGTGATGGTAAAGTTATAGATGCTATTGCCTCTGGATACAATGAGAAAGCAGTAGGTCCTGGCTGGCTTTCATTAATATGTGGATTGTATGGAATAGAAGTTGAAATAGAAGAACCAGAACCAGTTTCAAATAGAGTTAAAGATGATCCTGCATACGAATCAACAAAGATGATGGTAAAGGAACTCAAAGAATACCTTAAAAACTATTGGACTTGTATGAGATAGTTTTATTTATTTCAAATACTTTTTATATTTTCTACTAAAACCTGCCAATTTTAAAGGAAAAGAGATGAATCTAATGATAAATTACTCTACATTAGCTACACTTTTTATCTTAAGCTTTATTCCATCCTTATGCATAGCTGATATAATTGTTGGAGGTGAGATAACATATACTGTTCAAAAAAATGATACACTTCAACTTATCGGAGCAAAATTTGGAGTTGACTGGAAAGTTATAGCGAAGGAAAATGATATTGATGTAAAGAAACACCTTCAGGTTGGTCAATCACTAAGAGTGAATACAAGAAGGATTGTTCCAAAAGTAATTAATAACGGAATAATTATAAACATTCCAGACAGAACACTTTACTTTTTTAAGGATGGACAACTTAAGAGTATTTATCCTGTTGGGCTTGGTATGCCTTCTTGGAGAGGGATAACAATATGGAGAACACCTGTTGGTAAGTTTAAAATTATTGGGAAACGAAAAAATCCTACTTGGAATGTTCCTGAATCTATGCAATGGAAAATGCAGTTGGAGGGTAAACCTGTTCAAAAGATAGTTCTGCCAGGTCCTGACAATCCACTTGGAAGATATGCGATTGATACAACAATTGCAAGTGTTGTTATTCATGAAACCATCTGGCCAACTACAGTGTACCAATTTAAAAGCCACGGCTGTGTCAGAATGTTACCTGAACATATTGAGAAATTTTTTTATGAAGTTGAAATAAACACTTCTGGAGAGATAATATACGAACCTGTTAAATTAGGAATTTCAGACAATAGAATATTTCTTGAAATACATAGAGATATTTATGGGAAAATTAAAGATCTTAGAAAAAAGTTGAAACATCTCATAGAACAACGCGGTGTTTCAGATAAAGTTGACTGGCATAAAATTGAAAAACTTATTAGGGAAAAATCAGGTATTGCAGAGGATATTACTCTACAGAATTATTAAATGTGAAAATGGTAGATTATTTAAAAAGTAAGATATGTATAAAAAAATCTTAGCCGAGATTAATGAGACCATCACATCGGAAGGTTCAGCAAGATATGCTTTGAAGTTTGCAAAGTTCTATAGTGCTTCATTTTATCTTTGTTTTATTCATAAAAGAAAAACAGAATTTGAAAAAGCTGAAGCTATAGTAAAAAAAGTCTTCCTTGAAGC
>JANXCZ010000050.1 GCA_025060075.1 Thermodesulfovibrio sp.
AGAGGTGGAGACATTGATATTTACGTAAAGACAGACCTAAATGATGATGTTCTTGAAAAGAAAGCAAGTTTTCTTGCTGAGCTAAAAATGAAAATTGGAGATCAAAAAATAGACCTTATTGTTGAAAATACTAAAAATCCTGAGAAAGGCTCAATATATGAAATCGCAAGAACAACAGGAATAAAAATATGAGTTATACTATGCAAAAAATATAGTGGAGTAAACCATGCTTGCAAAAAGAATAATACCTTGTCTTGATGTTAAGGATGGAAGAGTAGTAAAAGGGGTTAATTTTCTCAATCTCAGAGATGCAGGAGATCCAGTGGAGAATGCCCTTTATTATGATGAAGAAGAGGCTGATGAGCTTGTATTTCTTGATGTAACAGCATCCCATGAAAAAAGAAAGATAATTATTGATGTTGTTGAAAGAACTGCTTCAGTGGTTTTTATGCCGCTCACGGTAGGTGGTGGTATAAAAACTATTGATGATATAAGAGATTTACTTAATGCTGGTGCTGACAAAGTCTCCATAAATACAACAGCAGTAAAGGATCCATACTTTATTCAAAAAGCATCAATGCGTTTTGGTTCCCAATGCATAGTTATTGCTATAGATGCAAAAAGGGTTGACAAAAACTTTAATCCAAAAGCCTATCCTTCTGAAGAATGGTTTGATGACAAAGAACTAAAAGATGTTCTTTACAGAGAAGACTCCCGGTTTGTTCTTTCAACTTACGGAGGAAGACTTATGAGACCAATTGATGCAGTAGAATGGGCAAAGAAAATGGAAAAGTTTGGTGCAGGAGAGATTCTTCTTACAAGCATGGACAGAGACGGAACAAAGGAAGGATATGATATAGAGCTTACAAAGGCAATTGTTGATGCTGTAAGTATCCCGGTTATAGCCTCTGGAGGTGCAGGCAGTCTTGAACATCTATATGAAGCCTTTGCCTATGCAAAAGCAGATGCAGCTTTGGCAGCATCTATATTTCACTTCAGAGAATACTCAATAAGAGAGGCAAAGGAGTTTCTAAGGCAAAGAGGAATCCCAATAAGGATATAGATTTATTTTAAATTTTCAAAAGACTCTATAAACTTGACAATGTCTAAACATAATAAGATAAAATTCAATGAATTACACAGATACAGGAGGCGATAATGACAAAATCAGATCTTGTTAACTTTATCTTTGAGAGAGTTGGACTACCAAGAACAGAGATTCAGAAAATCGTAGAGGCAGTTTTTGATACAATAAAGGAAGCTTTATTAGAGGAAGAAGTAGTAAAGATATCAGGTTTTGGAGTTTTTACAGTAAGAAGAAAGGGAAGTAGAGTAGGAAGAAATCCAAAAACTATGCAGATCGTAGAGATTAAACCAAGAAAAGTGGTTACATTTAGACCAAGTGAACAGCTAAAACAGGCTCTTCAAAAAAATATAACCTAAGATGGGAGAAGCTTTAAAGAAAGAGTTACCATTTAAGATTTTTTATAAGATTGGAGAAACAAGCAGAATTGTTGGTGTAGAACCATATGTTTTAAGATATTGGGAGACAGAGTTTCCATTTTTAAAGCCAAAGAAGACAAAGAGTGGGCAAAGGTTGTATACTAAAAAAGATATAGAAATTATTCTTCTAATAAAAAAGATGCTCTATGAAGATAGATATACAGTAGAAGGTGTAAGGCAAAAATTGGCAAGTAGATTAATAAACAGCGAAGAAATCTCAAAGGAAAAATCATCCAAGGAAGAAGTAATAGAAAAGATAAAACATAGGCTTAAAGAAATTTTAAAAATGCTTTCTTGAATCGGGGCGTAGCGCAGCCTGGTTAGCGCACTCGCTTGGGGTGCGAGTGGTCGGCCGTTCAAATCGGCTCGCCCCGATTTTTTAATGAAATTATCAGGAGGTATAATTAAAAATTATGCAAGAGACACCTCTTTCAGATCTAATTCAACAGAGAATGAAAAAGCTTTCTGCCTTAAGAAGTCTTGGAATAGAACCCTATGATGGAGTCTTTGAACCTTCATCCAACACTGAAGAGATATTCAAAAAATTCGGAGATTTTGATCGACAACATCTTGAAAATGAAAATATAAATATATCAGTTGCAGGAAGATTAGTTCTCATGAGAGACTTTGGAAAAGCAGTCTTTGCTCATATTCAAGATTCAAAAGGAAGAATTCAGATTTATTTTAGAAAAGACATATTAGGAGATAAATTTTCATTAATCAAACATCTTGACATTGGAGATATTATAGGTGTTGAAGGAAAACTTTTTAGGACAAAAACTAATGAGTTAACGATAGAAGTTCACAGATTTGTATTTTTAAGTAAGTCTTTAAGACCTCTTCCAGAAAAATGGCATGGTCTTAGAGACATTGAAGCAAGATATAGACAAAGGTATGTGGATTTAATTGTAAATCCTTCAGTGAAAGAAACTTTCATAAAAAGACAGCTAATAATAAAGTACCTGAGAGAGTTTCTTGAAAATGAAGGCTTTCTTGAAGTTGAAACTCCCATGATGCATACAATAGCTGGTGGAGCAAGGGCTAAACCTTTTAAAACTTATCATGAAGCTCTTAATATGGAGCTTTACTTAAGAATCGCTCCAGAGCTTTATCTAAAAAGACTTTTAGTTGGAGGATTTGAAAGAGTTTTTGAAATAGGAAAAAGCTTCCGAAATGAAGGAATATCAACAAAACATAATCCTGAGTTTACAATGATAGAGTTTTATGTAGCTTATAAAGACTACAACTGGCTCATGGATTTTACAGAAAAACTTTTATGTTATATCACTGAGAAGGTCTGTGGAAGTCTTCAAGTAAAGTATGGTGATTATCTGATTGATTTTACTCCTCCATTTAAGAGAATTACCATGTTTGATGCATTAAAACAAAAGGGAGTTCCAGAAGAGGTTATTAGAAATCATGATTTTGCTTTAAAGTGGGCTAACTCAAAAGGCATAGATATTCCTAAGGAAAGCAGTCTTAGTAAAATTCTTGATGAGATATTTAAGGAAGTTGTTGAACCAGATTTAATTCAGCCAACCTTTATTATTGATTATCCTGTTGAGCTTTCTCCATTGGCTAAAAGAAAGAGAGATAATCCAGAACTTGTTGAAAGATTTGAACTTTTTATCGCTGGCAGAGAAATTGCGAATGCTTTCTCAGAGTTAAATGATCCAATTGACCAGAGAGAAAGATTTCTTAGTCAGCTTGAAGAAAGACTTAAAGGAGATGAAGAAGTTCCAGAGATGGATGAAGACTTTATAAGAGCACTTGAGATTGGAATGCCTCCAGCAGCAGGTGAAGGAATTGGTATAGACAGACTTGTTATGATTTTGACAAACAATCAATCAATAAGAGATGTTATTCTCTTTCCTCTTTTAAGACCAGAGATGAAATGAAACTTCCTCTATTTATTGCCTTAAGATATTTAAAAAGCAGAAAAAAGGGAATTTCCTTTGGAACATTAATCTCTATAAGTGGAGTTGCAGTTGGTGTAATGGCTTTAATTGTTGTGATATCTGTAGTAAGTGGTTTTCATGAAGATTTACAAAGAAAAATTCTTGGAACTCAAGCACATGCTGTGGTTTTAAGTTACTCTGGAGGAATCTCTAACTATAAAGAATTAATCAATTTTTTATCAACAAAACAAGATATTCAAGCATGCTCTCCATTTGTTATGGGACAGGTATTGATTTCATCAGGCAAAAGAGCCCATGGAGTTTATCTAAGAGGTATCATACCTGAGTATGACATGAAAACAACTGAGGTATTCAAACATATTAAATACAAATATCAACACTATACAGAACTGCCCTGGATAATAATAGGAAAAGAGCTTGCTAATATTCTTGGAGTTCTTCCTGGAGATACAGTTACAGCCATATCTCCTATGGGAACAATAGGACCACTTGGAATAATACCTAAGGTTAAAAAGTTTATTGTTACAGGAATTTTTGAGATAGGAATGTTTGAGTATGATATGAATCTTGTTATAACAGATTTAAAAATAGCACAAGATTTTTTTGAGTACGGAGACAAAGTAACAGGTATTCAGCTTAAACTTAAAGATGTCTATAAGGCAAACATAGTTAGTGATTCTCTTAATCAAGAACTTAAAGGGGATTTTTATGTTAAAAATTGGATGCAGATGAATAGAAATCTTTTTTCTGCACTTAAACTTGAAAAGTTTGCAATGTTTATAATTTTAGCCTTAATTGTTCTTGTTGCTTCATTTAATATAATAAGCATGTTGATGGTAAATGTTACTGAAAAACAAAGAGACATTGCTATACTTAAATCAATGGGAGCAACGGACAATCTAATAAAGCTAATTTTTATGTATCAGGGACTTATTATTGGTTTTATTGGAGTTTTAGTTGGATTAACAACAGGACTTATTTTATGTGAAATCATAAAATCTTATGATATTGTAAAACTTCCAGCAGATGTTTACTATCTAAGTAAACTACCTGTAAAGGTTAAAGTATTTGATGTTTTATTGATATGTGCAACTGCATTATTTATTAGCCTTGTATCAACTATATATCCTGCTCACAGGGCTTCAAAGATAAATCCTGTTGAGATTTTGAGGTATGAGTAGTGTTTAAACTTATAAGAAACATTGGATGTCTAAGCATAGTTTTATTTATCATTTTCTTAATTTTGGCATTATTTTATGGTGGAGAAAAGATTAGGCAAGTTGGAGACAAAACAACAGGATTTGTTAAGAAATCATTTCAGTATGCTGCAGACAAGGCTGACAGCATTCATCAGTTTGTAAAGAAAAAAATAGATGAGTTTGGAAAACCCTTTCGTCATGAAAAAAGAGATACTTATAACAAAAAATCTTAAAAAAAGTTACGTAACAAAGGCTGGAATAATAGAGGTATTAAAAGGAATTGATTTTGTAGCCTATAAAGGTGAGATTATTGCTATTACAGGAGCAAGTGGAGTTGGAAAAAGCACATTTCTTCATGTTATCGGAACCCTTGATACTCCAACATCTGGCGAAATTACATACAAGTTTAATGGAGATACAAATCCTTTAAGTCTGTCAAGTAATGCTTTATCAGAGTTTCGTAATAAATACATAGGCTTTGTATTTCAATTTCACTATCTTTTACCTGAGTTTAATGTGATAGAGAATGTTATAATGCCTGAATTAATTGGAAATGAACATAAAAGAAAAAAACAAAAATATGAAGAACTAAAGGATAGAGCCTTTGAGCTACTCAAAAAATTAGGTATATCAGAGAGAGCTTATCATCGTCCAAGTGAGCTTTCAGGAGGAGAACAGCAAAGAGTTGCAGTAGCAAGAGCTTTATTTAAGAATCCTCCTTTGGTGCTTACAGATGAACCAACAGGAAATCTTGACTCAAAATCTGCTAAGGAGCTTTTTGAACTTTTTAAAAAGATTAACTCAGAGCTTGGCACTACATTTATAATCGTCACTCATAATGAATACCTTGCTCAACACTGCACAAGAAGATTTAGAATGGTTGATGGAGTTTTAGTATAGGATATTGATTATTGTGTTAATTTTAGATTAATATAAAGTTAAAATTTCTAAGGAGGTTCGGCATAAAAGTAAAGATTAAAGAGCATACTTTTGAGTTAATGCCTGAAGAATTAGAAAAAATACTTAAAGAAAATCAGGCAATCGCTATTAAAATAAACGGAGAAATAAAAGATTTATCTTACGTATCCTATCTAAATGGAGATGAAGAAATTGAGATAATCTCTCCTCAAACTAAGGAAGGTCTTGAAATACTAAGGCACTCAGTAGCTCATATTATGGCTCATGCTGTAAAGGATTTATTCCCTGATGTAAAAGTTACCATAGGACCTGCAATTGAAGATGGATTCTACTATGATTTTGATAAAGACACTCCATTTACAGAGGAAGACCTTCAAAAAATAGAAAAAAGAATGCATGAGATAATCAAACTAAAACAACCCTTTATAAGAAAAGAGATATCAAAGGATGAAGCAATAAAGCTTTTTGAAGCACTTGGTGAGTCTTACAAAGTTGAGATACTAAACGAAATAAAGGATGAAAAAGTTTCAATATATGAAGAAGGTGGTTTCATAGATTTATGTAGAGGTCCCCACATACCTCATACTGGTATGGTTAAAGCTTTCAAGCTTTTAAGTGTAGCTGGTGCCTACTGGAAAGGCGATGAAAGAAATAAAATGCTTCAGAGAATATATGGCACAGCATTTCCTACTAAGGAAGAACTACAGGATTATCTTAACTTTCTTGAGGAAGTTAAAAAGAGAGATCACAGAAGGCTTGGCAAACAACTTAGAATTTTTGAAATAAGTGAAGAGGTAGGTCCTGGCCTTATAATATGGCTTCCAAATGGTGCAATTATAAGAAAAACTATAGAGGATTTCTGGAAAGATGAACATCTGAAAGCAGGATATCAGCTTCTTTATACTCCTCATATTGCAAAACTTGATCTATGGAAAAAAAGCGGACATTTAGATTTTTACAGAGAGAATATGTATTCACCTATGGATATTGATGAGATTTCTTATCAGCTTAAACCTATGAACTGTCCATTTCATATTCAGGTTTATAAATCCGAACTTCGTAGTTATAGAGATCTTCCTTTAAGATTTGCAGAGTTAGGAACAGTTTACAGATATGAAAGATCAGGAGTTCTTCATGGGCTTTTAAGGGTAAGAGGCTTTACTCAAGATGATGCTCACATATTCTGCACAGAAGAACAACTTGAAGAGGAAATTCAAAAAGTGCTTGACTTTACATTATTTATTCTTTCTACATTTGGTTTCAATCTCTATGATATATACATCTCAACAAGACCTGAAAAATATGTTGGAAGCATTGAAAATTGGGAAAGAGCAACATCTGCATTAAAAGAGGCTCTTAAAAAAAGAGATTTACCATATCAGATTGATCCAGGTGAAGGAGTCTTCTATGGACCAAAGATTGATATAAAAATAAAAGATGCTCTTAATAGATCATGGCAGTGTAGCACAATTCAGGTTGATTTTAATATTCCAGAAAGATTTGAAATTACTTACAGAGGAAAAGATGGAAAGGAACACAGACCAATTATGATACATAGAGCATTGATGGGATCTCTTGAGAGATTTATTGGAATACTTATTGAGCATTATGCAGGTGCTTTTCCCCTTTGGCTTGCTCCTGTTCAGGTTGAGATTATGTCTATTTCAGAAAAGCATGTTGATTATGCAACAAAGATTTATAATCAACTTAGAAGCAATGGATTTAGAGTAAAGTTAAATATTGAAAATGAAAAGATAGGATATAAAATAAGGCAAGCCTCTATGAATAAGATTCCTTATATGGTAATAGTTGGTGAAAAAGAAGTTGAAAAAAATGCCATAACTGTTCGTAAAAGAGATGGAAAAAATCTTGAACTGATAAAAATTGAGGAATTTATAGAGTCTCTTAATGATGAAATAATAAACAGAAAATAAACTTAAGGAGGTGATAAAATAGCAACAAAGGATATTAGAGTAAATGAGGCAATTAAAGCAAAAGAGGTAAGATTAATTGATGAAAATGGAAAACAGATTGGAATAGTAAACATAAGAGAAGCTCTTCAGATTGCTAAAGAAAGAGGTTATGATCTCGTTGAAGTTGCTCCAAATGTAAATCCTCCTGTATGTAAAATAATGGATTATGGTAAGTATAAGTATCAACTTGAGAAAAAAAGCTCTTCAAAGAAAACCTCCACTGTAAAAGAAATAAAAATAAGGCCCCAAATCTCGGATCATGATCTTCAGCTTAAAGTAAAACATATTAAAAGATTTCTTGAAGATGGAGATAAAGCAAAGGTAACTCTTTTCTTTAGAGGCAGAGAGATTATTCATGCTGAGATGGGAATGAGAGTATTTGAAAAGATAAAAGCTCTTCTTGTAGGATTTTCGCATAAAATTGAGCAAGAACCCCGTCTTGAAGGAACCACCATGAGTATGATTATAGCTCCTGGTAAAGATTGATAATTTAGGAAAAAATTTATTAAAATATCTATCTAAAATTGGAAAGGGGGTTATTATGCCAAAACTTAAAACTCACAAGGGAGCAGCAAAAAGATTTAAGGTTACAGGAACTGGAAAAATTATGAGAAGAAGAGCTAATAAAAGTCATTTACTTACTGGTAAACCATCAAAGAGAACAAGGCACTTAAGGCAACCTACTACAGTTGATGAGACTCAATACAAGGCAATAAAAACACTTATTCCATATAAATTTTAGTCAGGAGGTTAAAAATTGGGAGCATATACAACTTACCATCCACATAAGCTTAAAAGAAAAAGAACTCATGGATTTCTTAAAAGAATGAGCACACCTGGTGGAAGAAAGGTCATAAAGAGAAGAAGAGCCAAAGGTAGATGGAGACTAACTCCATAGTTTCTAAAACTTTAATAATCTTGATAAAAATATACAGAAGATTTATTTCTCCAGCTATGCCTCCTGTATGTAGATTTATTCCAACATGCTCGGAGTATGCTGAGCAGGCTATAACTAAATATGGAATAAAGGGTATTTTTTTTGCATTAAGAAGAATACTTAAATGTCATCCATTTCATCCAGGAGGTTATGATCCATTAAGGTGAGATTATGGAAAGAGCAGGATTAAGAGCATTTTTAGCAGTCATTCTAAGTATGATTATTTTATTTGGTAGTCAGTATCTTTATATGAAGTACTTTCAGCCTCAACCGGTTCCCGAGCAACCTAAGGAGGTAAAAAAAGAAGAAAAACCTGCTATAAAGCCTTCTCAAACTGAGACTTTAAAGAAAGAAGAACCAAAACCTACTTTTCAAGACATAAAGTATAGAGAGATTTCAGTGGAAAATGAAGTTTTCAAAGTAACTTTATCAAATGAAGGTGCTACGATAAAATCAGTAGAGCTTAAAAATTATAAAGATAAAAATGGAAAGCCAATAATCTTAACATCCACTGAAGTTCCTGCTCTTTTAATTTCAAAGGACAGCAAGTTTAGTTATCCAAGATTGATGTTTAATATAGACGATTCAAAGGCTTCTTTTAAAGACTCTGAAAAAGCATTAGTAATATTTAGTTATTCTGACAGTAATATCCAAATAAAGAGAACCTTTGTCTTCAATAAAACAGACTATTTAATAGAGATTAAAGACGAAGTTAGTGGATTAGGTAGTTACTATGTAACACTTGGAAAGGACTTTGGAGTATTAAATAAAGAAGACTCACCCCATTGGGGACCTGTAATTTTAAGAGAAGCTGAAAGAATAGAGCTTAATCCTTCAAAGGTAAAGGAAGCTACTACATACAAAGAAGGTGTCAAATGGGTTGCTCAAGAGGATAAATACTTCTTTTCTGCTATTGTGCCTTTAACTGAGCCAAATCAGTTTATTGTCTTTCCTTACAATGGCAATGCTCTTACAACAGTAGAGTTTAAAGAAGGTGTAAACAGCTACAGATTATTTGTCGCTCCTAAGGAGTATGATTATCTTAAAAAGTTTAATGTAGGACTTGAACATATAGTTGACTTTGGATTCTTTTCAATTATTGCCAGACCACTTTTTTGGTTTTTAAAGCTTCTTTATAGTTTGACAGGAAACTATGGTATTGCAATAATAATACTTACAATTATTGTAAGAGTTCCTTTTATACCAATAGTAAATCGTGGACAGAAGTCAATGTATAAACTAAGTGAGCTTCAACCAAAATTGATGCAGTTAAAAGAACAGTATAAGAATGATCCTCAAAGACTTCAGAAAGAGATAATGGAGCTTTACAAAAAATACAAAATTAATCCATTAAGTGGATGTCTTCCAATAATTCTTCAGATTCCTATATTCTTTGCTCTTTATAAGATTCTTACAGTAGCTATAGAGTTAAGACAAGCTCCTTTCATGCTTTGGATACAAGATCTCTCAGAAAAAGACCCCTACTATATTCTTCCAATTCTTATGGGTGCAACGATGCTAATACAGCAGAAGATGACTCCAACAACTGCAGATCCAACACAGCAAAAGATAATGTTAATTCTTCCAATAGTATTTACTTTTCTTTTCCTAAGTTTTCCTTCTGGACTTGTACTTTACTGGTTAATAAATAATATTTTTGGAATAGCTCAGCAGTTTTATATTAATAAAAAGATTAAAAAATCCGCGTGATCTCATCTGAGTTTGACACAATTGCTGCTATAAGCACTCCCTTAGGAGAAGGTGGCATTGGAATAATTCGTATAAGTGGAAAACAGTCTATTCCAATTGCGAGCAAGCTTTTTCGTTCTCCAAAGGGAATCAAATTAGAAAATGTAAAGACACATACAATACATTATGGCTTTATAGTTGATCCTTCTAATGAAGAAATTGTTGATGAGGTTCTTGTTACTGTTATGAGAGCTCCAAATACCTATACAAGGGAAGACACTGTAGAGATAAACTGTCATGGAGGATATATTACATTAAAAAGAATTCTTGAACTTGTTCTAAACGAAGGTGCAAGACTTGCTGAACCAGGTGAGTTTACAAAGAGAGCTTTTTTAAGTGGAAGAATAGACTTAAGTCAAGCTGAATCAGTGATTGATCTCATCAGAGCTAAAACTGAACAAGCACAAAAAATAGCTTTAGATCATCTTAGTGGAAAGCTTTCAACAAAGATAAATGAGTTAAGAGACCGTCTTATGAGAGTCTGTGCCCATGTTGAAGCATATATTGATTTTCCTGAGGAAGATATTGATGGTCTTACAGAGAAAGAGATAATAGAAGAGATAACTAAGACAAAGGAAGAAATAAAAAAGCTTATTGAAGGATATGAAGAAGGTAAAATCTACAAGGAAGGACTTACAACTGCAATTGTTGGAAAGCCAAATGTTGGTAAATCATCCCTTTTGAATGCCCTTTTAATGAAAGAAAGAGCAATTGTAACAGAGATTCCTGGAACAACAAGAGATATAATTGAGGAGTACGTAAATATTAAAGGAATGCCACTTAAGATAGTTGATACTGCAGGAATAAGACAGGCTCATGATCTTGTAGAGGCAGAAGGAATTAAAAGAACATTAAAAGCCGTTGAGTTAGCTGAACTTGTATTGCTTGTTCTTGACTCAAGTAGGCCTATTGACAGCCTTGATGAGGAGATAATAAGCAAAGTTATTCAAAAAAGGGTAATTGTTGTAGTAAACAAGAAAGATATAAAAAGTAAAGAGTTTAAAATCCCTGAATCTTTAAAAGATAAACCCACTGTTGAGATTTCGGCACTAAAAGGAGAAGGAATAGAACAACTAAAGGAACTTATCTTTAATACAACCATATCAGGAAAATATGAAAGAGAGGGATTAGTTGTTACAAAACTAAGGCATAAGGTAGCTCTTGAAAAAGCTTTAGAGTCACTGGATAATGCTCTTCAGAGTTTTAAAAGTAAAGAGCCCCTTGAGATTACTGCGATGTTTCTCAGAGAGGCTCTTAGTTTTCTTGGTCAGATTGTAGGAGTTGTTACAACTGAAGATATTCTAAACTTAATCTTCAGTGAGTTTTGTATTGGAAAATAAAATATTTACTACTTTGGCTGTGTAGTTTTCCCTTCTACTAAAGCTTGATTAATTATTTCCTGTAAAGCCTTTTCATTAACTTCTACTTTGTGTTTCTTCTTTAACTCATCAATATAGCTGTTAAACCAATCTTGTTGTCTTTTTGCCTTAAGTTGCTCAATAAGTTGTCCTTTTATCTGTTCAAAATCTACTGCCTTTCCCTTTACATCGGTGACTTTAAAGATATAGAGCTCTCCTTTAAGATTAACAGGCATACTTACTTGTCCTTTTCTTAGATTGAATGCAACATTTTCAATCTGAGGATTAAGCTGTCCTTTCTTGAAAAAACCTATATCTCCGCCAGATGCCCTTGTTCTTTCATCTCTTGAAAGTTCCTTTGCTATTTTTGCAAAATCTTCTCCTTTGTCTATTCTCTCATAAACTTTTTTAGCCTCATCTTCGCTTTTTACAACAATTTGACTTAGTCTTACCTCAACTGGCTTTATAAACATATCTTTATTTTTTTCATAATATTCCCTTGCATCTTTTTCAGTAACTTGCTGGAGGGATTTAATCTCTTCTTCAATTAACATATTTATCAACGTAATCTTTTTGAACTCCTCTACTCTTCTTTTAAACTCCTCTGAATTAGCAAGATTCTTCTTTTTTGCCTCTTCATATAAGAGTTCTCTCTTAATCAGTTCGTCTTTTAGTCTTTCAATTCCCTCAGAAGATGAAAGAAAAATCTTTGTCTGTGGAGGAAGACTTTTGATATCCTCCTCAATCTCTTTTTTTGTAAGCTTTGAAGAACCTGCTTTTACAACTACTTCATCGCCTTTAGTACAGGAAAAAACAATCAAAAAAACAACAGGAATAAAGAGAAACTTTAAATATTTCATACTTCATTCTCCTTTCAAAAAATTTTTCTAATTTAACATTAAAATGAAATTTTAGGCAAATCTTTTGCTTTGTACTATGAATTATGATAAGATATCTTTGTTTTGCTATGAAATCAATGACAAAACTAAAAACCTTAGTTTCTGATCTGCAAGATTTTTATATTCTCTGTATTAACTCCATAGTAAGAGTATTTAAAAAGCCTCTTTATATTGATGATATAGTTGAGCAGATGGAGTATGCTGGTTCATCCTCTGTTTTCATTGTTTCTTTAGTTTGTCTTTTTGTTGGAATGGCACTTAGTCTTCAACTAAGTGCAGAACTAAGTGGACTTGGCTTAAAGATGTATACAGGTAAAATTGTGGGAATAGCAGTAATCAGAGAGATAGGTCCTCTTGTTACAGCTCTTGTTTTCATTGGTCGTGTAGGAGCAGGACAGGCTGCAGAGATTGGCTCTATGATATTGGGACATCAGATAGACACATTAAGAGTATATGGAATTGATCCAATTAAAAAAGTAGTAATTCCGAGAGTCATTGCATCAATCCTTATGCTTCCATGTCTTACAATTATTGGTGATTTAGTATGTCTATTTGGCGGATACTACATAGCAGTCTTTGTAAGTAATCAGAGTGGCTCTTTTTACTGGTCAAGTATAATTCAAGAACTTACCTTTGAAAATGTATTCTCTGGCTCAATAAAACCCTTTATCTTTGGATATTTAATATCATGCATAAGTTGTTACTATGGACTTACAACTCGTGGAGGAGCTAAGGGACTAAGAACATCTACCACAAAGGCAGTTGTTACATCAATAGTTGTCGTTATTGCTATGGATTTTGTTTTAACAAAGCTTCTTCTTTACTTCCTTGGATTTAGCCTATGATTATCTTTGATGATGTATGGTTTTCATATGGAAATCGCGAAGTGCTTAAAGGTATAAGTTTTATTGCTAATTTTGATGAACGTATTGCTGTACTTGGTGAAAGTGGAGGAGGTAAAACAACTATCTTAAAGTTAATCTTAGGCTTAATAACACCAGACAAAGGAAGAATAATAATTGATGGAGTTGATATAACCAAACTTAGTGAAGAAGAGCTAATTCCTATAAGAAGAAAATTTAGCATAGTATTTCAAGAAGGTGCACTCTTTGATTCACTTCCTGTAAAAGAAAATGTTGCATTTTTTATGAGAGAGATACTTAAACTTCCTCAGGAGAGGATTTATGAAAGAGTAAGAGAGCTTCTTAGTCTTGTTGGTGTTCAAGATGCAGAAGAGCTTATGCCAGAAGAACTAAGTGGTGGTATGCATAGAAGAGTGGCAATTGCAAGAGCCTTAGCAGTAGGAAAGACAAAGATGTTTCTTTATGATGAACCTACTGCAGGACTTGATCCAATAAATTCAGAAAGGATAATGACACTTATAAAAGAGCTTGCAGACAGAGAAAACATTGGCTTTATGATAATTACTCATGTTGTATATGTGGCATGGCAACTTTGCAATAGATTTATTTTCATAAAAGACGGTCGTATCATATTTGATGGTAACAGACAACAGCTTACTTTAACAGAAAATCCAGCAGTAAGAGAATTCATAAAAGAGCTATTCTTCAGGATTAATATATAGCTATATTTTTATTTTTTAATTTAAAATAATAAATTAATCTTTCAAATCGGAGGTGGCAGATGAAATATGTCAAGGGACTAAAATGCAGAGAGTGCGCAAGAGAGTATCCTATTGAGCCAATATATGTCTGTGAGTTCTGTTTTGGACCTTTAGAGGTAGTATATGATTATACAAAGATTAAAAAAGTCCTTACAAGAAGAGTAATAGAGAGAAGACCTAAGACACTATGGAGATATAAAGAACTTTTACCAATAGATGGTGAACCACAAGTTGGACTTAACTCAGGATTTACTCCACTTGTTAAAGCTGAAAACCTTGCTAAATACCTCGGCGTCAAAGAGCTATATATAAAAGATGACACCGTTGCCCATCCCACTCTTTCTTTTAAAGATAGAGTCGTTGCTGTAGCACTTACAAAGGCAAAAGAATTCGGTTTTGACACAGCTGCCTGTGCCTCTACGGGTAACCTTGCCCATGCTGTTTCAGCTCACGGAGCAAAAGCAGGTTTTAATAGATTTATTTTTATTCCTGCTACCCTTGAACAAAACAAGATTCTTGCCTCTATTGTCTATGAGCCAAACTTAGTTGCTGTAGATGGAAACTATGATGATGTAAACAGACTATGCAGTGAGATTGCTAACAAATACAGATGGGCATTTGTAAATATAAATATTCGTCCCTACTATGCAGAAGGCTCAAAAACAATTGGATTTGAGATAGTTGAACAACTTGGATGGGAGGCACCTGACAGCATCGTTGTTCCATGTGCAAGTGGCTCTCTTCTTACAAAGGTATGGAAAGCATTAAAAGAGTTTAAAGAAATAGGGATAATAAAAAAGGTAGAGACAAAAATCTATGGTGCTCAGGCAACAGGATGCTCTCCTATATCAACAGCTTTTAAGCAGGGAACAGATGTAATTAGACCTGTAAAACCTAATACAATTGCCAAATCTCTTGCAATTGGCAATCCTGCAGATGGATACTATGCCTTACAAGCAGTAAAAGAAAGTGGAGGTGCAATGGAGGATGTATCAGATGATGAGATAATAGAAGCAATAAAAATACTTTCAAAAACTGAGGGAATCTTTGCGGAAACTGCTGGAGGTGTTACTGTTGCAACTTATATTAAACTTCTTAAAGAAGGTAAAATTGACAAAAAAGACTGCACAGTGCTTTGTATTACTGGAAATGGACTTAAAACAGCTGAAGTTTTAAATGGAAAAACAACAGAGGTATATTATATTAAACCGAATCTTGCTTCATTTGAAGAAGCACTTAAAAAAATTAACGAAAAGAAAGGGAGGTAAAAATGCCAGTAAAAGTTTTAATACCTACGCCACTTCAGAAAATTACAGGTGGCAAAGATGTTGTTGAAGCAGAACCTGGTAAAATAATAGATATAATCAATGCCCTTGACAAAACATATCCTGGGTTTGCTGAAAGACTCTGTCAGGATGGTAAGATAAGAAGGTTTATAAATATTTATGTTAACGAGGAAGACATAAGATTTCTCCAAGGAGAAGATACCTTAGTTAAAGACGGTGATGAAGTTTCAATTGTTCCTGCAATAGCAGGAGGTAGTCACTAAAGGAGGAAACAATGTCTGAGGTAAAAAAATTAAGAGTAAGACTTACATTTCCTCAAGAGTTAATTAAAGAGCCTGTACTTTTTAGAATGGCAAAAAAATATGATGTTATGCCTAATATTCGGAGAGCAAGAGTAACAGATACCTTTGGAGAGATGATACTTGAACTTGAAGGTTTAGAGGAAAATCTTGAACAAGGAATTAACTCCCTTAGGGAGCAAGGAGTTGTTGTTGAACTAATAGAAGGAGATGTTATTGAGTAGCCATGAATAACAAATCATCTTGGAGAGGAATAATTAATGAGTATTTTGAGTTTTTCCCTGTTACTGAAAAAACTCCTATAGTGACGCTTTTAGAGGGGAATACTCCTCTTTTAAAGGTAAACAACTTAACGAAAAATCTTAATATGGATTTAGAGTTATATCTTAAGTTTGATGGAGCAAATCCGACGGGTTCTTTTAAAGACAGAGGAATGACTTTAGCAATATCAAAAGCATTAGAGGAAGGTTCAAAAGCAGTAATATGCGCCTCAACAGGAAATACTTCTGCCTCTGCTTCTGCCTATGCTGCAAGAGCAGGCATTAAGGCTATAGTGCTTATTCCAGAAGGAAAGATAGCCACTGGAAAGCTTGTTCAGGCAATGATTCATGGTGCTGTTGTAATTCAGATAAAGGGAAATTTTGATCAAGCTTTAAATATTGTAAGAGAGATAGTTGAAGAGTATCCAATAACTCTTGTTAACTCAATAAATCCATACAGGATTGAAGGACAAAAAACTGCAGCCTTTGAAGTATGTGACCAACTTGGTCGCGTGCCAGAGTATCATGCTCTTCCTGTTGGAAATGCAGGAAATATATCAGCTTACTGGAAAGGTTATAAAGAGTATAAAGAGAAAGGTAGAATAAACAGTCTTCCAAAGATGCTTGGTTTTCAGGCAGAAGGAGCAGCACCAATTGTTCTTGGACATCCTGTTAAAAAGCCTGAAACAGTAGCAACAGCTATTAGAATTGGAAATCCAGCAAGTTGGCAAACAGCTATTCAGGCAAGGGATGAATCAGGTGGAACAATAGATACTGTTAGTGATGAAGAGATTCTTCAAGCTCAGAAAATGATTGCCTCATATGAGGGAATCTTTTGTGAACCTGCCTCTGCAGCATCAGTGGCAGGAGTAATAAAACTATACAGAAAAGGATACTTCAAAAAGGGAAGTACTGTTGTATGCACACTTACAGGCAATGGATTAAAGGATCCTGATATTGTTTTTAAAATGGCAAATGAACCTCATGTTTTGCCTGCTGATTTAAAAAGCGTTAAAGCTTTTGTGGAGAAAATCTTATGAAGTATATAGTAGTTGTTCCAGATGGTGCAGCAGATTAT
Organism: Thermodesulfovibrio sp.; assembly: GCA_025060075.1. Taxonomy (GTDB): domain Bacteria; phylum Nitrospirota; class Thermodesulfovibrionia; order Thermodesulfovibrionales; family Thermodesulfovibrionaceae; genus Thermodesulfovibrio. The sequence continues at coordinate 17,003 of JANXCZ010000050.1, forward strand.
CCTGTTGATGAGCTTGGTGGAAAAACTCCTTTACAAGTTGCCAATACACCTAATATGGATTTTCTTGCTTCAAATGGAATAGTAGGTTCTGTAAAAAACATACCTGAAGGATTTCCTCCAGGAAGTGATGTGGCTAACTTAAGCATTCTTGGATATAATCCAAAGATTTACTACACTGGAAGAGCTCCTCTTGAAGCTGTAAGCATGGGACTTACACTCTCTAAAAACGATATAGCTTACAGATGTAATCTTGTCACATTAAGATTTGAAAAAAAACAGATTTTTATGGAAGACTACTCAGCTGGACATATAACAAGTGAAGAAGCAAAAATATTAATAGATGAGATTAATAAAAAACTTGGCAGTGACTCATTAAGATTTTATCCTGGTGTAAGCTACAGACACATAATGATATGGAAAAATGGCACTGAAGATGTAGAATGCACTCCACCACATGATATAACAGGCAAAGAAATAACCAGATATCTTCCAATTGGGAAGAATGCTAACTTTTTAAAAGAACTAATCTTTAAATCAATGGAAATACTGAGGGAGCATCCTTTAAATAAAAAGAGAATCTCAGAAGGGAAAAAGCCTGCAAACAGCATTTGGCTTTGGGGACAGGGACGTACTCCGCATCTGCCAACTTATCAAGAAAAATATAAGATAAACGGAGCTTTAATATCTGCAGTAGATCTTACAAAGGGATTAGGTATTTTAGCTGGATTTCACATTATAAATGTACCTGGTGCTACAGGATGGATTGACACAAACTATGAAGGTAAGGCTGAATATGCCTTAAATGCTCTTGAGAGAGTTGATTTTGTATATATTCACATTGAGGCACCAGATGAGGCAGGACATCAAGGAGAATACAAACTCAAGATAAAAGCAATTGAAGATATTGATAAAATTGTTTTAGGAAAAATACTCAATGAAGCACCCAAAAGATTTAAAGAGTTTAAAATTCTTCTTTTGCCTGATCATCCAACTCCAATTAAAGTGAAAACTCATACAGCTGATCCAGTGCCATTTGTAATATATGATAGTAAAAAGAAAGAAGAAAAAAAGAGAAAGTTTTCAGAGGAAATACTACAGAATCCAGACATAAAAATAGAAGATGGCTTTAAGCTTATGGATTTTTTTATAACTGGCTATGCTTGAGATAGTTGATATTATTATTAATATTGACCGTTATCTTGAAACTATATTTTCTCGGATTGGTAAGTGGATTTATGTTGTTTTATTTATAATTGTTTTTTCTGAAACAGGACTTGTAGTGGCTCCCTTTTTGCCTGGAGACTCTCTACTTTTTGCAGTAGGAGCTTTGTCTTCAAGAGAATTAATATGTCCATGGAGCTCATTTATAATTCTAAGCTTAGCTGCCACCTTAGGTAACACAGTAAACTATCACATTGGTAAGTACGTAGGACCAAAGGTTTTCTCAAAGGAAAAATCACGGTTTTTTAATAAAAAACATCTTGAGACAACAGCTGCCTTTTATGAAAAACACGGTGCTAAAACAATAATAATCGCAAGATTTCTTCCTATATTGAGAACTTTTGCTCCTTTTGTAGCAGGAATAGGCAGAATGAAGTATCCTAAATTTCAAGCATACAACATTTTTAGTAGCATTATATGGAGTGGCTCCTTTATAGTAACAGGATATTACTTTGGAAATCTTCCTTTTGTTAAGGAAAACTTCTCATTGTTCATATTGGGAATCATTATTGTATCACTACTTCCTACAATATATAAAGCCATATTAATAAAAAGGAGTAAAAATAATTGATACCAATAAGAGACTGCCTTCCAAGAAGATATACTCCCTATATGACATGGCTTATTATAGCGCTTAACTGCCTTATTTTTATTTTTGAGCTTATGTTCAGCAAAGAAGACCTTGATTACCTATTTCATATTTTTGGGATAGTGCCTGCAAGATATATGTTAGTTGAAACCCTTCCCCTTGATCCATTCTATTATCTTCCATTTTTAACAAGCATGTTTCTTCATGGAGGATGGTTTCATCTTATAAGTAATATGTGGATAATGTGGATTTTTGCTGATAATGTGGAAGACAAAATGGGCTCTTTTAGATTTTTAATATTTTATCTAATCTGTGGATTTGGAGCAGGATGGATTCATTGCTTAATTAATCCTACATCAACTATTCCAACAGTTGGTGCCTCTGGTGCCATATCAGGTGTTTTAGGTGCCTATATGGTCATGTTTCCCCATGCAAAGGTGATAACATTGTTTCCAATTTTATTTTTTCCATTTTTCTTTTCATTGCCAGCTATCTTTTATATATTAATGTGGTTTTTCATTCAGCTTTTCTCTGGGCTTGGTTCTTTACTTTCACCTTCAGATGTAGGTGGTGTTGCATGGTGGGCACATATTGGAGGCTTTTTATTCGGTATTGTTTTACATAGAGTTTTTGTTATTAAAAAGAGACTAAAAATTTACGATGATCAGTTTGACTACTACTGTGCTTGGGGAAGATGGTAAAGGAAGGTCAGGGAAAAACTTTTCTGTTGTTAATTTTATGTATTTTAAATCTTACGATTTTTCTGTAAAGCCACACATACATGAGTATCCATAAAAAAGTGCATATCTGCAGGAGCAGAGTTTTTTGCCAAAATAATACTGCAGGAACGAAGGCAATAAAAGTAAGTCCCCATAGATAAACAGAAGTGGCTGAGTTTCGTCTTGTTATATATTTTGCATCCTTTGATCCTAAAGTCCATTTAAGAATTCTTTTGTAGACTAACATGTGAAGATGTAGTGGATCTGGATGAAAAGGCGATGTCCCTCTTAAAATTTTTTTTCTATATACAGAAAAAATTGTCTCCCATACAGGATATATTACGAGTAACATGGGAAACCATGCAGAAACTTGTGGATTTCTTTTTACAATTAAAACAGATATTACAGCAATAAAAAATCCGATTAGGTAGGCTCCACTGTCACCTAGAAAAATCAATCCTCTTGGATAGTTACATACAAAAAAACTAATAATTGCTGCTATTAAAACAATGCAACTAAAAAGAATAAAAATATCATTTACTTTGAATGCCACATAGGCAAGACCAGTAAGTATTATTATAGATACTCCACTTGCAAGTCCATTAAAACCATCAATTATATTTATCGCATTTGAAAAACCTGCTATTGCAACTGTTGTAATAAGAAGGGATAAAGGCATAAACTCTAATAAATCATCAAATAATAACAAGTCAACTCTTACAATTTTTACATCAGCTATGAAATATACTAACAAGGCAGAGACTATACATAGTAAAAGTCTCACTTTAGCTGAAATTTTCTTTGTTAAATCCTCTGCAAGTCCACCTACGAAAAGAGGAAGAGAACATATTAAGATTAATGCAAATACTTCTTTAAAATCCTTATCTTGAAGGTAAAATACTATGGCTCCTGCCGTAATTCCTCCTAATACAGCCAGTCCTCCTATACGAGGAGTAGGCTTTATATGAAACTTTTGTGGACCTCCCTTGACAGGATCTGATGTTATATGAGAATGAAGATGACTGTAGCGAATAATAAGAAGGCAGATTAAAAGGGATACCAAGAAAGAGATAATAAATGAAAACATAGATAATTATAGCAGAAATGAGAGATTTTTAAATATTTAGTTTGATACGACCTCTTATTTCAAGATATTGTCTTTAAAGTTGATTTTCTGTAATGATTCTTTCCTTGTGTTTCTTTTCCATATTGCACTTTAATTTTTTACAGACTTGTTCAAACAGATATTTTCAATCTATCTTTGTTTTTTTGTCTTTATATTACTCCACCACTCAACTAAAAAGGCAAGAAAAACTCCTAAAAACAAAGAGCTTATTGCTGATACAGCTAAAATGAGCACTTTTTTTAGGTTTTACAGGATTTTCAAGAGAGTTGGGTTTCTCTATAACTGATACTACAAAGTTTTTATTTTGAAAACTTTTATCTTTTATTCCTAATCCTT
>JANXCZ010000052.1 GCA_025060075.1 Thermodesulfovibrio sp.
TTGAAGCAACATCTGAGATAGGAGGAAATGTAGAAGAGGTAGTAAAGGCAACTTCAATAAGAGCTATTGAAACTGCATATGCAATTGGCAATGTTGCATTAAACTCTGTAAAAGACATTTTACTTCTTACAATAGGCGGTCTAAAAGAGGTTTTAGGCTCCATAATTCCTACAGGTAAGACCTCTGAGATAAAAAATTCTCTGCCAACTCTCAAGGATGAATCTAAAAAACTGGAAGAGATGACTGAAAAAATAGATATTTTAGAAGAAAGCAAGGGAAAAAAGAAAAAATCCGAGTAAAATAAAATGGTAAAAGTTGTTCATAAAGAAGTTCTTGGAAGGCTTCGTTTAAAAGTAATCGGATTGAAAAACTCAGAGGAATTTAAAGAGTATCTTTCCTCAAATTTAAGAGGTGTAGACTTTATAAATGAGTTTTCCATAAACCTAATTACAGGGTCACTATTAATTTATTACAAAAAGGAAAAAACTCTAAATGAAGTTATTCAGTTAGTTGAGAATATCGCAGAGAATTTTAAACGACATTTCATGTTAAAAGTCAGGGATGAAAATGACAAGAAGTATGAAAGTGAAGGCAAAGTATTCAGATTTGGAAGGAGAATCGTAAATAAAATAAAAGAAAATATACCGTTTAGATCTGAACAGAAACAAGAAGACTGGCACTTAATTGACTGGCAGGAAGTAGTTAAAATTCTTAATACCAATGAAGATTTAGGACTTTCATCAGAGGAACATAGTAAAAGATTAAAAAAATTCGGACCTAATACACTTGATGAGGAAAAATCTAAATCTAAAATTTCCTTATTTTTAAGTCAATTCAAATCAATACCTGTTGCACTTCTTGGAGTTGCTTCACTGATATCCTTTTTAACTGGAGGTATTACAGATTCCATATTTATAGTTGGTGTTATTATCATTAATGCTTTAATTGGCTATAAAACAGAGAGTAAAACTGAAAGTTTAATAAAATCGCTTAATAAAATTTTTGAGCACAGATCAGAGGTAATAAGAGATGGAGAGATTAAACTAATAGACTCAGAAGAATTAGTTCCTGGAGATATAGTTCTTCTTAAACCTGGAACTTTTATAAGTGCCGATTGTAGACTTATAGAGAGTATTAATCTTACTGTAGATGAATCTGCTTTAACTGGAGAAAGTCTCCCTGTATCAAAGTTTGTAAATATCTGTATATCTAATAACGGGGATAAAATCCACCTTGCAGACAGATGTAACATGGTATATAGAGGTACTTTTGTAGTTGGTGGACAAGGTAAAGCAGTTGTTGTTGCCACAGGCAATTCAACAGAAATTGGTAAAATAAAGGCTCTCATTGAAGAGCATAAACCTACTAAAACAGTTGTACAGAGTCAATTAGACAGACTCGGGCTAAAACTATCAGTTATAAGTTTAATAATATGTGCTTCCGTTTTTATAATTGGACTGATTAGAGGATATGGAATAGTTGAAATGTTAAAGACTTCTATCTCTCTTGCTGTTGCTGCTGTTCCAGAGGGTTTACCAACAGTAGCAACGACAACATTTGCTCTTGGAATGGCGAACATGAGGAAAAAGGGAATTCTCATCAGAGATTTAAATGCCATTGAAAAAATGGGAGTTATCAATACCATATGTTTTGACAAAACCGGCACTTTAACACTAAATAAAATGACTGTTTCAGAAGTATTTGCCGATGGAAAGCTTTATGAATCTGATGGAAAGAATTTATATGAGACTGAATCTCCAGTAAAACTTGATGAAAGAAGCACTTTGAAAGAACTTATTAAAATCTCAATTTTATGCAACGACAGTAAATTAGACTTTAATAACGGGAAATATAATATAGTAGGTACCCCAACAGAAAATGCCCTTGTAAAGCTTGCCAATTCAATGTCAATAAATCCTCAAGAATTAAGAGAAAAATATAAGAGAATCAAAACCTTTTATAGAGCTGAAAATAGGAATTTTATGCTAACCATACATGAGACTGAAAACCCAGATGAGTACCTTGTAGCCATAAAGGGAGCACCAGATAAACTACTTGAATTTTCTAATCAGTTTATGCAAGACAGAGAAGTAAGAAGTTTCAGCGAGAGAGAGCTATTAGTTTATACCGAAGCAAATGAAAGAATGTCATCAAAAGGATTAAGAGTTTTAGGATTTTGTTATGGTATTTTAGAGAAAAAACATAAGGAATTAATAAATGAATTATATAAAGAAGACTGTAACTGTAATAAAATAATAGACAGTATTGATATAGTGTGGCTTGGTCTAATAGGTTTTAAAGATCCTCTGAGAGAGGGAGTGAAAGAATTAATAAAAAGATTTCATCAAGCTGGTATTGACACAATAATGATAACAGGAGATCAATCCCTCACTGCAAAGGCAATTGCTGAAGAACTAAGTTTAAGTAGAAAAAGCCCCTTACAAATATTAGAAACATCTAAAATTGACAATGTAGCTGATATCACAGGAATTAGTGTTTTTTCAAGAGCAACACCAACAGATAAATTAAAAATAGTTAAGTCTTTACAAGAAAAAGGAAAATATGTAGCAATGACTGGTGATGGTATTAATGATGGACCTGCTTTAAAAGTATCTAATTTGGGCATATCAATGGGTAGGGCTGGAACTGAAATAGCAAGGGATGTGGCTGAAGTAATAATAGAGGACGATGATTTAAATAAATTAGAGTTAGCAATTGCTAATGGCAGGAATACATATGTAAATATAAGAAAATCAATTCATTATCTTGTATCCACCAATTTAAGTGAGATTTTCACTATGTTTTCATGTATAGCCTTAAACATAGGACAACCCTTAACACCGATTCAACTATTGTGGATAAATCTAATATCAGACATATTTCCTGGGTTAGCTCTCTCCATTGAACCATTAGATGAAGAGCTAATGAAAAAACCCCCAAGAGATCCAAATGAAGAAATATTGGATAAAAATCAAATTAATAAACATTTTCAAGAAGCTTCAGTAATAACACTCTCTACCTTAGGTTCATATTTATATGGAATATCAAGGTATGGGATATCACCTTCATCAAGCAGTATAGCATTTCTTACTCTATCTCTGTCACAGATTCTGCATGCATATAACTGTAGAACAAAGGATCGTTCAATTCTGTCCGGTAATACCTTTTCAAATAAGTATCTTAATTTAGCCGTAGGTGGTACATTATTTCTTCAGGTAGCTGCAATATTTATACCTGGATTAAGAAATCTTTTAGGCTTAACACCTCTGAAAATGCTTGATTATGGGGTAATCTCCCTTGCTACATTGGGTTCTTTCTTTGTAAATAAAGCATTAAAGAAGGATTAATTAGAAAGATAATGAAAGATAAAAAAGCTTCCTTCGATAAGGAAGCTTTCTTTTTGAAATAGTTTTAAATCTTATATAATTGCTGAAATAAATCTTAAAGGTGTTTTCTCTAAACTACTATCAATTACAGTTCCCACTAAGCTTTTTACAACAAAACTACCAGTCTTCTCAACGGTTTTTCTAATATATTCATCATTTGTAACTGCCCTTGAAGGATCAAAGTATCCTTTATTAGTAAGAAGCCTGATAATGTCATTTTTGTGAAGTTTTTTTACATTATAGTTAATAAGAATGCTACCAGTAGTTAGGTTTGTCTCTACAACTCCGATTCCCTCTAAGGTGCTCAAAGCTTTTCTTAATTCAAACTCTGCTTTCTGATTATTTTTAAGCAATGGACTTTTAATCCTAAGTCTACCCGGGATATCATGAATATAAAATCTCATCTTAACCTCCTTGTCATATAATTTTTACATTTAGGATATTGCGAACATCTAAATCTAATTAATCCTTTATTATCATCTCTCATATATATATACATCTTGCTTCCACACAACTCACAGATAACTTCTGATTTAATCTTTTCTATACTATTTTCAGTGAACTGTTTTTTACATATTAAGCATATATATCTTTGCTTTCCTGTATTAGTTTTTCCGTATTTATATATCGCATCTGTTCCACATTTAGGGCAACTAACCTCTTTATTAATTTCAACATTCATAATCATCAATTTAATTTAAACAAACTTTTGTTACAGGAATGTTAAGATTGGATTAAATTTTTGTTAAATTTTAGAGAAATTTGAACAAAATTAGTTACTAAAATAAACATTTATTGTTACCTTTCGTAACATTCTTCAGTTAAACAAGCTGTTAGAAATTAAGGATTTTTTAAAATTAAACTTTGGCATAATGATTGCATATTTCTAAGTATATGGTCAAAATGATTGAAGATATCATGGATTTTCTAAAATCAGTTCCTCCCTTTGAGTTTCTTACTGATGAGGTAATAAACTCAATAACAGTAAAGATATCAATGGAATACTATCCCAAAGGCACTCATATACTTCTACAAGATGGTGCTCCGAGTGAGTTTCTTTATGTAATAAAAAAGGGAGGAGTTAAGGTATACAGAAGAGTTGAAAATGAAGAAGTTGTAATAGACTACAGAAGTGAAGGAGATACCTTTGGTTTTGTATCTCTTATGAGTGGAGATAAATCAAGAGCAAATGTAATGGCAATAGATGATACTATTTGCTATTTGATACCAAAGGATACGATTTTAAATTTAATAAGCAAATATCCAGAGGTAAGAGATTTCTTCTTAAGATCCTTTATGAATATCTACTTAGACAAAGGTTACAGAGATGATCAGAGCAGAAGAGCTATTACCTATGCTGTAGATAAAATTCTGTTTACTACACCCGTTGAAGAGATTGCTACAAAAAATGTTATCACAGTTAAAGAGAACACTCCAATAAGAGAAGCAGCAAAAGTAATGTGTGAAAACTCTATAAGCTCTCTAATAGTGGTGGATGATCAAGGAATTCCATTAGGAATAATTACAGACAAAGACTTAAGAAAGAAGGTTATTGCCTCAGGAAGAAATGTTGATGAGCCAGTCAAAAATATAATGAGTTACCCAATTATCACTATAGACGCAAGAGATTTTTGTTTTGAAGCTGTAGTAAGAATGCTTAAATATAACATTCATCATCTTTTAGTAATAAAAAATGGCAATATCAGTGGAATTATCACAAACCATGATATAATGATGCTTCAGGGATTATCACCTATTACAATTGTAAAAGATTTAGAAATTCAGCAGACTGTTGAAGGATTAATTAACACTACTAAGCAGATAAACACAATTGTAGGTCATTTAATCTCTCAAGGTGCAAAAGCAAGCAATATAACACGGATTATAACAGAGATTAATGATAGAATAGTTAAAAAAGTTATACAGTTTGCAGAGAGAGAGTTTGGACAACCACCTGTCCCTTACTGCTGGATTGCCCTTGGATCAGAGGGAAGAAAGGAGCAGACATTTAAGACTGATCAGGACAATGCTCTAATATATGCTGATCCACCACCGTCCCAGCAAGATTCAGTACAGAAGTATTTTCTTGAATTTACGAATTATATAAAAGAAAATCTCTTAAAATGTGGCTTTCCACCATGTCCAGGAGATATTATGGCAAGTAATCCAAAGTGGTGTCAGCCTCTTAAGGTGTGGAAAAAATATTTTTCTCAATGGATTTATACTCCAAAAGGAGAAAACATAAATCTTTCAAATATATTTTTTGATTTTAGAGGTATCTATGGTGACTTTTCTCTTGAGGAAAACCTAAGGGATTATTTATTAGGAATAGTGAAAGATCAAAAGGTATTTCTTGGATATTTAGCCAATCTTGCTGTCAGAAACAAGCCACCTCTTGGATTCTTTAAGACTTTCGTTGTAGAAAAAAGTGGTGAACATAAGGATAAACTGAACCTTAAAATAAAAGGTATTGCTCCAATTGTAGACATTATAAGATTGTTTAGTCTTGAAAAAACTGTTAGAGAAACCTCAACCTTAGAGCGAATTGAGGCATTAAAAAATAAGCATACAGTGGTAAGAGACTATGCAGATGAGATAGTATATGCCTTTGAATTCTTGATGCTTTTAAGAATAAAGCATCAGTATGAACAAGTAATTCAAGGAATTATGCCAGATAATTTTATTAATCCAGAGTCATTAAGTAATCTTGAGAAAAAACTATTAAAGGATACATTTCAGCTTATATCAAAGCTTCAAGACATTTTAATAGAGAGATATAAGCTGATGATAATATGACAAATGCTTAGATTATTCCGGAAAAGAGCGGAAAAAAATGTAGTTTCAAAAAAACTAATTAGTGATACTGATTTTGTAGTGGTTGATACAGAACTTACAGGATTAAATGAGTTTAAAGATAACATAATCGCAATTGGTGCAATAAAGATGAAAGGGAAAACAATAAAAGTGGGAGAGATTTTTTACAGAACAGTAAGTTCATCAACAAATAAGTTAAGGAAGGAAAGTATCATGATTCACGAAATAACACCTTCTGAGTTGGAAAACTGTCCCAAAATTGAGCCTATTTTGAAGGAGTTTAAAGACTTTTCTAAGGATTGTATATTTGTTGGACATTGTCTTGATATAGATTTAACCTTTCTAAAGAGAGAGATTAGA
>JANXCZ010000025.1 GCA_025060075.1 Thermodesulfovibrio sp.
TGCTGCACTTGGTTCTGATACAGGTGGTTCAATAAGGCAGCCAGCATCTTTCTGTGGAGTTGTAGGATTAAAACCAACCTATGGAAGAGTATCAAGATTTGGACTTGTTGCCTTTGCATCATCTCTTGATCAAATAGGACCGATTACAAAATGTGTTATAGATACTGCATTAATTATGAATGTAATAGCAGGACACGATCCAATGGATTCAACATCTGCTCCCATTGAACCATCTGATTTTACAGAATATCTTGGTAGAGAAGTAAAAGGAATAAAAATCGGAATACCTAAGGAATATTTTGTAGAGGGAATGGATAAAGAAGTTGAAGACAGGATTAAAGATGCAATAAAACAACTCGAATCCCTGGGATGTATACCTGTTGAGATTTCTCTGCCTCATACAGAATATGCAATAGCAACCTATTACATTTTAGCTACATCAGAAGCTTCTTCCAATTTGGCAAGATATGATGGTGTAAAATACGGACTAAGAGTGCCAGGCAAAGATTTACTTGAAATGTATATGAAAACTCGTAATAAAGGATTTGGAGCAGAGGTTAAAAGAAGAATTATGCTTGGAACATACTCTCTTTCAGCTGGATACTATGATGCTTACTACAAAAAGGCACAGCAGGTAAGGACTCTTATCAAAAATGATTTTGAAAAAGCCTTTGAAAAAGTTGATTTTATCATAACTCCAACAGCACCATCGCCTGCTTTCAAAATAGGTGAAAAAATAGATGATCCTCTTCAGATGTATCTCTCAGATATTTTTACAATTTCAATAAACCTCGCAGGTGTGCCTGCAATGTCAATACCCTGTGGTTTCAGTGAAAAGGGATTACCAATAGGACTTCAGATCATAGGAAGACCCTTTGATGAAGCAGGTATGTTACAGTTAGCCTATGCCTATGAACAGTCAACACCTTGGCATAAAATGAAACCTATTTTATAAAGGAGAAAAAATGCAATACGAGGCAGTTATTGGATTAGAAGTACATGCCCAGCTTTTGACTGAAAGTAAAATATTCTGTAGTTGCTCCACTCAGTTTGGAGCAGAACCTAATACACAAGTATGTCCAATATGTTTAGGAATGCCTGGAGTTTTGCCTGTACTTAATAAAAAAGCTGTTGAATATACAATAAAAACAGGGCTTGCCATGAACTGCAGGATTGCTACCTACAGCAGATTTGCAAGAAAAAACTACTTTTATCCTGATCTTCCTAAGGGATATCAGATAAGTCAATATGAACTTCCTCTATGTGAAGATGGCTATCTTGAGATAATAGTTGATGGCGAGAAAAAAAAGATTCGTATAAAAAGAATTCATCTTGAAGAAGATGCAGGCAAAAACATACATGATCCAGCTGGATATAGCTTTGTGGACTTCAATAGAACAGGAGTTCCTCTAATAGAAATAGTATCTGAGCCAGATATTCGTTCACCTAAGGAAGCTTCGTTATATATGAAAAAATTAAGAACCATACTTAGATATCTCGGTGTCTGCGATGGAAATCTTGAACAGGGCTCTCTTCGCTGTGATGCAAATGTTTCTGTTAGACCTATTGGTTCAACTGAGTTTGGTGTAAAGACAGAGATTAAAAATATTAACTCCTTTAAGTTTGTTGAAAAAGCCCTTGATTATGAAATTAAAAGACAGATAAAGCTTCTTCAAAGAGGTGAAAAAATTATACAGGAAACAAGACTTTGGGACTCTCAAACAGGTACAACTCAATCTATGCGTTCAAAAGAAGAAGCTCATGATTATAGATATTTTCCTGAGCCAGACCTTGTTCCTGTTGTAGTTTCAGAAGAATGGATTGAAAAAATAAAAAGAGAGATGCCTGAACTTCCAGATCAAAAATTTGAAAGATTTATTAGAGACTATGGACTGCCTCAATATGACGCAGAAATATTAACAGAAGAAAGAGCACTTGCTGAATGGTTTGAAGAGGCAGTAAAGCTCGGTGGAAAGCCTAAGGAAGTATCTAACTGGATAATGGTTGAGCTTTTAAGACTACTTAATGAAGAAAATAAAGATATAAGTGATTGCCCATTAAAACCTATACAACTTGTTGAGTTAATTGATTTAATTAATAAAGGCACAATAAATAGAAATACCGCAAAAGAAGTCTTTGAAGAAATGTTTAAAACAGGCAAAAAAGCTGAAGATATAGTGAAAGAAAAGGGGCTTACTCAAATTTCAGATGACAGTGTTATAATTGAAGCCATAAAGGAAGTAATGGAGAAAAATCCAAAAGAAGTTGAAAGACTTAAAAATGGCGAAGAAAAACTGATAGGTTTCTTTGTAGGACAAGTAATGAAAATTACTAAAGGAAAGGCAAATCCTAAACTTGTTAATGAACTTCTTTTTAAGCTTTTAAGAGAATGAAAATTATTGTAATTGTTTTAGTTATAATTTTGATTTTTTCAAGTAATGCCTTTACATTAAAGTGTGATAAATGCCATAAAGATGATAAATCTACTGAAAATACAGTGAATCAAAGGGGAATTAAGACAAAACAGGATTTAGTAAACATACTTCGTAATGGACCAAAGGCAAAAATTCATAAGAGTTTAACAAATGAAGATATTGAGGAAGCTGTAAAAAGGCTGAATTTAAAATAAATTTTTATACAAAATCAAGCCAGTATTTATATTTTGGGTTTTTGCCTTTAACAATATCAAAAAATAGATTTTGAATCTTTTCAGTTATTGGACCCCGACTTCCCTGTCCGATTACTCTTCCATCAACTTCTCTAATTGGAGTAATCTCAGCAGCAGTGCCTGTAAAAAATGCTTCATCTGAAATATACAGTTCATCTCTTGTAAATCTTTCTTCTTTTGTTTCTATACCTAAATCCTTAGCAATTGTTAAAACAGTGTCTCTTGTTATTCCTTCAAGAATTGAGGTTAGAGGGGTTGTCTTAAGAATTCCCTTTCGCACAATGAAAATATTTTCTCCACTTCCTTCAGATACATATCCTTCTGTATCAAGCAATATGGCTTCATCACATCCACAAGATATTGCCTCAATTTTTGCAAGTTGACTATTAACATAGTAACCTGCCACCTTACCTCTTGACATATTTGAATTAACATGGTTTCTAATAAAAGACGAAATTTTTACTTTAATTCCCTTTTGAAGTCCTTCTTCTCCAAGATAGGCACCCCAACTCCAAACAGCGATTGCCACATGAATTGGATTATTTTTAGGATAAACTCCCATATTACCATAGCCAACAAAAACTATTGGTCTAATGTAGCAGGAATTGATTTTATTAACTCTTATAGTTTCTTTAATGGCTTCAAATATTTCTTCCTCTGTAAAAGGAATTTTTAAGGTAAAAATGTGAGCAGACTTAAATAGTCTTTCAACATGGTCTTTTAATCTGAAAACTGCAGGTCCTTGTTCCGTATTGTAACATCTTATACCTTCAAAAACTGCTAAACCATAATGAAGTGAGTGCGTTAAGACATGAACTTTAGCATCATCCCAATCTACAAACTTTCCATCCATCCATATCTTTTCAGTTTTAGATAACATTAGGTTATATTAAACACTATTTTAATTTTATAAGTCAAGTAGGTTCACTTCATGGGTAATGTCAACAACTTTGTGTAAATTCATGAATAGGTGTTTTCTCTTTCTTTTCTTCATCAGGTTTAGCTGTTGTTCTAACTTATCAATTTAATGAAGGATACTTTTTAATTGATGTGTTGGTCTTGCATTATCCATATTTTGGTTGAAATTCAATGTATAATAGTATAATACGAAAAATTTAAAGGGAGGCCTAAATGCATATAGCAGTAGTAGGAACAGGATATGTAGGACTTGTTACAGGTGCATGTTTTGCTGAATTTGGAGTTTTTGTAACTTGTGTTGATAAAGATCATGAAAAGATTATGAAACTTAAAAAAGGAATTATTCCTTTTTTTGAGCCAGGACTTGAAGATATTGTAAAGAGAAATTTAAAGGAAAAAAGATTAAAGTTTACAACTCGTATTGATGAAGCTGTCAATGAAGCCCTCGTAATATTTATAGCAGTAGGGACTCCACCACGTGGAGATGGTTCTGCAAATCTTGAATATGTTGAAGAGGTTGCAAAAGAAATAGCAAAAAATATGAAAAATTATAAAGTTATTGTTACAAAAAGCACAGTTCCTGTTGGAACAGGATTTATGATAAAGGAAATTATCAAAAAAAATCTTGAAAAACCTATTCCTTTTGATATTGTTTCAAATCCTGAATTTTTAAGAGAAGGTTCAGCTATAGAGGATTTTATGCGTCCAAATAGAGTCGTAATTGGAGCAGAGAGTGAGCAGGCAATTGCAATAATGAAAGATTTATACAGACCGCTTTATCTATTAGAAACTCCTTTTGTAATTACAGACATAGTAACATCTGAACTTATAAAATATGCAACTAACAGTTTTTTGGCAACTAAGATCTCTTTTATTAATGAAATATCAGCATTGTGTGAAGCAGTTGGAGCAGATGTAAATACTGTTGCAAAGGCAATGGGACTTGATGGAAGAATAGGTCCTAAATTTCTTCATGCAGGTATAGGTTTTGGTGGTTCATGTTTACCAAAGGATACAATGGCACTTGTTAAAATTGCTGAGGAAAAGGGGGTAGAACTTGGTATCATTAAAGCTGCAATTGAGGCTAACAAAAGACAAAGAGAAAGATTAATTAGAAAAATAATAAATGCATTTGACAATAACATAGAAGGTAAAACTATAGGTATACTTGGACTGTCATTTAAACCAAATACTGATGATATTAGAGAGTCTCCAGCTATATATATAATTCAAAATCTTTTAGATAAAAAAGCATTAATAAAAGTCTATGATCCTGCCGCTATGGAGAATGTTAAAAAGATTTTCCCTGATATTATATACTGTTCAGATCCTTACTCTGTTTCAGAAAATGCTGATGCATTAGTACTAGTTACAGAGTGGAATCAGTTTAGAAATTTGGATATTGAAAAAATAAAAAATAACATGAAAGATAATTTATTTTTTGATTTTAGAAATGTCTACGAACCAGAAAAGATGAAAAGATTAGGATTTAGATATTTTGGTGTAGGAAGAAACTAAAGTTTTTTTTCAAGAATTGCTTGAAAACATGGATGATTTCTTATGGCATCATAGGTTTTTGATGTCTTAAGATATCTCCAGTTATTATAACCTTTTGCAATAGCCTTTTTGAGCCATTTACAGGCTTCCTCGGGCATACCCTTTACAGCAAAAAGTTCTGCCATGCTGTTTAATGCATATATATTGTTAGGATTAAGTTCTATTGATTTTTTTATATCTCTTTCAGCTTCTTCAAGTTTACCCATTAGTAAATAAGTAAATCCTCTATTGTTGTAAGGCATTCCATTGTTTGGTTTCAACTCAATAGCTTTATTGTAGTCTGCAATAGCTAATTCATAAAGTCCTAAAACAGAATAAACAATTCCACGGTTGTTATACGCAAGAAAATACTCAGGATTTAATTCAATAGCCTTAGTGTAATCCGCTATTGCAAGATGATAAAGTTTTTTCCTATAGTATGCATTTCCTCTTTCTTTGTAAGCTTGATAATTATTAGGCTCTTTTTCTATGATTTTTGTGTATTTTGAAATAGCAATATCATACTTTTTTCTTTTTATGAATTTGAAATTTTTATTTACTTTTTGAGTCATATTTAAATTTTATTTTGTTTGACAGTCTTATTTCAACATTTACTAACCAATCCATACAGTTTTATTGAAATCCAACATTCCTTCTAAGATATGATTTGTTGTGCCTCTGTATCCAACTTTTAAACTGTCTTCAAGATTGTAATATTTAAGACATGTTCCACATGTAAATATTTCTGTGCCCATCTGTTCAATTTGTTTAAGAATCTGGATAAATTCCTCATCTACAGTTGATAATTTTACTGCTTTGTTCATTAAGAAAATCATTTGAGGCAACTGTTTGTTTACTATCATTGTTTCGAAAAAAGCTTTCATAAGAATTCTTCCAATTTCTTCATCTTTTCCCATTACGTCAGATGATATAATAAGAAGCAAATTTTTTTTCGTTTCTTTTTCAGAAACATTGCTAATACTACATGTATATCCCTTTACTATTTTTATTTTCCAATAATCCTTATCCTTTTCAACTTCATAGTAATATCCAAATCTTTTAGCATATTTCTTTAAGTTTTCTAAGGAGCTTTCATTATCAACGATTATAGTCAATACTCCTTCTTTTATCTTTGACAAACTATTTTCAGCAAGTATAATTGGCTTAGGGCATTCAAGTCCTCTTGCGTCTATCTCCATATTGCTCTCCTTCAATGATGATTATGGAATTATAACAAATAAATAATTGTTATTTGAATCTGATATTAGGCTTTTTGGTATAATTTTTATTATGACTAAGGTCAAAAAAATCATAGAAAACATAAGTGATAAAATTGAAACTATCGATGAAAATCTTATAGTATACTCAAAACCTTCTCAGATAAAGGATGTTGCCAAACTGCTCGTAATGCAGGGAGCAAGATTTGTTCACCTCACAGCAAATGATTTTATCAGTCAAAAAAATTTTATTGAGCTTAATTATTTTTTCTCCCTTATTGATGACAGAATTAACATTATCGTAAAAATACCTCTTGAAAAGGAAGAACTTTCTATATCATCAATATCAGAAGTGGTGCCAGCCGTTATATGGGCTGAGAGAGAGTGTAATGATCTATTTGGAGTAAATTTTGAAGGACATCCTGATCCAAGAAGACTTGTATTACCAGATGATTGGCCTCAAGGAGTTCATCCGTTAAGAAAAGATTTTTTTTACAGTAGTAGACCACCTGAATCAAAACAACCTCCTCCACTTAAAAAACCTGAAGAGGGTAAAACAGTTATTCCAATTGGACCATTTTATCCAGCACTTGAAGAGCCTGCATATTTTAGATTGATTGTTGAAGGAGAAGAGATTGTTGATTTTGACTACAGAGGTTTTTATGTCCACAGAGGAATTGAAAAGCTTGCTGAAAGTGCTTTGAATTATCAGCAAATTCCATTTCTTGCAGAAAGAATCTGTGGTATTTGTGGTTTTGTCCATTCATCTGCTTACTGCCAAGCGGTTGAAAAGGCTGCTAATATAGAGATCCCTCTAAGAGCAAAGTTTATCCGCAGTCTTTTTCTTGAACTAGAAAGGTTGCACAGTCATCTTTTATGGGTAGGTTTAGCAGCTCATATCGTAGGTTTTGATACCTTGTTTATGCAGGCTTGGAGAATTCGTGAACCAGTAATGTATATATGTGAAATTATTACAGGAAATAGAAAGACTTATGGAATAAATATTGTTGGAGGAGTAACAATAGATATTCATGAGCAGCATTTAAAAGAGATAGAGAAGATTATATCTCAGATTGAAAAGGAAGTAAGGGAATTGAGGGAAATTATCATTGATGATGAAGTAATACAATTAAGATTTAAAAATGTAGGGATTTTAAAACATGAAGATGCAAAAAAATATTGCGTAAGCGGTCCTGTAGCAAGAGCCTCAGGAATAAACATTGATATGAGAGTTAACTTTCCTTATGCTGCCTATCCTATTTTAAATATTAGAGTTCCCTTAAATAAATCAGAAGATGTATGGGCAAGAACTATTGTAAGATTAGAAGAGATTCTAGTATCAATAAGTATTATTAAACAAATTCTTGAAAGCATTCCTGAAGGACCAACATCAGTAAAGGTATCAAAAATAGAACCATGGAAAGAAGCAATTTCATATATTGAAGCTCCAAGAGGACAGCTTTTTCATTATGTTATGACAGGTCCTGATGGAAGACCATACAGATGGAGTGTTAGAGCTCCATCATATCAAAACTATCAAGCTCTTTCAGTCATGCTTAAGGGAGCCTCAATAGCTGATGCTCCTTTGATTATTGGAAGTATTGATCCATGCTTTTCTTGTACTGAAAGATATGAGGTTATAGATTTAAAGACTAAGTCTCTGAATTTCTATACAGTTGAGGAATTAAAGAAATGTTCAAAAGCAAAATAAAAGCACTTTTATTATCATCAAGGCATAAGAAAATTACAAGACCTTATCCATTTGTTCCTGTTACTCCACCTGAAAATTTAAGAGGAAGACTTGAGGTTGATCCTTATAAATGTATAGGATGTGCCAATTGTGTAAGAACATGTCCTTCAAGATTAATAAGCATTGAAAACTATGAAGATGAAAAAATAGTAATATTTTTATCAGGTAGATGTATATACTGTGGAAGATGTGCTACAGCCTGTCCTGAAAAAGCAATTCGTATTACTCATGAATATGAGCTTGCAACTGATAATAAGAAAGATCTTGAGATTGTCATAAAAATAAAAATGGTAAAATGTCTCATTTGTGGAAAACCTTTTACTTCATTGAATATGTTAAATAAGCAAATAGAAAGACTAAAAGAAAAGACCGAAGAGCAAATTAATAAACTTAAAATCTGCGCTGAATGTAAAAGAAAGGGGAGCTAAAAGTTATTCATGGATTTTTTATTATTAACATTAATTACTCCTTTTGTAGGAGCATTTTTTGTTTACATATTTAAAAATAAAGCAGAGTTTTTGGCTTCTATTTTTTCTTTAATTACATTTCTATTTAGTTTCCTTAACTTTTTTGAGATTTATCTTTCAAAAATAGAGATTACTTATAGTTTTTCACTCTTTAAATGGTTAAATAACGGAATAAATTTTACACTTATTTGTGATCCATTGAGTTTGATTTTGCTTATTCTTATAGTAATAATAGGACTTTTTGTAGTTTTATACTCTGTAGGATATATGTCTCCATTAAATGCTGACCATCCTTTTTACAAACCTTATGGAAATTATTATTTTCTACTTCTTCTTTTCATAGGTGCAATGATTGGTGTTGTTACAGCAGGGAATCTTCTACAATTATTCTTTTTCTGGGAGATTACAACTCTTTGTTCTTGGGCCTTGATTTCATATACAAGAGAAAAAAAGGCTTTATTTTCAGGATTAAAAGCTTTTATAATGACGCATATTGGAGGGCTTGGCTTTTTAGTTGCTCTTGCCTTAATGTATTCTGAAGCAAAATCCTTTGATTTTTCAGTAATTAGCTCTTTATCCAACAAGTTTATTATTTTTACTCTTTTATTTTTTGCAGCATCAGCAAAATCTGCTCAAATACCTCTTTTTACATGGTTACCTAATGCAATGGTGGCTCCTACGCCAGTAAGTGCCTATCTTCATGCAGCAGCAATGGTTAAAGCCGGAGTTTATCTAATAGCAAGGATTTATCTTTCAAATACTTATCTGACAGATATTGAGGCTTTTGTTGTAGGAATAATCTCTATTTCAACAATGTTATTATCTGTGATTTTATATTACTTACAAGATGATCTAAAAAAAATCCTTGCGTATTCAACAATTGGACATCTTGGATATATTCTTTTTGGAGTTTCTCTTGGAGTTTATGGTTCACAAACAGGAGGAATAGGGGGAGTATTTCATATAATAAACCATGGATTTGCTAAAGGATTGCTTTTTCTATCAGTTGGCGCAATCGCCTATGCAACAGGTTCAAAAAACATTAAAGAACTTCAGGGAGTCTCAAAAAGATTTCCTCTTCTTACAGCATGTTTTCTTTCGGGAATGTTTGCTATAATTGGAGTTCCACCCTTTTCAGGATTCTGGAGTAAGTTTATGATTCTTACTGGAGCCTTTGAACTTAAGAGTTTAACTACTAATATATTCGGTTTAATTGCTATAGTTGAAAGCATTCTTGCTTTCTGCTGGTACATTTTTGTTGGACACAAGGTATTTTTCGGTGAAGCTTCAGAAAAAGTATTGAATGCTAATGAAAAGATTCCTTTATCTATGAAAATTAGTCTGATATTTCTTTTAATTTTAAATATATTAGCTCCTGTAATTGGCTATCCCTTTATTCAAGCTTTATTAGGAGGAAACTGAATGCAGTATCTTTATTTTTCCTTTTTATCATTAATTTTTGCAATGTTTTTAACATTTTTTATAAGAAATAAAAATTTCTCTGGATTTGTAACCTTAATTATGACATCTTTTTCTTCTCTTTGTCTACTCCATCTTTCCTTAGACATAATAATTGAAAATAAAGTAGTTGAACAGGAAATTTTTTCACTAAAACCGCTTTTAAATTCATCTCTTATTATAGGTATTGATTCTCTTTCCGCTTTATTTCTTTTAATAATATCTTTGGTTTCATTTTGTGTTACTTTGTTTTCATGGAAGTATTTTGAAGCATATAAAACAGAATCGCCACAAAGATTTTATCCCTTTTTAGTTTTACTTTTTATATCCTCTATCGGAGTTGTCTCAGTAAAAGAGCTTCTTTTTTTCATAGTATTTTGGGAGTTGATGACGCTTAGTTCATGGTTTCTTGTTGTTTTTGAAAGAGAAAAAAGATCAGCACTTAAAGGAGGTCTTCAATATTTTATTACCGCCCATGTTACCACAGCCTTTTTAATTCTTGCCTCTGTAATAGTTTACTCATACAGTAATGATTTTTCTTTCAGAGAAATAAATAAGAGTTTTTTATTAATCATAGATAAGCATCCTTATCTTTCTCATTTTATATTGTTTTGTATTTTTATAGCTTTTGTAACAAAAGCTGGCGTTCTTCCTTTTGGTTTTTGGCTTCCAAATGCATATCCTCAACCTCCTTCATCGGCTTCATCTTTCTTTGGAGGTGTAATGTCAAAGCTTGCAGTTTATGCTCTTTTTAGATTTTTCTCTTCAGTAATACCTCTTTCATATCATACTCAAGTATGGGGATTTATAATTGCTGTATTTGGAGTTTTTTCAATATTTATAGGAACAATTGCGGCTCTAACACAGGATGAAGCAAAAAGACTTATGTCTTTTCATGCTATTGGACAAGTTGGATATATGCTTTTGGGTATAGGAGTTGGACTTTATTTTATAAATATTAATCCTTTTCTTGCTACAGTCTCATTAGTTGGTGGATTGTTTCATGTATTTAATAACTCTATTTATAAAAGTCTTTTGTTTCTAAATGCTGGAGCTATTTTTTATAAAACAGGAACAACAGATCTAAACAAGGTATCTGGATTAATAAAATTAATGCCTCTTACAGCAATTACTGCTCTTGTTGGTTCTTTATCTATCGCTGGAGTTCCACCTTTTAATGGTTTTATTTCAAAACTCCTTATTTTTGAGTCATCAATATGGTCAGCAAAGCAATCCGATGTATTATTTTTAATAAGAGGATTATTTATAGTCTTTGGAATTATATCTGTCTTTATTTCTGCAGTAACATTGGCATCTTTTCTTAAGTTTGTAAACTCTGCTTTTATGGGAAAACTTCGTGGTGCAATTGATGAAAAAAGAACTCTACCATGGAGTATGGTCTTGTCCCAGATGATTCTTGCTTTAGTTTGCATTATTACAGGTTTATTTCCATTTATTCCATTAAAGATTATCTATAATGCAACAATATCCTGCTTTGATTTATTACCAAGTTTTTCATCGGTATTTATTGTTGATTTTAAAGGAGTTGGAATTAACTTTTTTGAAAATTACTCTCAAGGTGCTTGGTATCCTATATTTGTTATGATTCCTTTGATATTGCTTAGTAGTTTAATATTTGCCTTTGAAAAATATGCAAAAGCGCCAAAAAGAGATGTAGAAACATGGTATGGTGGTAAAGAACATTCACCTGAAGAGGTAGTATACAAGGGACATAGTTTTTATCAACCCTTTAAGGATCTTGTAAGCTTTAGAATAGGAAATATTCAGTTTAAAGGATTTTATCCAGTTAAAATTCCTAAAATTGAGTTTAAAATTCCTTTAAAATTCATAAAAATTCTCAATATTGATGAATGGCTCTACTATCCAGTTGTAGATAGGATAACAAAGTTTTTTGAATTTTTTGGAAAAATCTACGAAATAATAACAGAAAAATATATTTCATGGTTAGTGTTTGGTAGTATTTTTGTTTTTGTTTTACTGTTTTATATTTTTGGAGGAAAATTATGAATACTGAGTTTATAATTCTTTCATCTGTTTTAAATATATTGATTGTTTTGCTATTATCTCCATTATTTGATGGATTTACAAGAAAAATACGGGCTTTGATACAAAGTAGAGTAGGTCCTCCTCTTCTTCAATCCTACTATGATCTTCTCAAACTAATGGGAAAGGAGGATTTAAAATCAACTATAAACCCCCTTTTTAGGCTTTCTCCCTATCTTTCAGTGGTAAGTATTGGAATGGCATCTCTTTTAATTCCCATAACAGGGTTAGTCCCTCCATTAAATTTCTGGGGAGACATATTTCTCTTTATCTATATAATTACAGTTGTTGGAATTGCGATAATTATAACTGCTTCTGCATCAGAGAATCCCTTTGCCTATATAGGTGCTTCAAGAAAGATGATGCTTCATCTTTCAGTTGAACCGATTCTTGCAATTGCTCTTATAACAGGTGCTATAAATGCAGGCTCCTTTAAAATTGGAGATATAGTATCATGGTATTACTCAAATGGTCCAAATGTTTCAATGCTTCTTTCAACAGTATGCGTTTTTCTCTCACTTCAGGCTTTAATTGGTAAAATTCCTTTTGATATATCTGAAGCTGAACAGGAGATTGCAGAAGGTGTTTTAATTGAATTGAGCGGACCTAAATATGCATGTGTTAAATGGGCAAATATGTCGAGACAGGTTCTTTTCTGTCTTGTTTTTACTCAAATTTTTATTCCTTGGCCTCTTTCAGAAAATTCTCTAATAAATGTAATAATTGCTTTGATTAAAGTTACAGCTATTATATTTATAAGCACTCTTATTGAATCTCTAAATCCAAGGCTAAGAATTGATCAAGCTTTGAAATATAATTTAACATTAGCTCTTTTTTCATTAACATCTATATTCTTAGCTCTTTTAGGAGTGTAGTATGGAGATTATTTATATTGCAATTTTGTTTTTTAGTTTTCTTGCAGGAGAGACTAAAAGTCTGAAATTTTCAATTTTAAGTCTTGTTCCTCACTCTATTTTTATTGTTATAGTTGTTTTCATTATTGGATATGTTAACAATATTCCATCTCTTTATCTAATTGCAGTACTGGATTTAGTTGTAAGAGCGATTTTAATGCCAATTCTTTTGTTTAAGTGTCTAAAAAACAGAGTTGAAACAGAAACGAAACCTTCAATCTCTCATCCTCTCTCCATAGCTTTATCCATAGTATTGCTTTCTATTGGTTATCATTTCGTTGAAATGTTCAAGTCATCCTACATTCCACATGTTATTTCAAGTTTCTCAAGTGGTTTAACACTCTTTTTATATGGTTTTTATCTTTTTATATCAAAACGAGATATTCTAAAGATGATGATAAGCTTTTTTATAATTGAAAACGGTATTCACTTTTTAATAATTAGCATGATTCCACGAATGCCAAAGTTTATTGAAGTATTAATAACTTTTAATTTTGTAGTGGCTATAATTTTTTTGGTTTACATTAGTTTAAGATTAAATGAGATTTTTGTCAGAGAAGAGATTGAAAAACTTAAAAAATCAAGCTCTCAGAGGAGTTAAACATGAGCATTGAGTTGGTGCCATATCTTTTTAGTTTTATAGCTCCTTTCATAGCATCCTTAATAGTTTTTCTCCTTGGAAAAAAGAGATTTATAAAAGAGTCAGTTTCAGTTTTATCAATATTTTTAGCCATACTTTCCACGATTTTATGTTGGAGTGCTCTAAGTATTTCAGATAAAACTTATCTAACATTTGGAAAGGTTTTTTATATTGATGGATTTAGTATATTGATGCAATTAATGGTTGAGTTTGTTGCTTTAATGGTAATTTTATATTCCTTCTTTTATATTCCTAAGGTATACAATCATAGAAAAGACAACTTTCATAATTACTATAGCGCGATACTTCTTTCAACAGCATTTATGAATCTTTCCTTTATTTTCAATAATCTTTTCTTACTTTATATTGCTCTTGAACTAAGCACCATCGTTGCTGTTTATGTTATTGTTTTTAACTTAAATAAAGACTCCCTTAGAGCAGGCTTTAAATACATTATTCTAATTAATGTGGGAATTCTTTTTAGTTTGTTGGGAATTATACTGCTTTTTTACATGGCTGGAGAACCTGTAATGATAAGTAATATTGGAGAAGTTATTAAAGCTCTTCCCAGAAACATTGCTTTATTGTCAGCATTTTTATTTATTGTGGGCTTTTTTACAAAAGCCGGTTTAGTTCCCTTTCATCTTTGGTTGCCAGATTCATATTCAGAGTCTCCATCATCAGTAACAGTATTTTTAGCTGGAGGTGTAACAAAACTTGGATTTTATGGATTAGTTAGGACAATAACTGGATTTTCTTTTAACTATGAAGAGATAAAGATTTTAGTTATATTTCTTGCATCTTTAAGCATGCTTATTGGCGCTATTGTAGCATTTAATCAGAGAGATATTAAAAAAGTTATAGCATATGTGAGTATTAGTGAAATGGGATTCATAGCCTCTGCTTTAGTTTTAAAGACATATGAAGGAATATTTGGAGGTGTATTTCATCTTATAAATCATACTCTTATAAAAGGAGCTTTATTTTTTGTTGCAGGGGCAATTGTTTATAGTTGTGAAAGTAGAAATATTGAGAATATAAAGAAAGCAATAGGCAAAATGCCTACGGTTATTACAACATCGTTCTTTATTGGAAGTTTAGCTGTAGGAGGAATGCCTCTTTTTGCGAGTTTTTTAAGCTCTATTACTATATTTTTTGCTCTTACAGAAGAAGGATTTTTATGGGCATCCATAGTCCTGATTGTTTCAGAGTTTATTAATGCTGTTGTTTTACTTAAAACTGCCATAGAGATATTCTGGAACAAAGAAAAGAATGAAGTTTCTACAATTTCTATACCATTTTTGATGTTAATTTGCACTGTCTTTTTTGTAATCTTATTAATACTCTTTGGGATATATCCTGAAATTATATATCCTCTTATTGACAGTGCAACAAAGGGAATTATTAGAATTTTAAGTTAGAGGAGGATTAAAAAATGTCTTTACTTAAAAAGTTAGCCCAACAATCATTAAAAAAATCAGTATGGATATTTCATGTAAATACTGGAGCATGTAATGGTTGTGATATAGAACTTCTTGATATACTTACTCCTTACCATGATATTGAGAGATTTGGAATGAAAGCAGTTAGTTCTCCAAGACATGCAGATGCCTTAGTCATCTCAGGACCTGTAACAAGACCTACTGTAGAGTTTGTTAAGTCAGTATATGAAGCAACTCCGGAACCAAAGATTGTTATTGCTCTTGGTTCATGTGCTACTGCAGGTGGAATTTGGTTTGACAGTTATAATGTAGTAGGTGGAGTTGATAAAGTAATACCAGTTAATTTATACATACCAGGATGTCCTCCTCGTCCAGAGGCAATTATTTTTGGAATTGCCCAAGCTCTTGGGATTTCAAAAAAGAAAATAAAGCCTCTTATCGCCGAACAGATTGGAGCTGAGTGAATTTTTAAAAAATATTAAGGGAAAGATTTTAATTGCTGGGATAGGAAATCCTCTAAGGGGGGATGATGCAGTTGGCTCATATATTATAAAAAGATTAGTTAATGATAGAATAAATGCGGTTTTAGTTGATTGTGAAGACCAACTTGAGAGATTTATTGAAAAGATAATTCAACATAAGCCAGAAACTATTATTTTTATTGATGCCTTACACATGAATCAAAAGCCAGGTTCTGTTGCTTTTTTAACAGAAGAGAATTTAGAAAATATTAGAGTTTCAACTCATCAGGGAAATCTTAGTATGTGTATAAAATATATAAAAGCAAGGATAAAAACTAAAGTATTCATAATCGGTATTCAACCTGAAAATACAGATTTTGGGAAACCCATAAGTGAAAAAGTCTTGAATACAGCAGAGACTCTTAGAAGTATTTTATTGAGTAATATTAAATAGTTTGAGTTTTTTCATTTTTTAACTAAGTCAATGATTGTAATTTCTGGTGAAGCAAAAATTCTTATAGGTGGTCCCCATGTTCCTGTTCCTTTGCTAATGTAAAGATATTTATTATTTCCAATTTTTAATAATCCTGAATCTTTATTTTTGTAATATAGTTTCGTCAAAAGACTAAATGGAAAAAATTGACCTTTATGAGTGTGTCCTGAAAGCTGTAAGTCAAAGTAATCTATAAGTTCATTATCTACTAAAGGTCTATGCTTAAGAAGTATAGTAAAGCCACTTTTACTGAAATTTTTAACAAGTGAGTATCTGTCAACATTTAGATCAAATCCATATCTTTTTGCCTCCAAATCATCAAATCCTACTATGTTTAAGTTTAGTGACTCTATTCTTACTCCATTGTCTCTTAAAACTTTAAATCCTGCTTTTTCTGTAAAGGCAAGGGCTTGATTTATTCCTGCATAAAACTCATGATTTCCAGTAACAGCAAACTTCCCATAGTGAACATTTAATTCTTTTAAAGTATCTGCAATATGATTTAGTTTATCCATCTGGGCATCTACCAAGTCTCCTGTTGAAATAAGAATATCGGGATTGGCTTGTTTTATTGTATCAATGATTTTTTTAACTCTAAGCTCTCTTACAATTAGACCGATATGAACATCTGATATCTGAACAACTCTTATACTTTTGTTGATTTTGTCTGTTTCAATAGTTATTTTTTCAGTCCTTATATTTAATGCATCAAAGTATCCGTAAATTAAAAATCCAATTGAAAAGGTTAAAGGTAAGAAAAATGCAAATATTGAAGCTTTTTTCAGTAGATTTTTTTCTAAAATTTTTGATACAACAAGAATTAAAACTTTTAAAAAGTCAAATAAAATTCCAAAGAACAAAAAAAGAACTACAAAAGCCATCCAAAGATATCCAATCCATGAAAGTCCAATTGCTAATGATTCATATCCATTTCTTTCAGAAATTCGGATTATTAAAGGAGAAAATATCATTATTAGAAGAAATACTCCAATAAGTATCTTGATATAGCTTTTTAGTATAATAGCGGATTTAAGTTTGATAAAGAAATAAAGATTAACTAAACTGTATAGAGTAAAAAATATGATGAAAAATGGTCTCATCTGAATTTAGTATAACGGAGAGGGAGGGATTTGAACCCTCGGTGGAGCTTTTAGACTCCACACGCGATTTCCAGTCGCGCCCGTTCGGCCACTCCGGCACCTCTCCAAAACTTTTTTATTTTATCATTTCGAGAAAAATTTTACAAATTTATTTATAATTTGTTATACTTAAACCCAGCTGGATGTAAGGGAAGAGGGGTGAGAATCCCCCGCTGCCCCGCAGCCGTGTAGGGAACGAAAGCCCATTCCATAGGATTAAATCCTATGGAAAAAGCCACTGGAGACAGAGTCTCTGGGAAGGCGGGCAAGTAGGTG
>JANXCZ010000045.1 GCA_025060075.1 Thermodesulfovibrio sp.
ACTTAAAGCTTTAGACATAGGAGAAGGTGATGAAGTAATAACAACTCCTTTTACCTTTTTTGCTACTGTTGAGGCTATACTCTATGTAGGAGCAAAACCAGTATTTGTTGATATTGAAAAGGATACTTACAATATTGATCCGGAAAAAATTGAAGAAAAAATAACACCACGCACAAAGGCTATTATACCAGTTCATATATTTGGTGCTCCAGCAGATATGTTAAAAATAAATGAAATTGCTAAAAAATACAGTTTAAAGGTGATTGAAGATGCTGCGCAGGCATTTGGTGCAGCTATTAGTAATAAAAAAGTTGGAAGTTTTGGTGATATTGGTTGCTTTAGCTTCTATCCAAGCAAAAACCTTGGATGTTTTGGTGATGGAGGAATGGTTGTAACAAATAATTTAGAAATAGCAAATAAGATAAGAATACTTAGAAATCATGGCTCCTTAGGTAGATATATTCATGAGACAATAGGTTTAAACTCAAGACTTGATGAGATTCAAGCTGGAATTTTAAGAATTAAGCTTAAATATATAGATAAATATAACGAACAAAGAAGAAAAAAAGCTTTTCTATATACAAAATTCTTAGGCAACTTTGTAACTACTCCAAAAGAAAGAGAAAATCACTATCATGTATATCATCTTTACAGTATTCGTTCACCTCATAGGGACAAAATAAAAGAAACCTTGGCCAAATACAACATTCCTTCAGTTGTTTACTATCCTGTTCCACTTCATCTACAGAAAGCTTTAAGCTTCTTAGGATATAAAGAGGGAGATTTTCCCGTTTCAGAGACCGTCTCAAAAGAGATTCTCTCTTTACCAATATATCCTGAAATTCCTGAAAATGAAATCTATGAGATATCCCAGATAATAATAAGATGCCTTCAAAACTCTTAATAGTTGCAGGTGAAACATCGGGAGAAATTTATGGAGCCTTGCTTGCTTCTTATTTGAGAGAAGATTTTGATCTTGTCGGCTTAGGTGGAAAATATATGGCTCAGGTTGGAGTTAAGCTTATTGGAGAGATTACTCACTCTTTTGGAGTCTTAGAGTTATTAGGACATTTAAGAAAGATAAGGAAAAATATGGATGCTGTAATAAGAGCTTTGAAAGATGTTCAAGGAGTTATATTAATTGATTTTCCAGATTTTAATCTTACAGTTGCAAAGAAGGCAAAAGATTATGGTAAAAAGGTTCTTTATTATGTGAGTCCACAAATCTGGGCATGGAGAAGAGGAAGAATAAATACTATTAAAAAAGTTGTAGATTATATGGCCGTGGTTTTACCTTTTGAAGAAGATATATACAGAAAGCATGGAATTCCTGTTAAGTTTGTGGGACATCCAATTTTTGAATTAATGAAGCAAGAACTAAAACTTGAATCTGATGAATTAATGGTTAAAGATAAGGAGTTACTAAGAGAAAGATTTGGAATAAAAAAGGACACCGTAATTACTCTTATGCCAGGAAGTAGGCCTTCAGAAATTAAGATGAAGATGCCATTAGTGTTAAAACTAATAGATTACTTTGATAAAGATAAAACTCACTTTATAATACCAAAAGCTCCTAACATTGAGTTTAGTGAAGAAACTTTAAAAAAACTCACATCTTTTGGAAATGTTACAATCTTAAATGAAAAAGCTTTTACAGCTCTTGCGATGAGTGATGTGGCAGTGATTACATCAGGAACATCAACTCTTCAAGCGACTTTGCTTAAAGTTCCAATGATAGTTGTCTATAAAGTAAATCCACTTTCTTATATAATTGGGAAAATGCTTATTAAAGGCGTAAAACATATTGCTTTACCTAATGTAATAGCGGATTTCATGAAGGAAGGAGATATAAGAGTTACAGAGTTTATTCAAAAACTTGATCCTAGGAAGATCGCAGAAAAAGTTAATATCTTACTTTATGATGCTGACTACAGAGATAAAACTATCAATTTTCTTAGTGAAATTAGAAAGTATTTTATCAATAAAAATGCATCAAAGAATGTAGCAGAAATATGCAAACAGCTTTTTTAATATACACTTTTTTGTATTTATTTGCATTGTTATTTATTTTGCCATTTGAGTATTTTAAGAGACCTTCCCAATTAAGAAAAAAATGGATAAAGGAAAAATTTGGCTTCTTTAGTAAAAGAGAATCAAAATTACCTACTGTATGGGTTCATGCTGTTTCAGTTGGAGAAGTAGTTTCGGTGTCAAGGATGGTTAAGGAGCTTTCAAAAAAATATAGGATAGTTTTGACTACTATAACAGATACAGGTCAAAAAGTGGCGAAAGAGAGATTTAAAGATTTTAATGTAGATATATTTTATATGCCTTTTGATATTCCATTTGCTATTAATAAATTTTTAAGAAATTTCAGTCCAGTTGCTATTATTATTACTGAAACAGAACTCTGGCCCAATCTAATAAGAATTGGCTCTCAAAATACATCTGTAATACTTGTTAATGGAAGAATTAGTGATAGGTCATATAAAGGTTACTGTAAAGTGAAGTTTTTTATCAAATCTTTACTTAGAAAAATGAGCCTTATATGTGTTCAGGAGTATCAATACAGAGAAAAACTTATTAATCTTGGTGCAGAAGATGAAAAAATTTATGTTACTGGGAATATGAAGTTTGATATTGAGATAAAAGAGATTAAATTCTCTTGGGAAAAATATATTCCTAATCCTGTTATTCTTGCAGGAAGTACACATGAACCAGAGGAAGAGATTATTTTAGATAGTTTCCTTAAACTGAGTATAGATGGAACTCTAATGCTTGCACCAAGACATCCAGAAAGATTTATTGAAGTTGAAAACTTAATAAGAAAAAAAATTTCTAATTCAGATAAAAAAATTCTTTTTTCAAAACTCAGCAGTTTTCATTCAGTACCGAGCAATCAAAATCAAACTCTGATTTTACTTATTGATCAGATGGGAATTCTTGGCTCTCTTTACAGAGTATGTGATCTTGCAATTGTTGGTGGAAGTTTTATTCCCCATGGAGGACAAAATCCTTTAGAGCCAGCTTATTGGAAAAAACCTATAATTTGTGGTCCCTATATGGATAATTTTCCATTCATTGAGGAATTCATAAGAGAAAAAGCCTGTCTAATTGTTGATAAAGACTCCTTAGTGAGTGCAATGAAAGATTTGATAGAAAATCCTAAACTTAGTGAAACAATAGGCAACAGAGCTTATCAACTTTTTCTAAATAAAGCCGGTGCTACGAAAAGAACCATTAAACTTATTGAAAAACTTATCCCTTAGCGGTTTTTTCAAGTAACATTAATCTTTCAGTCTGTTCTATTACGATTAAAGTGTCTCCCTCTTTTATCAAAGTTTGAGATGTAGGATTAAACTTCACTCTTACATCTGCTCTTTTTATGCCAAGTATGATTACTCCAATATCCCTTCCAATATCACTTTGAGCAATAGTCTTTCCAATAAGAGTTGAGGTGGGATATACTTCTATTTCCTCTCTCTGAATTTCAATATGTTCAGACCGAGTATCAAACTCAAGAAAGTCAACAACAATAGGTCTTAATACAGTATGGGCAATTCTTAATTAAGATATGGAGATACTACTTTATTTGCTTCAGCTCTCTTTAGCTTAGGTTCAGCTTCTTTATCAACCGCTCTTGCTACTATAAAGAGATTTGGATTAAGTTCTCTTGCGCTTAAGACTACATATAGATTCTCAGCATCGGATGGTAAGACTGTGATTAACCATGCAGCTTTTTCAATGCCTGCAGATTTTAGTACTTCGTCATAAGTGGCATCTCCTTCAACATAGATTATATCTTCATCTTCAGGAAGATTAGACTTGTTTTTTTCAATAATTACAACGGGAATATTATGGGCTTTAAGCTCTTTTACTATAAATGCTTCCCATTCTTCCATATCCACAGACGACATAATGTGCAGACAAAGCTTCTACTTTTTTCTCATTTTCCTCTTTTTAAATACTTCCTTTATCTCTCCTTCAATTAAAATTTTTGCTTCTACTGTTAGAGAGTATGTAAAAACACCAAATCCTGTCAGTATCAGAATTATAGTAAAAATCTTACCTTTATCTTTAAGATCTTTAACCTCTTTAAAGCCTACTGTGGCAAGAGTAATTATACAGTCATATAAAGAGCATCAAGTTCAATAATTATGTATCCCAATGTTCCAAAGATAAGAATCCCAAAAAGAAGAAAACTGACAAAGATAAACCTTTTGTGAATTAGATTGACTATGGCTATATATAACCCTGGAAGCATATAATAAATAATAGCATGAAAGAGTTATGCTATTTAAAACTCATGAAAGAGTTAATTAATTCTTATTTCAAAGACTATTCACTTATTAGAGAAATCTCTGATAGATGTCTTAATACTGAAAGATGGAGAGGAAATGTTTTATTGATGGTGATTGATGCAGCTTTTACCTCAGTAGGATTAAACTACTTTCAAGTAGTAGTTCCTAAGGTAAAAAAATTTGAGGAAGATTTTGTAAAGACAGAAAAGATTGTTTGTCTTTCAGATTTTGTTAATTTTAATTTGGAAGAACTATTTTATATATGGAAAAATAAACGTTCTTGGCAGATTGTAAAGGAAATATCTAAATATCTATCAAATATTTCAAAAAATGATAAAGAGGCCTTAAGAGTATGGGCACGGAACTCATCTCTTTCTAATTGGAGAGAGAATACTATTGGAAGGATAAAAGGTGTTGGACTTGTTACATATCAATATTTGAGAATGATGGGTGGGATTGACACAATCATGCCTGATAAAATTGTTAAAAGAACTATGAATGAGATTCTTCAAAAAGTAGGGAAAAAAGATTTAAATAATGATATAGAGTTTATTAATTTTATAGAGAAAATTGCTAAAAAAACAGGATACCGTGCTGTAGAACTTTGTTTTATGACATGGTTTAGAAATAATCCTGAAAAAATCAAAGATATGCCTTAAGAAGTTTATGGAAGTATTTTATTAATGTGGTAAAATCTCACCATATCCTTTATAGTCTCTTTTTTAAGCTTAATCGTCTAAGGGAGTATATCTTCTTTGGTTTTTTTCAACATTAATCATTAAATTCAGAATTTAATCAACAGTCCTTCAACTTTTTCAGGGAGAAATCTCTTCTTTGTCTTTAAGTCTGTCTGTATACTAAGAGTCCTAAAAAGCTATTAAGCTTGTCTAAGACTTAAACTACCTGGAATTACTCTGTGCATTACTTTTAATTTTTTTCAACTTCTCCTCTTGATATAGTAATCACACATGATTTTGTGTAAGTTGACAAAATATTTTTAGAAAGCATATAATGTCACATTTGTTATTTGGTAAATTCAGCTTATGAAAATTGAACAATATAGGCTGATTGAAAAGACAAAGATTAATGAGTTTATAGACAACCTCTTATTAATATCAAAGGTAGCAGCTCCTGTTTATAGAGGTTTTAAAAATTATGTATTTCAAGAGATAAAATCTGCTCAAAGTGTCAGCTTAGAATATATTCCAACTATAATTCCACCTAAAAAATATTTTTTGCCACAAAGAGAAACATTGCTAAGGTTCAGTATAGATAAAGACTTAGAAGTCGAACCAGTTGTAGACTATGAAAATTTAATTCTTTTTGGTTTGCATACCTGTGACATAGCGGGAATAAAATGTCTTAATGTGGTTCTTTCAGATAAACCAAAAGACCCAGCTTATCTTATAAGAAAAAAGCACATAACAATCATAGGAATTGAATGCAACGACTACTGTGATGAATATGCAAGTTGCTCTTTTGTTGGAGCTCACATGCCTACAACAGGATATGATTTAATGTTTACAGAGTTAAATGAATACTTCATAGTTCACATTCACTCTTCAAAGGGAGCAGATATAGTTGAAAAAACAGGAATGTTTAAACCTGCAACTACAACCCAGTTTGAAGAATTAAAAGCATTAAGAAATAATAAATTAAAAATATTCAATAATGAAATACCTACCGAACGAAGA
>JANXCZ010000083.1 GCA_025060075.1 Thermodesulfovibrio sp.
CTTTCTACTTATGAAATCGGTTAAATACTATTTAAATGAAAGTTTTTTTATAAAACTTATTGAGTTTCCAGCACTTTATAACATAAAAACAGATGAAATCTACTGTCTTGATGAAAAAGCCTTTAGAATACTCAGTGATATATCAGAGGGCATTCTCTCCGATGATGCTTTAAAGACAAAGGATTATCAGGAAATCATTGAATACTGCTTGAAGGAAGGAATTCTAACTGAAACTCCTCAAAGAAGAATCAATTCCATAATAAAGCAATCACCTATTCCATCTCTTAGATATCTTGAGCTTCAGATTACAAATCGCTGTAATCTCAAATGTAAGCACTGTTTTGTAGGTTCAGGTATATGCAAGGAAAGTAAATTTCAAGAAATCCCCCTTGAAAAAATCAAAAAACTTCTTAAAGAGTTTGAGGAAATGCAGGGCTTAAGAGTTCTAATTACAGGAGGTGAGCCTTTATTACATTCAGAGTTTGAAAAAATAAATGAGTTTATAAAAGAAGTTTCTATACGGAAAATTCTTTTTACAAACGGAGCTTTGCTCAATGATAAAAACTTAAAAAATCTCAATTTTGAGGAAATTCAGATAAGCCTTGATGGAATGAAAAAAGGACATGAAGCCTTAAGAGGTAAAGGAACTTTTGATAAAGCCTTGAGAGCAATTAAAAAATCCATTGATTACGGATTTCAAGTGAGTGTAGCAACTGTAATTCATAAAGAAAACTTAGAAGAGTTCAATGAACTTGAAAAACTTATAAAATCTCTAAAAATTAAAGACTGGACGATTGATGCTCCCACAGTCACAGGAAATTTTATACTAAACAAAGAACTCTGGGTTTCTCCAGAAAATGCCTATCAAATTATGCAGAGATTTGGATTCTCTACAGAAGAACATCCAAAGGCAGAGGGATATGGATGTGGTGCCCATCTTCTTGCCATACTTGCAACAGGCTTAGCCTCATTTTGTTGTTTTTATGAAGATGAACCAATTGGACACATTGATGAAGGCTTAGAGTCTCTTTGGAGAAAGAAAAAGCAAGTTATTTTAGAAGACCTTGAATGTTATAAAATAAGCTGTCCCTTTATTCATGAATGTAGAGGTGGCTGTAGATTTAGAGCTAAAACCTTAAGTGGAGATGAAAAATCTCCTGATCTTTTTAAATGTTATCAGTTTGGTAGGCTATAGCTATTGCTCTTTCATATTCTTTCCAGAGAAACTCCTTACTTAATCCTTCATGCTCGATAAAATCCCATGGAAGATAGTCATTAAATGATTTTATCTTATACAAACTTTCCTTTATTTCATCAAAGATTTTCCCAAAATTCTCTCCCTTTGAAAGTCTTTCAATCACTGAAATCGCCTTTCTTGAGGCTCTTGCAAAATAGCCTTCCATATAGGAATATTTTGGCACTTCATGAACAAGTTTAAATCCTTTAATCTGTAATGTATCTTTTTGGAGTTTTTTCAGTTTCTCTTTAACTACTTCAAATTTCTCCATTTTATGCCATTGAAATGGTGTAAAAGGCTTTGGAACAAATATACTAATACTTGCTGTTATTCTACGATGAAAGAGAGCACGAATTTTTTTAATTAATCTCACTATTTCATCAACTTCTTCGTCCTTCTCAAATGGAAGTCCTATCATAAAATAAATCTTAAGATTTTCAACTTCTGTGGTGTTAAGCTCTTGAGCAATAAGCAATAAATCTTCTTCATTTATTCCCTTTTTTATTATTTTTCTTAGTCTCTCAGAACCTGCTTCAGGAGCTAAAGTAATGGTTTTAGGTAGTTTAATAGTTTTCAAAACTTCAATGGTAGATTTATCAGCTCGTAAAGAAGTAAAGGAAAGTTCAGCATCAGAAATTTTTAATAACTCCATTAGTTCTCTATAAGCTGTAATTGATGGAGCTATTAGCCCTGCACGGAAAGGCTTACTTTCCTCAATTTTTGCCTTTAAATCCTCAATTTCTGCCTTTCTAACTGGATTATATACATGACCAACAAGACAAAATCTACAGCTAAAAGGGCATCCTCGCATTGTTTCTATCAAAAACATATTAGAGAATGTAGCCTCTGGTGTTGTTATCTGAGAAAAACTAAATCTCTTTGAAACTTCCTTACAGTAAACTTTTTTTATTGTTTTTGGAGCATCTATCCAGATTGAGTTTCTTCCAATTAAATCTCCATTTCTATCATATATCTCCTCATAAGCCTCTGGAACATAAAATCCCTCAATTTTTAAGATTTCTCTTTTAAGATTTTCTTTGAAGTCTTCTTCATAAGAATTCTCTTTGACTGATTTATAAACCTCTACAAATTTGTCAATAAGCTCTTCTGCTTCACCAATAAAAATAATATCAAAAATTTGTGCCACAGGCTCTGGATTGGTAAAACACAAGACTCCTCCTGCTATTACCAATGGATGATTAAACTGTCTTTGAAAACTATAATAGGGAACTCTTCCAAGTTCAAGAATTTTTAAAATATTTGGGTAGTCATTTTCAAAACAAAGACTAAAGGCAACTATATCAAACTCATAGAGAGGCTTTTTTGACTCAAATGAAAAAAGAGGAAAATCTCTGTATTCTTCTATTTTTTCTGGAAGAAAAGCTCTTTCACATACAGTATCTTTTCTTTGATTAAAAAGCCTGTAGACAGTTTGAAATCCTAAGTTTGATACTCCAACAGGATATACATTTGGATATATAAGACATATTTTTATCCTGCCACCATGTTCTTTAAAGATTGTGCCTTTTTCCTTTCTAAGTAGAGCATCAACTCTTTCAAATATCTTTCTCATTTAGTATCTTATACTTTTTTCTTA
>JANXCZ010000084.1 GCA_025060075.1 Thermodesulfovibrio sp.
TGGAACAGGTAAAACTCTTACAATTACAGCAAAAATTATTCATCTTTTAAGTATTGGTATACCTCCAGAAGAAATAGCTGCCCTTACCTTTACTCAAAAGGCTGCAGTTGAGATGAGAAATAGAGTTATGAATAGTTTAAATAAAAATGAAAATTTACCTTTTATCGGCACCTTTCATCTTTTATCCCTAAGACTCCTTAGAGAGTTTCTTAATGAAAAGGAAAAATACTTTAAAATCTGTACTAGAACAATGCAAAAGGAAATCATCTCTAATATAACCGATAAAAGTCCTGAAAAAGTTATTGAAAAAATAACAAAATTTAAGAATATGGGAGTGGAACTTGATGAAAAAACCTTTGAAATTTATAAAAAATATGAAGAAGAAAAAAAACAACGCAATCTCCTTGATTTTGACGACTTGTTACTTAAGACTTTAGATTTAATAAATAACAAAACGATTCCTCCTCTTTTTTCTTATATAATTGTTGATGAGTTTCAGGATATTAATAAAATTCAATATGAAATTATTAAAGGAATTCTCAAAGAAGATGGCTCCTTATCAGTTTTTGGAGATCCTGACCAAGCCATATACTCATTCAGAGGCTCAGAAATTGATCTTTTCTTAAACCTACCAAAGGACTTCAAAAACTTAGTTTTGTTAAATTTATCATTAAATTATCGGTCACAGGCAAATATTATCCATGCTTCAAATAAATTTATAACAGCTAATACTAAAAGATTTTCAAAAAAGATTGAACCCTTAAAGGAAAAAGGACAAAAAATAACATTAATTGAAGTCGATGATGAATACGAGGAGGCAAAAACCATAATCAAAGAGATAAAATCAAGGCTTGGCATAATAGACTTCTCAGAAACATATATAAACAAAGATGAGAATTCTTACACATTTTCAAACTTTGCTGTACTTACACGAACAAACAAGCAACTTACTACTATCCAAGACTTTTTAACTAATGCTGGAATTCCTGTAAAAACTATAAGAAAAGATAATGAAACATGGATCACTTCAATTATAAAAAAAATTAATGAATTAATCTCAAAGGAGGAAACCTCAAAAAAATTACTGAAAAATATAACTTTGTCCGAATTTCTTAATTCCTCGGGAATATTTAAAGAACTTAATGATTTAGAAGTTATGACTTTGAAAAATATTGCAAAATCATACAATAAAGGAGGACTTTTAGAACAGATTCAAGCATTTATAGATGAACTTTCAGGGCTTACATCTTTTGATCTGTTTCCTGAAAATTTAAATGCAGTAAGTCTTCTTACTTTTCATAGCTCCAAAGGACTTGAATTTCCTGTAGTTTTTATAGCAGGCTTTGAAGAAGGTCTTATTCCATATACTTTCAGTTCAGATTATGATTTAGAAGAAGAAAGAAGACTTTTTTATGTAGGGATGACACGTGCAATGGATGAGTTAATAATAATCCATGCAAAAAATAGATTTATCAATGGTAGAAGAATATCTCTTCCAATATCTTCCTTTATAAAAGAAATTCCCTCAGAGTTTATAGAGATAAGAAAAATTAGGCAAAAGAAAAACAAAGTTAAGCAAAAAGGACTTTTCTAAAATCCTTTTAGATTAGACAACGACTGAAAAAAAGAATTTAACATCTGCTGTCGTAGATAGAGCATTTTATTAAACATGTTTGAAAACTCTCTAAAGGCACGTGCAGGAGATGTCTCCATTTCTTTAAGAAGATCCTTACAGAAATACCAATTACATCTAAGAGGTCTAAGATATCTCGGTATCTTACATCCTTTCTCAGTAAGAAGATAACATGGTTCCTTGTCTTCAAGATTTCTATCTGGAATAGGAAACTGCTCTCTCAAAGCTAAAATGTAAATAAGATCATCGTATTCATATCTACTGTTTTTATTAAGACAACATATATCTATACACTTTGAACATATCTTTTTTGCATAAACATCAATAAAAGGATCAATTTTCACAATAATTTCTTTAATTTCTCTTGATAAAGACATGGATTCTTCAAAATTTTCTGGAAAATTTTTAAAAAGAGAGTCAACTTTATCTATAAGCTTTTTAAGTTCTCCAACATTATTCCAAAGAAGTATTTCGCCTTTGTTAATAAGAGAAAATCTTTCCATTTAAATATTATAAAACAAACTTTAGAGTTTAAGATGTTTTAAAGCAGTTTTTACATAAGATTTTTTAATCTTGTAGGAGTTTTTAATATATCCAACCATAAGAGCTCTTGAACATATAAGATTTATAACTCTTGGAATACCTTTTGATGCTTTATATATAGTTTTGACTGCTCCTCTTTTAAAGTATACTGGCGTGTCTGCAACTCTATGAAGTCTAAACTTTATATAGTCATCAACCTCTTCCTTTGATAGAGGAGAAAGCCTCACTTTTAGGCTTATTCTCTGATTTATTTGTGAGTATTTAGGCTTTGCAAGAAGCTCCTCAAAGTATGGCTGAGCAAAGAGAATAATCTGAAGAAGTTTTTCCTTTTCAGTTTCAATATTTGAAAGATGTTTTATCTCTGTTAAAGTTTCCTCAGGCATATCCTGTGCTTCATCAATTATCAGGATATTTTTATAACCTGCAAGTTTTCTCTTCTTAAGATACTCAGAAAGAAACTCAATAATTGACAGTTTATTTTGAAATTTATTTAAATCAATCTCTTTGTCTTCAATACTCAACTTATAAATTATTACTCTTAGTAGTTCTTCAGGGGTAAGTAAAGAGTTATATATTACAATTGGATATATATTGTCTGTCTTAAAGTTCATTAAAACTTTTCTTATTAAAGTAGTCTTTCCTGTTCCAGGACTGCCAGTAATAAGCATGAATCCTTCACCTTTCTGAATAAGATATTTAATAGACTCAATAGCTTCAATATGACTTTTTGAAGGATAAAAAAAGTCAGGATCTGGCGTTATACCAAATGGATCTTCTTTTAATTTATAAAAATCAAAATAATCCATCTTATCTTCCAATCATAGATATTAAATCATAGATAGGACCTAAAAGACTAATAAAGATTATTGCAAAGAAAAGCCCTATAAATAGAATTATCGCGGGTTCAATAATCTTACCCAGTCTTACAGAGTACTCCTGAAGCTTTGATGTATAATAATTATTTAAGAATCCTAATTGTTCATCAAGATTTCCTGAAGTCTCACCAATATCTATAAGTCCTATAACCATTGAAGGAAAAACTTCTTGTTCTTTAAGAGCCAGAGAAATTCTCTCTCCTGTTACGATTTTTTCCTTAGCATTAATTATTGCTTTTTTCATTATTTCATTATTGACTACCTCTGCTGTCATATCCATAGCTGTATCAATTGGCACTCCTGAAACTGTTAGTATTCTCATCTGTTCTGAAAAAAGAGCAACTGCTCTATTGTAAAATATCTGTTTTATTACTGGCAATTTAAATGAAAGAAAATCTCTTGTCCATCTTAGCTTTTCATTTTTCTTAATTAAAGGTATACAAAAGAATAAAACAATAGGAATAAGTAGCAGAAGATAAAAAGTTTTTTTTAATAGATCTCCTATTTGAACTAAAAGTTGAGTAACTAAGGGAATTGCTATTCCCAAGCCTTTCATCGCATTTACAATCTGTGGAAGAACATAAACAATCCAGAACAATACAGCACCAAGAGAAACTGAAGCAGCAAATATTGGATAAATAAGAGCTCTTTTTATAGCTGCTTTTAAATCCTCAATTCTTTGAAAGTAGTTACTAATCTCATCAAGGCTTTTATCAAGACGACCTGTCTCTTCACCTATCTTTATAAGAAATTGAACTATTGTAGGAAAGACTTCTTTATACATTGAGATAGCCTCACTAAAGGGCTTTCCCTTTTCAACCATAGTTTTAATATCTGAAATGATTCTTTTAAATCTTTCTTTTGTTATATTTTCTGCTATATTTGTAAGGGCTGTTGTAAGGGGAATACCTGCTTTAATCATTATGGATAGATTTCTTGTAAATTCTATTAAATGAATATTTTTTATTTTGCCAGAAAAAAGACTGATAAATGGACTAAATATATCGGGAATTCTTGAAAGAGACAATACATAAATGTTCTTCATCTCAAGAAGATTCATAGCATCTAAATAGTTTCCTGCCTTGATGAATCCTTTGAAGACTTTTCCATCTTCACTTAATGCTTTGTATATAAAAATACTCATCCTACAACCCTTTCAACTTCTTCAAGTGTTGAAACTCCTTCGGCAACTTTTTTTAATCCATCAATCATCAATGGAATCATTCCATTTTCCTTTGCAGCTTCTGTAAGTGCATTAAATGAAGCTCCTTCATAGATCATATCTCTTATCTTGGAGTTTACTATCATAAGCTCTCCTATTGCTACTCTTCCGAGGAAACCTGTATTTCTACATATTTTACAGCCTGTGCCATAATACACTTTCTCACAATGAAGTCCTGCTAAGGCAAAAATCTCTTTTTCTTTCTCATTTAAATCTCTTGAAGTCTTACAAGATGGACATATCTTCCTTATAAGTCTCTGACTAAGTACAGCAAGTAAAGATGAACTAAGAAGAAATCTATCTACTCCGAGGTCAAGAAGTCTTGGAATAGAGTTTACTGCATCAGATGTATGAAGTGTGGTTAAAACAAGATGTCCTGTAATTGATGCTCTTATTGCAATCTTTGCTGTTTCTTCATCACGAATCTCTCCAAGAAGTATTATATCAGGATCATGTCTCATAAAGTTTCTTCCAGCAAGTGCAAAGTCATATCCAATTCTCTCATTAACTTCGCTTTGCTTTATAAAGCTTATTCTGTATTCCACAGGATCTTCAATCGTTATAACACTTCTTTGAACTCTGTTTACCTCTCTTATCAATGCATAAAGAGTTGTACTCTTTCCAGAACCTGTAGGACCTGCAACGATTATTATTCCATAGGGTTTTCTTATTAATCTTTTGAGACTCCTAAAAAGACTTTCACTAAATCCGAGTTTATTAAGGCTATAAAAATCCTCTGAAGCTCCAAATAAAACTCTCAATACAACACTTTCTCCTTCTACTGTTGGAATAGTTGAGACTCTTACCTCATACTTTCTTCCTACAAATGTAAAGATAAATGAACCATCCTGGGGAAGTCTTTGTTCAGCTATATCAAGCCTTGAAAGAATCTTTATCCTTGATACCAATCCTGTATGCATTGTTCTTGGAAGAAAATAACCAGGCTCAAGAATACCATCTACTCTATAAAATATACTTATAACACCAGCATTTATACTTATATGTATATCTGTTGCACCTCTTCTTATTCCTTCTGCTAAAATAGCATCAACAACACGAGGAAAAAGATCAGGGGGTGGTACACCTGTTGTTGAGGCTGTATTTATTGCTTGCTCTATAATTTTTTCAGTGGGATTTTCCAAAAAATAGTAAGACTTCTCCAGTGTATCTATAAAACCTTCTTCATCTGTAAGGAAAGGCTTTGCTCTCTTTCCTGTTAATGCTCTAACTTTATCAAGAGCTACAACATTGCTTGGCTCAGTGACTGCTATATTAATAAATCCGTCTTTTTCCTCAATTGGAAGAAATCTTGCTGATTCTGTAATACTCTTAGGAAAAATCTTAAGAAGTTCAATTTCAATGGGATACTCTCTTATGTTTATATAATCAAGTCCATGTTGAATAGCAAGAACTTCAGCAAGCTCTGAGGATGTAAGAAATCCTAATGATATTAAGCACTTGCCAAGAACCTGACCTGTTATTCTCTGAACATTTAAGGCTATGTTTAGCTGTTGTTCTGTGAGTAGTTTTTTTTCTAATAAAATATCTCCAAGTCTCAT
This sequence comes from Thermodesulfovibrio sp., assembly GCA_025060075.1. Classification (GTDB taxonomy): domain Bacteria; phylum Nitrospirota; class Thermodesulfovibrionia; order Thermodesulfovibrionales; family Thermodesulfovibrionaceae; genus Thermodesulfovibrio. The sequence continues at coordinate 5,833 of JANXCZ010000084.1, forward strand.
TACTGAATAATCCTTGGTTGTAAAAGTATTACAAGCTCTGTATTTGATTCTTCTTTTTCTTTGCTCTTAAAGAGTTCTCCAACTAATGGTATATCTCCTAATAGAGGGACTTTATTTTCAGTAAGACTTTCATCTTTTTTAATCATTCCACCAATTACTATAATCTCTCCATCTTTTACTTTAACTGTTGTACTTAACTCTCTTAAATCTACTCTTGGCAGTTGAATTACTGTTTGTGCCTCTGGAGATCCAAAAGTTGCTGAGCGCATCTCTATCAAGTTTGAAACAATTGGTGTAATCGTTAAAGATATCTCCCCTTTGTCATCAATATATGGAACTATTCCAATAATGAGTCCTGAAAGAAGATTGCTGGTTTCAACTGTGTAGGTTATTATTGGTGAACCTGTTCCTGTCGTTGTAACATTACTCTGAGCTCTTGATATAAAAGAGTAGTTTGTACCTACTGTAAAAAGTGATGTTTGTCCATTCATTATACTTACACGAGGATTTGAGAGAGTTCTCACATCTCCAAACTCTCCAAGAGCTTTAATTAAAGATGAAAACTCCTTTATAGATGTCGTTCTCAATGAAAATTGAATCATAGATTGAGGTTCACCTGGATTAACTACATTTGTAAACCCGGAAGTAGCACCACCAATCCTCCAGCTATGTGTACCATGAGTCCATTCTCGTAAGAAAGACCAGTCAATTCCATATTTTAATGATTTTGACAGAGCCACTTCTATAACCTTTGCTTCTATAAGAACCTGCCTTCCCATTACCTTTTTTACATTTTCAAGATACTCTTCAACTTTTTTCATATTCTTTTTTGTGGCAGTAACCATTACCGTTCCTGTCATTCTGTTTATTACATAACTTTCACGAGGTTGAGCAGGGGGAGTTTGTAGTTGTTGTCCTCCTGCTTGCTGTGTAACAATCGGAGGTGAGACAGTTGTTCCTAATATGGTAGAAAGTGCCCTTTCTATTGAATCCCAGAATCTGTATGCTACTTCATCTGTTCTTTCTGTTTTTGAAACATTCCCCTTGAGAATAGTTGTTCCTGTCGTTCCTGTTGTTGTACCAGTTGTTAACTGACCTGTTACTCCACCAAGAATATCTCCTCCTACATCTATTGAGTAAGTCTGCTGAATTGGAATACTACTTAGATGAAATATCTTTGTATCTGTGCTTTTTACTAAAAGCGTATTTCTCTCAATTTTATAGAAGTAATCAGTTGAAGAAAAAACTGCATCAATAGCATCTTTTAGTGTTACATTACTTAGAAAAAGCGTTATGGGAACATTGGGATCAACATCCTTTTCAATAACAAGATTTAATCCGGCATCTCTACAAAGTACAAGTAAAATATCTCTCATAGGAGTCTGCCTTGCATTTACCGAGACTCTTTTTATCTTAAGTGGAGTTATATCTTCGGTTTCTATTCTGTAGTCTGGAATGACCTCCTTTTTTGCCACTTCTTCTTTTTTTGGCAAATCAATCTGCGGAATCTTTATCTCTCCTTTCATTTCCATACTACTACATCCATAAAGAAAAATAAAAAATATCAATAGTTTTCCAACCTTAACCATTTTATCTCTCCCTTTCTATCTCTAATTAAAACTCTATCTTTAAATATAGCCTTTATCTGGTATCCATTAATAGAGTCTCCTTCCCTTACAATTGAGTTTCCTATAACAGCATATCTGTTTCTTCCCTCATATATAAAAGAAAGAGTTGGTAAAGAAGCCTCCTCTATTTTTAAGGCTTCCTTAGGCTGTCTTTGCATTTCTGCTATTTTTAAATCTCCAAAAGGATTATCAACAGTGCCATAGATAAATAAATCTCTCTCCTTTATCTTAATCTCAGGTAGTGGAAACTCCAGGATAGCTTTTTCCTTTTGCGTTATGAATGAAGGCTCTTTAAGTTTTAAAGATACTAAAAATAATAAAGTTGAGATTATGAATATAGCCAACGAAATTTTAAAATCTCTTGTCATCTTATTGATAAAATAACTTTAATTCTGCCTTAATATCAACACCTACTGAGTTTCCTTTTGAAGAAAGTGTGATTGATTTGATAAAAACAAAGGGATATTCTGTCTCCTCAAGAAAACTCAAAATTTCTATAAATCTACTCCATAAAGTTTCAGCCTTCATACTTATATCAAAACTTAATTGTTTCTGTTCCCTTTTTAAGTTAGATATCTCTAATGCAATCTCTGGAAATCTTGCTTTTAAAGTATCAACATACTGAGCAGCAAAAATCTCAGAGGTCTTCCTCAGGTTTTTTGAGATATCATCCTGAGAGAGAATCTTTACATCCTTAGGTATTTCTATACTCTCAATAGTCTTACTAAGCTTAATAGTTTGATTTATTTTAACCTCTACATTACTTAGTAATTTTAAGTCTCTTTCGAGAGAGTTCTCTATTTTGTTTAGATAAACTGAGATAGAAAGAAGAGTAATAAATATGAAATAGAGTATAGCGACTAATAGAACTTTTTTTCCTATCTTATTGTGAAACTTTTTTATATTCATAGATGGTATCTAAACTTAATTCTCCCTTAGAAATATCCCAACTTTCATTAGTAATTTTAAAACCTAATTGAGTAATAGATGTTTTAAAATCTAAATAAGATTTCTGCCTTTCAGCAAAACTCTTGCCTATGCTTTTACATTTTATTTTTATCTCTGGTTTTTCTTTATTCAATATTTCTATTGACTCTATCTGAGTACGCTCTGTCTTGGCTTGTGCAATACCTTTAAGGGGATATCTTATATCTATGAGAGAGTTTCTTTTGTTTTGCAACTCTATAAAAGGCTTTATTTCTGCTTCAAATTTTTTTATTTTATCCATATTTTCATAAAAAACTCTTTCATTTTGAGATATATACTCTCTTTGAAAAATTACTAAACTGTAAAGAGGTTTTAACTTATAAAAAAGTTCAAGATTGTAACCAAACAATGCTATTATACCCATAATAAAAACAAAACTGGCATATTTTAAACATTTGACAGTTTTTCTAAATCTCTTGTATTGCACTGGTAGAAGAATTTTATCCTTTAAATCTTCTTCAAACAAAATCATACTAATTGGTATTGTATATTTCTCATTGTCTGACAATATAGAGAGAACTCTATAGGGAAGATTTAGTTTTGAAACTTCTCTTTGTTTTATTCCTATAAGAACAATCTCATGTGGAGTTACTCTGAGATTCTGAATTGAGTAATTGGTTGTCATATTTATATTAATTATATCTTCGTCAACTAATTCTTCAGTTCCTTCAAAATCTCTCATGAGAATCATTTCAGATTTTTCAAAAATAAATAAAAATCTTGAATTTTCCGAAAAAAAACAAACTATTTTATTTTTGTCTGTAAGCTCTGAAATGGAGTTTACCAAGCACAACAATGGAAAATGAATTGGATAAAGGGCTTTTATATTAATATCCTTTTCAATGAATTCCTCAATAAACTGATAAGAAGACTCCGGAACCATATAGCAACGAATAGATGTTGCTGAATCAGTTATATATGTGTCATAGATAAAAGAAAAATTCTGAATAGAAGGGTATCTTTTTCTCATCTCATTAGATATAAGCTTGTCAAGAATTTTTTGTTTTTTAGACACTTTAAAAGGAAGAGAAAATTTAAATGTATACAGTTCAGGAAACCAAACAGATATATAAACTTCCTTTATTTTGTTTTCTCTAATAAAATCAAAAAGATACTCCCTTTCAAATTCAACAAATTGAGCATTTTCAATGCTTTTCTTGGTTAGCGCAGCTTTTACATATTTACCTTCTATGCTTATATAAGCTTTTTTCAATCTTTCAACTCCATTTAAAAATTCTATTCTAAATTATACCATAATTTTTATTTTTTAAATTTTGGCCTTTACCAAAAAGGCTCGCAAAAAATTTTTGAATTTTGATATATTAAAAATTAAACTAATAAACCATCTGGAGGGTAAAATTGAGTGCAGAAAAGGATGATTTTAGATTTAACTCTATAGAAGAAGTATTAGAAGATGTTGCACAAGGCAAGATGGTTATAATTGTTGATGATGAAGACAGAGAAAATGAAGGCGATCTCTTTATTGCAGCTGAAAAAGTAACGCCTGAAGCAATAAACTTTATGGCAAAATATGCCAGAGGATTGATTTGCTTAGCCCTAACTCCTGAAAGAGTAGATGAACTTAAGCTTCCAATGATGGTTGAAGTAAATGAGACACCTCATCAGACAGCATTTACGGTTTCAATTGAAGCAAGAAGAGGAGTCACAACAGGTATATCTGCTTATGACAGAGCATTGACAATCCTTACTGCAATCGATCCTAAAACAAAACCGGAAGATCTTGTAAAACCTGGACATGTATTTCCTCTAAGAGCTCAGAAAGGAGGAGTACTTAAAAGAGCAGGACATACTGAAGCGGCAGTTGACCTTGCGCGTCTTGCAGGACTTTATCCTGCTGGAGTTATATGCGAAATAATGAATGATGATGGAACTATGGCAAGAGTACCTCAACTTATGGAGTTTGCTAAGACACATGGGTTAAAAATCACGACTATAAAAGACTTAATAAGATACAGAATGAGAAATGAGACTCTTGTAAAAAGAGTTGCAACAGTTCAGCTTCCAACAGATTATGGAGAGTTTAAAGCTATCGCCTATACAACACTTATTGATGATAAAGTACATCTTGCTTTGGTAAAGGGTGATATTAGACCAAATGATGAAGTTCTTGTAAGAGTTCATTCAGAGTGCTTAACAGGTGATGTCTTTCTTTCTAAGAGATGTGATTGTGGTTCCCAACTTCATAGAGCACTAGAAATGATTGATAAGGCAGGTAAAGGAGTACTTCTTTATATGAGACAAGAAGGCAGAGGAATTGGACTTTTAAATAAACTTAAAGCATATGAATTACAGGAAAAGGGATATGATACAGTAGAAGCTAATATAAAGCTTGGATTTAAACCCGACTTAAGAGACTATGGAGTGGGTGCTCAGATACTTGTAGATCTTGGTGTAAGAAAGATGAGACTCATGACAAATAATCCACGGAAAATTGTAGGATTAGAAGGATATGGACTTAAAGTTGTTGAAAGAGTCCCTATTGAAGTTAAACCAAATGAAAATAATAAATGCTACTTAAAGACAAAGAAAGAAAAACTTGGACATCTTTTGACAAAGATATAACGCGCCTGAGAGGATTTGAACCTCCGACCTTGGGGTCCGGAGCCCCACGCTCTGTCCCCTGAGCTACAGGCGCATTTAAATTTGATTATAGCAAATATTAAATAAAGAAGGAGAAACATAATATGAAAGAGTTTGACATTCCCTTAGGATTAACTTTTGATGATGTGTTACTTATCCCAGCAAAATCAGATGTTGTTCCTTCGGAAGTAGATGTAAGCACTTATTTTACTCCCAATATTAAGCTAAATATTCCTCTTGTAAGTGCAGCAATGGATACTGTTACAGATGCCAATCTGGCGATAGCAATTGCAAGAGAAGGTGGTATTGGTGTTATTCATAGAAATATGCCACCTGAAAAACAAGCCTTAGAAGTAGACAAGGTAAAAAAATCAGAAAGTGGAATGATTGTTGATCCTATTACTATTTCTCCAGATGCTCCTATTTCAGAAGCACTGGCTTTAATGGAAAGATACCGAATCTCTGGTGTTCCTGTTACTGTCAATGGTAAGCTCGTAGGAATAATAACAAATAGAGATCTTAAATTTGAGAGAGATTTCACACGAAAAGTTGAAGAGGTAATGACAAAAGAAAAACTCATAACTGCTCCTGTAGGAACAACTCTTGAAGAGGCACAAGAGATTCTACATAGACATAAAATTGAAAAACTGCCAATTGTGGATAAAGATTTTAATCTTAAAGGATTGATAACAATAAAAGACATTGAAAAAAGAAAGAAGTATCCTAATGCATGTAAAGACCATCTTGGAAGACTAAGGGTTGCAGCTGCTGTTGGAGTTGGAGAAGCTGCCATATACAGGGCTGAACTACTAATAAAAGCAGGAGTAGATGCCATAGTGATTGATACAGCTCATGGACACAGCAAAAGCGTAATTGAAACTTTAAAGGAACTTAAGAGAAGATTTGATGTGGATGTTGTTGCAGGAAATATAGCAACAGCAGAAGCTGCGGAGGATTTAATTCAGGCAGGAGCAGATGCAGTAAAAGTAGGCATTGGACCAGGTTCTATCTGTACAACAAGAATTGTTGCCGGTGCAGGAGTACCTCAACTTACAGCAATAATGAACTGCTATTCTGTAACTTCAAAGTATAACATTCCTCTAATTGCAGATGGAGGAATAAAATATTCTGGAGATATTACAAAAGCTCTTGCAGCAGGTGCCCATTGTGTTATGATTGGAAGCCTATTTGCAGGCACTGATGAAGCACCTGGAGAAATAATTCTATATCAAGGAAGAAGCTATAAAACTTATAGAGGAATGGGTTCTCTTGGTGCTATGCAAAGTGGTTCACATGACAGATACAGACAAGAGATGCTGTCTCCAGATAAACTTGTCCCAGAAGGTGTTGAAGGAAGAGTTCCCTATAGGGGACCTCTTGCTAAAAGTATTCATCAGTTAATAGGTGGATTAAAGTCAGGAATGGGTTATTGTGGATGTAGAAATCTTGAAGAGTTAAGAACTAAAGCTAAGTTTATAAAAATAACTAATGCAGGATTAAGAGAAAGCCATGTCCATGATGTAACAATAACAAAAGAAGCTCCTAACTACTGGATTGAGGACTAAAATGGATGAAATAGTTGTAGTAGATTTTGGTTCTCAGTATACTCAGCTTATAGCAAGAAGAATTAGAGAGCTTAAGGTTTATTCAGAAATAATTCCTTGTAATGCACCTTTCTCAGAAATAAAAAAAAGAAATCCCTCAGGAATTATTCTCTCAGGTGGACCTGCCAGTGTTTATGAAGAAGGAGCACCAACCATTGATAAAGAAATATTTAATTTAGGAATACCAATTCTTGGAATATGTTATGGAATGCAACTTATAGCTTATTTACTTGGTGGCAAAGTATCACGTGCTGAAGAAAGAGAATATGGCAAAGCAGTCTTGCATATTGATGACTCTTCTGATATCTTCGCTGATATTCCTAGTGAAACGGTAGTATGGATGAGTCATGCTGATAAAATTACAGAAATTCCAGATGGTTTTATAAAACTTGCTCATACAGAAAACTCTCCATATGCTGCTATGGCAGATAAAAAAAGAAAAATATATGCCTTACAGTTTCATCCAGAAGTTGTCCATACAGAGAAAGGAAAAAAAATCTTAGAAAACTTTGTCTTCAAAATATGCGGATGCAATCCCACATGGAATATGCATTCCTTTGTAGAAAGAGAAATAGAAGAAATAAGAAAAAAAGTTGGCAAATACAAAGTAGTCTGTGCTATAAGTGGAGGAGTTGACTCTACTGTTACAGCAGTATTAGTTCATAAAGCTATAGGAGACTCTCTTACTTGCATATTCGTTGACAATGGACTTTTAAGATATGGTGAAAGAGAAAAAGTAGAAGAAATGCTTCGTAATAACTTTCATATAAATCTTAAAGTGGTAGATGCCTCTGAGAGATTTCTTAGAAGACTTAAAGGAGTGAAAGATCCGGAGAGAAAAAGAAAAATAATCGGTGCAGAATTCATAAAAGTCTTTGAAGAGGAAGCTAAAAAAATTAAAGGAGTAAAGTTCCTTGCCCAAGGAACACTCTATCCAGATGTTATAGAAAGTGTTTCATTTAAGGGACCTTCAGCTACTATAAAAAGTCATCATAATGTAGGTGGACTCTTAAAAAGAATGAAACTCAAGCTTATTGAACCCCTAAGGGAACTTTTTAAAGATGAAGTAAGACAACTTGGTAAAGAACTTGGCATTCCTGATGAAATTCTCTATCGCCATCCCTTTCCCGGACCAGGATTGGCTATAAGATGTATAGGAGAAGTTACTCGTGAAAGACTTGAAATACTAAGACAGGCTGACAAAATTGTTCTTGAAGAAATAAAAGATGCAGGATGGTATAAAAAAGTATGGCAGTCTTTTGCTGTACTTCTTCCTATTAAAACCGTTGGTGTAATGGGAGATGAGAGAACATATGAAAATGTGATAGCTATAAGAGCAGTTCATAGTATAGACGGTATGACAGCTGACTGGGTAAGACTTCCTTATGAAATACTTGAAAGACTCTCTAATCGGATAATCAATGAAATAAAGGGAGTAAACAGAGTCGTTTATGATATAACCTCAAAACCACCTGGAACAATTGAGTGGGAATAAAAAATTTTAGAAAGGAAATTTTTAATGGGTTTTGAACTAAAGAAATATTTAGCTGAAAAAAAACAAGAAATAGAAAAATTCATAGTCTCTTACTTTAATCCATCTATAATACCTAAGATTCTTCATGAATCTGTTTTGTATTCTCTTACTGCAGGAGGCAAAAGACTTCGTCCAATTCTATGTATAGCTTCCTATGAAGCCTGTGACGGCAAGAAAAACATTGTTCCTTATGCTACTGCTATAGAGTTTATTCATACTTACTCTCTTATTCACGATGATTTACCTGCAATGGATAATGATGACCTACGACGGGGTAAACCTACAAACCATAAAGTTTTTGGTGAAGGCATAGCAATACTTGCCGGTGATGGACTATTAACAGAAGCATTTACAATACTTTCAAATCCAGAGTATGCTGATATAAATCCTGCGATACTTTTGAAAGTTATCAATGAAATCTCAAAGGCAGCAGGATTAAGAGGAATGGTAGCAGGACAAGCATATGATTTAATATCAGAAGGTAAAGAGCCTGATGAAAATATTGTTAAGTTTATTCATAGTTATAAAACTGCAGCTATGATTAAGGCTTCAGTTAAATCTGGAGCTATACTCGCTGAAGCATCTGAAGAGAAAATATATCATCTTGAAGTATATGGACAATCAATAGGTCTTGCATTTCAGATTATAGATGACATACTTGATATAGAAGGAACCACAGAAGAGATGGGAAAACCAAAAGGCTCTGACATTGAAAGAGGAAAGATGACATATCCAAAAGTATTTGGAATAGAAAAATCAAAAGAAGAAGCAAGGTTGTTAATTGAAAAAGCTTTACAAGAAATAGAAATATTCGGAGACAAAGCAGAACCTCTTAGAGAAATCGCAAAATTTATCATAAGCAGAACAAATTAAATGATTAAAAAAATTCTTAAAAAAATTCTAAAAAAAATTCTTAAAAAGCTGATTAAAAAGATATTAAAAAAACTTGATTAAGGATTAATGAAAGTAAGACTTGACCAACTACTTGTTCAAAAGGGTCTCTCCTCAAGTAGAGAAAAAGCCCGTGCTCTTATAATTGAAGGAAAAGTTATCGTAAATGGCAAGAAAATTGAAAAACCAGGCACAATGGTAGAAGAAACTTCAGAGATAACCCTTTGCGGTGAGAGTATCCCATATGTAAGTAGAGGCGGATTAAAGCTTGAGTATGCCTTAAAAGAGTTCTCTATTGATGTAAAGGACAAAATTGCAATGGATGTAGGTGCAAGTACAGGAGGCTTTACTGACTGTCTTCTTCAACATGGTGCCAAACGTGTATATGCTATAGATGTTGGCTATGGTCAGCTTGCTTGGAAACTAAGAGTTGATCCAAGAGTTATTGTAATTGAAAGAACAAACATAAGATATATGGAAAGAAATAAAATTCCAGAAAGTATTGATATTGCCACAGTAGATGTATCTTTCATATCTTTAAAACTTGTTATACCAAAAGTCTTAGAGTTTTTGAAACCATATGGAGAAATAATAGCTCTTATTAAACCTCAGTTTGAAGTTGGTCGCGGTGAAGTTGACAAAGGAGGAATAGTAAAAGATCCGAAAAAAAGAATTAAAGCTGTAGAAGAAATAAAAAGCTTTTTTGAATCTTTAAAATTTAGAGTAATAGGAGTGATAGAGTCTCCCATTAAGGGACAAAAAGGAAATATTGAATATTTGCTATACGCTCAGCTAATCAGTAATAGCACCGAATATCATCCCTGAAAGGGTTGCCATTATTATTACCAAGCTTATGTATACAAGTGTTTTCTTAAAGCCTATGGTTCTCATAATAACCATCATACTCGGTAGACTCAATGCAGGACCTGCAAGTAAAAGTGCAAGAGCAGGTCCTTTACCCATTCCTGCACCAATAAGTCCCTGAATTATTGGAATCTCAGTGCAGGTTGCAAAATACATAAATGCACCAATAACACTAGCAGTAAAATTTGCCCTTAATGAGTTCCCACCTACAAGTTTTTGAACCCACTCCGATGGGATTATTCCTTCATAACCAACTCTTCCAAAAAAGAAACCAGAAACTAAAATACCAATTAAAAGCAATGGAAGTATGGAATAGGTATGAAACCATGTTTGATAAACCCATTGGTTAAGTTCATCTTTGTTAAACCATTTAACACTTAAAACTAAAACAATCATAAAAAATACTATAGCAATAATCCACTTTAAATTATATAGAAACTCTAAAAAGTAAGTAGAATCATGGGCTGGTTTTTCAAAGTTTGCAAAAATAAGAAAACCTACCATAAAGAAAATATGAAGTATTACTTGATAAAGAGGTTTAGACTGAATCCCAACAATTTCAAAATTCTCATTAGAATGTCGCTTTTTTTCATCTTTTATGAATATAAAATGCATTAAAAGTCCAATTATAATGCTAAACAACATAGCACCTATTACTCTTGCCAATCCTATTTCTAATCCGAGAATTCTTGCAGTTAAAATTATAGCAAGCACATTAATTGCAGGACCCGAATACAAAAACGCAATAGCTGGACCAAGTCCGGCACCTCTTTGATATATACTCATGAAAAGAGGCAGTATAGTACAAGAACAAACAGTAAGAATTGCACCAGAGATAGATGCAATACTGTATGAAAGAAACTTATTTGCTTTTGCACCAAAATACTTTATCACTGATGCCTTGTTTACAAAAACTGATATTGCACCAGCTATGAAGAATGCAGGAATTAGGCTAAATAAAACATGCTCTCTTGCATAAGAATGAGCTAATGCCAATGCTTCAAAAATTGCGTTTGTAAATCTTCGACTCTCAAGAGGCAAAAAATAAAATATTAAGAAAATAAAAACTATTAATCCTAATTTATATCTTTCCTTCATTTATTTCCTCCTGTCTTCTATCTCTGATAGTATCTAATGGTTTGACTTTTTTAAAATTCTTAAGTCTTTCAAGTTCCTCCTTTACATCTTTATCAGAGATTTTTTCAACAACAGAGATAATAAGAAATCTATTAAATAACTCAGAGTCATCCAATTCATAAATAATCCATTTTCCCTTCCTTTTCATTTTTAATAATCCTGCTTCTTTTAATACACCAAGATGGAAAGAAACCTTTGGCTGAATCATATTCAAAGCTGAAACAATCTCACACACACAAAGTTCACCTTTACTTAATAGTTTAATAATCTTTAATCTTGTTTCATCTGAAAGAGCATGAAAAATCTTTATTAAATTTTCCATGAAAAAAGTATAAAAAATTTTTTATATATGTTGTCAATACTTTAGAAATATTTTCGCTAAAAATTCTGTATTTCTTATTAAACTTCTTTTATGTTCATCAGCCCATCGTAGGATTTATCTTTGTGTTTTTTAAGCTGGATAAATCTTATTTATGTCCAAATAAGAAAATTCATATTATATACTGCCACATATTTCTTTATATCTTCTCTCCCTTGATAATCTACTAATGAAGCATATCTTCTCTGGATTTTTTATTCAACATTGTCCAAAATTTTATTTTCTTGAATTACTCCCTTTTTTACTTTATACGCCAGTTATTTCTTTATAAACTAATCTCTTGGTTCCCCACAGTAGCTTTCTCCTTCCCAGCCATTAGTTCACAAGTGTAGTCTTCCGTGTCTTTTAGTCTTAAAATAATGGGCTTTGTCTTCAGCAAACTCTTTTTTCTTAGGCTCATGTAGCCCTCCTACTAATAATTTTTGTTATAAACAAAAAACATGGCAGAGCAGGAAAACTCCATTTTACCTGAGCTTTTAAGCTCTCTGAGGAGTCTGTTACCTCTCTGCCAAAACTATGATAAGCCTTTGGGCTATGTAGCCCTTGTCATCTCTAAGGAGTTCTTGTCTGCCTGCGCTATATACTGTCCTGATTAGATTAAGGAAGCAGTTCTTAATTCAGGATACTCAGGGAAAATACTAAGAATGTTTTTTGATGATTACTCCCAAAGAATAACATTTAAGATACTACCTACTCCAGCTATAACACTAAATGATATATACATTAAAGACAAAATTGAACTTGAAGATTTCATATCTACAATAAAGGATTCAAAAGAGGGATTGAGATATCTCTTTGTTTGTGAGCCAGGCACAGGAAAAACGGATACTATAAGAGCACTGATTAATGAATCTAAAAAATTAAACAATGCCCTCACTGTTTTTGTTGTAGATGCTGGATGTGGAGTTCCTCTTGAAACGCTTTTTGAGTATGCAGAGATAT
>JANXCZ010000044.1 GCA_025060075.1 Thermodesulfovibrio sp.
TGAGCAAGTCAAAGAGTTTTACTCATGTTTACTCTGTCAAAGCTTTGCACCAAAGCATGTATGTGTAATTACACCTGAACGTCCAGGACTCTGTGGAGCTTTTACATGGCTTGATGCAAAGGCTGCCTATGAGATTGAGCCAACAGGTGGAAATCAGCCTATACAAAAAGGTGAGCTAATTGATCCAGTCTATGGTAGATACAGCGGAGTTGATGAATATGTAAGGAAGCACTCAGGTGGTGCTATTGAGACAATAAATCTTTACTCAATTATGGAAAATCCTATGACCTCTTGTGGATGCTTTGAATGTATTGTAGCAGTTGTTCCTGAAGCAAATGGAGTTTTGATTGTGCATAGAGGCTACAGTGGTATGACTCCTATTGGTATGAAATTTTCTACAATCGCAGGAATGATTGGTGGAGGAGTACAAACCCCTGGATTTATGGGAGTTGGTGTTAACTATATTACATCAAAGAAGTTTCTTAAGGGTGATGGAGGAATAAAGAGAATTGTTTGGATGCCTAAGGAGTTAAAGGAGAGAATAAAAGAAAGTTTTCAAAAAAGAGCAGAGGAAGAAGGAGTTCCAGATTTAATGAATAAGATTGCTGATGAAACAGTTTGTGAAGATATTGAGTGTCTTATTGAATATCTTACTCAAGTACAACATCCTGCATTAGATATGGATCCAATTATAAAGTAAGAATACTTTGCGCAGTTGTTTAAAGTTTATAGCTATAGTTTGTAGTTGAAAGATTTCTAAAATTTGACATTTTTCACATCTTAAGATGGATCCTGATACGAGGGATTTTAATAATTCGTTTTATGGAAAAAATTCGCAGGCACAGAAAAAATACAGAGAACCGATTTTAAAAGCTACTTAAATGAAATAAAGGAATTAAGAAAAAAGTAAGAAGAAATGGCAAGAGAATTGAAAATCTATTTTAGATGATTAAACTATTTCAATAGTAAACATGATACTTCTATTGGAGCACTCGGTCAAAATGTGGACTTAACAGTAGAGTCATTTTTTAGGGATGCAATGAATGGAATTTTTGGAAGAAAGCTTTCCTTATGCAGTATGGTATTATCTTCATTAGAATACAAATAAGAAGATTAATTTTAAAGAGTTGTTTGAATCAAAGAATTGACATATTTTAAACTGCAATGATATAAAAATAATAAGTTGCGGGCGTAACTCAGCGGGAGAGTGTCAGCTTCCCAAGCTGAAGGTCGCGGGTTCAAATCCCGTCGCCCGCTTTTTTATTGGAGGCTAAATTTGTCAGTATTCAACGAAGGAGATTTAGCTCTTCTTATAGATTCAAAAGGAAGACAATATCTTGTAAGTTTAAAAAAAGATGCAACCTTTTCCTTTCACAAGGGTAATGTGCAATTTAATGATATTATTGGTAAAAATGATGGAGCTAAGGTTTTTTCTTCTATGGGAGAAAGGCTTTATGTTTTTAAACCAACCCTTGAAGAGTACATACTTAAAATGAAAAGAGGAGCCCAGATAATATATCCAAAGGATATATCAAGAATTATTACACTTATGGATATATTTCCTGGAGCAAAGGTTTTTGAGGCAGGAACAGGTTCTGGAGCATTAACACTTTATCTTTTAAGAGCAGTTGGTGAAACTGGAAAAGTTATATCCTATGAAAAAAGAAAGGATTTTTATGAGATAGCAAAGAAAAATATTGAAATATTTATGAAAAATAAAAATACTGGGGAATTAGTCCTTCAAAATAAAGACATTGCTGATGGAATAGAGGATAAAGATTTTGATAGAGCAATCCTTGATCTTACAGAACCATGGCTTTTTCTTGATAAAGTTGTAGATGCATTAAAACCAGGAGGACTCTTAGGCTGTTATCTTACTACAGTTCTTCAGATTTATAATTTGATGGAGGAGTTTGAAAAGAACTTTTATGAAAAACTCTATAAAGTTGGTATATTTGAACTTCTTGAGAGAAAGTGGGAAAAAGATGGCTTAAGTCTTAGACCAGCACTTAGAATGGTAGCACATACAGGATTTATAGTTGTGTTTAGAAAACTGGCGTGACTTATAGGATTTTACTTATTAATCCTTGGATTTATGATTTTGCGGCTTATAATTTTTGGGCGAGGCCCCTTGGTTTACTCAAAGTTGCGGAGTTTTTAACTCAGTTTGACGTAAAACTCTTTTTTATTGACTGCTGTGACTCTTTCACTATAAAAAAATACGGAACAGGAAAATACAGTTATCAAACTATACAAAAACCTGAGATTATTAAAAATATTCCCAGGAGATATAAAAGATATGGAATTAGTCTTGAAGAGTTTATAGATAGATTAAGGAGAATTTCATATGTAGATTTAGTCTTAGTTACATCAATAATGGCTTATTGGTGGCATGGGGTAAAAGAAGTGGTAGATATTGTTAGAGAATACCTTCCTAATATTCCAATAATAGTTGGGGGAATTTATGCCACTTTATACAAAGAACACGCAGAGAAAAAAATAAATGCTGATTTAATCTATACAGGACAGCTTGAAGAGAGATTAATTGAAAATATTGAGAGTTTTGGAATTAAACTTAAGAGAATCAGAGAAAAACCTATCTCTTGGTGGAAGTTAGGTTTTTACAATAAAATGCCCTATGCTCCTTTATTAACCTCCACTGGATGTCCATTCAGATGTTCCTATTGTGCATCTTCTCTTTTATATAAGTCTTTTGAACAGCGAAAAATAGATGAAGTTATTAATGAGATAGAAGAACTCTATATTATTGGGATCAGAGACTTTGCCTTCTATGATGATGCTTTACTTTATAAGTCCGAAACCCATATTGAGCCTTTACTAAAAGAGATAGTTAAGAGGAATTTTCAACTAAGATTTCACACTCCAAATGGGCTTCATGGAAGATTTATTAATAAAAATATTGCTCTACTAATGAAAGAAGCTGGTTTTAAAACATTGAGACTAAGTCTTGAAACAGTAAATATTAAAAGACAGATTGAAACAGGTGGGAAAATAACAAATGAGGAACTTGAAAGAGCGGTTTTTTATCTTAAGGAGGCAGGATTTTCATCTCAAGAGATAGGTGTTTATATAATGTATGGGTTGCCAGGACAAAGCCTTGATGAGGTAAAAGCTGGAGTTGACTTTCTTAAAAAACTAAAGATTAGAATACATCTTACAGAGTTTTCTCCTATAAGAGGAACTTACTACTGGAATGAGCTTGTAAAAAATGGGATTATTCCCGATGACTTAGATCCTCTTTTTACGAACAACACAATTTTTTCAGAACTTTTTTATGGATATCCGAAAGAAGAATTGCAAAAACTAAAGATTGAAGTAAATCAATTCAATCTGTTATTATAAAGTGGCTTTTTATTATACACTAAAGAGTAAAGTAAATTGATTGCACTATTTTTTGCAACCTTAGTTGAATCTCAACTTATTATCTCAAAGCTAAAAGATAAGACAACTTACTACATTAGAAAGACTCCCTTTATCAAAGGAAAGATAGATAATCGGGAAATTCTTCTTTGCATATCAGGAATTGGAAAAATAAATTCTTCAATTGCATCGGTTTTCGCTTTTGAAAAATTTCCAATAGATAAAGTAATTATCTCAGGAATCGCAGGAGCATATCCAACATCAGGACTTAAAATAGGAGATATTGCCTTAGCTGAAAAAGAAATAGAGGCAGACCAAGGACTTTTAATTAAATGCGATGATGAAGAAAAATCCTTTATTTTTATAGATTATCAGGAATTTCCACTCTATATACCCAATTCACTAAAAAATCTTAAAAAAGGAGTTTTTCTTACTGTTTCAGCCTGTACAGGTAATTTAAAAAGAGCATACTTTCTTGAGAGAAAATTCAATGCTATATGTGAAAATATGGAGGGTGCTGCCATAGCAAAGGTTGCTCAAAATTATGGGGTACCCGTTACAGAAATAAGAAGTATAAGCAACTTGGTTACAGATAGAAATAACCTTCTAAAGACTGAAGAGGTTATAAAGGCTGCTGAGATAGTTCAGAGATTTATACTTGAGAGTTTTCATCTTTTTGAATAGATTGTTTAAGCTCGGTGATGATTTTTTGAACACTTTCTTTTAGTTTTTCATAGTCATCGCCTGAAAAATTAATAAATGCTTCATAATGTCTTAATGCGTCATTTTTTCTGTCTAATCTATAATATGTTACTGCCATATTGTAATGTGTTTCAGGATTTTCAGGATCTCTTTCAAGGGCTTTTAAGAAAAACTGTTCTGCCTTTTCATAATCTTCCTTGTTTAGATACACAAGCCCCATGTTTGCATAAGGTAGGGCAAAATCAGGGTCAATATCAATTGCTCTTTTAAATTTCTCTATAGCTTCGTCAAATTTATCAAGATAAAAAAGGGCAAGTCCGTAATTATTATAAAATTCTACAGAGTGAAAATCTTCTTTCAATAATTCATCATATATTATACAGGCTTCTTCAAAAGCTTTCTGTCTTAAAAGTAAATTTGCTTCTTCAAATTTTTCCTGAAGCTTAATTTTATCTTTCATAGCTAAAAATTATAACAAAACTACTGAGGGCTTGTATACATATACCATGGTTTTTCAGATGGTCTTTCAATACCGCATATCTTGGCAACAGCATCAACAATTTGATTTGCATTGAAAGGTCTTATAATGACATTGTCAACCATTTTATCCTGAATCAGTTTTATTATTTCTTGTTTTGGAGTATCTGTGGAAATTATTAGAAGAATTTTCATTTTAGATTTTTCTCTAATTTTTTGCAAGAAAGGTATTGAACTTTCGTTGTCTATTTTTGAGTCTATTATTATTCCACAAAAATCTGTTTTTGCCTCAAAAATCTTATCAAGTTGATGTATATGGTCGAAATACTGAGCAGAAATAACGGGGAGATCTTTTAAAGCCCAATTAATACTGTTTTTGATATCCTTTTGAACACATACAATAACTTTTTTCTTCATAATACCTCCATAAAGAGTTTAGCTAAAAAGTTTAAAGCCTTTTGTATTCCTTCGGTTTTTAAAATTTCGCTAAACTTAGATACATCTATTATAAAGTATTCACCTTTATTTTTAGCAGTTATGAAAAAAGCCTGAAGAAAATCTTTTTCCGAAAGGACTACCTCTATGGCATAGTCTCCATTATTTTTCCAAACAGAGAAACATTTTAAATATAAGCCTTCTTCAATCTTAAACTCTTTATGTGAAATAGCATCAATATTTAATTTTTCTTTACATATTTTTACAGGAAACAACTCTTTCACCTCCATAATCTTTTTAGTTTCAATAAATTCTGGTTCCTTTTCTTTTTTAAGAACGATTTCCCATATATTTTTGCCGATGGAAAGCCATTTTTTTTCGTATTTCGTCAGAGGTTCATTTATTGAGAGATTTGAGACAGTTGTAGAAAAACATTTTAAAAACTCACTTTCTTGTAATGTAAACTCAACAAAGGGGTAATGATCTGTTCTTATTTTGATTTCTCCATTATCAATTAGTTTTTTTGCATAAACAAATAAATTTTCTTTTTTTGTTAGCCTTTTCTTTATATGAGACTTTTTAAACCAAGGATCTGGATAGTTTATTATTATCGTTTTTACACTTTTGTTTTTAAATAAAAGCTGAAATGTCCAGTAAGCATCAAGCCTAGTGCAATAGATATTATTAATTTTTTTTAGTTTACACTTTTTTAAAAGCTTGTTAATAGATATCCAAGATTTTTCAACTCCAAAAAATATCTCTTCTTTATTCTGCTCTGCAAGTCTAATTAAAAAATCACCAGAACCAAAACCTATCTCAACTGTAAAGTTTTCAAAATTAAGAGGCTTTTGAATCTTTCTATAATCAATATAGTTTTGCATAACCTAAAACTTAAAAGGTGTTGGGATAAATGTCAGAATAAAAATAATAAGAGATAAGACTCCTATGATTTTTCTACCTGTTGATAGTCTATTTTCCCATATTAATATAGGCGGATGATCTACTCCTAAAAAAACAAGTAATAATGCCCATACAATCCATCCATACCAGTAAAAGACTCCTAAGGCAGCAATGATAAAAAGAATAGATCTTGAGATATAATAATGCCATCTTCCAAATAATGCATATGCAATATGTCCTCCATCAAGCTGTCCTACAGGTAAAAGATTCATTGATGTTACAAATAGTCCTATCCATCCAGCAAAGGCAACAGAGTGAAGAAGAACATCTTGTCCCTCAGGAATATTTCCCAGTGTTAATCTGACAAGCAAGGAAAAGAGAATAGAGTCTCCGAGTATGAAAAATTCTTCCTCTTGGTTTATAGGAATAATTTTTGACATTTTAAGCCCAATGATTGAAGCTATAACCGATAAGACAAAACCTACAATTGGACCTGTTGCTCCTATGTCTATCAGTGCTTTTCTTGTAAAAATAGGTGATTTCATCTTTATAAAGGCTCCAAATGTTCCTATTATAGAGGGAGCTGGAATAAAGTAGGGAAGTGTGGCTTTTGTATTATGAGCTTTTGATGCAAAGTAATGACCTAACTCATGTCCAAGTAAAATTGTCATTATGCTTATGGAAAAAGGATAACCCTCCCAGAACCTTAAAGGCTCTTTAAGTAGATTGATACCCTGATGAAGTGCTCCTGCAAAAAGAGTAGTAAAAATAGTAGCAATAAAGAGAATTAGAGGAACTAAAGACTTTTTCATGAAGTAATAACTCCCTTTACGTCGTATTCATAGGCTTCGGTTATAACTATTTTTACTTTATCTCCTGGTTTCAAATTTTGAGTATTCTCTAATATTACTACACCATCTACTTCAGGGGCATGACAATAAAGTCTTGCTATCGCTATATCTGCATCAGTGTAATCTATTAAAGCTTCATATTTTTTTCCAAGAAGAGCTCTATTTTTTTCAAGGGATATAATTGCTTGCCTTGACATAATTTCATCATATCTTCTGTTTTTAACATGTTCAGGAATCTGTCCTTTCAGGCTATAAGCCTTTGTTCCTTCTTGCCTTGAGTACTTAAATACTCCAAGACGGTCAAACTGAACCTCTTCAATAAAATCAACGAGTCTTTGAAATTCATCCTCTGTTTCTGTTGGAAAGCCAACAATAAAGGTGCTTCTTAGTGTAACTCCAGGTATTGCCTCTCTAATTTGTTTTATTGTTTTTAAATATTCCTTTTTTGTTCCTCTTCTTCCCATTAATCTAAGAATTCTGTCCTCACTGTGTTGCATAGGAATATCAATATATTTAACAATTTTTTCTTCTTCAGCAAGAGTTTCTATTAAATTTTTATCAATGTCAGAAGGATAAAGATAAAGAAGCCTTATCCAGAAATCTCCACTTATAGAGCATAGATCCCTAAGAAGCTCTTTTAGATTATATCCTTTTAAATCTTTGCCATATTGAGTAACATCTTGAGCCACAAGAATAAACTCCTTTATTCCTTCCTTGACAAAATTTTCTACCTCTTCAATTATTTTTTCAGGTTTTATACTTCTGAATGAACCACGAACTTGTGGAATAATACAGAAACTACATCTTCTACTACATCCTTCAGCAATCTTGATATATCTATAACTTGGTGGTTCTGCAGAGTATTGAAATTTATGATAGATTGATTTTGAGCTTTCTTTAAATTGTTTTAAGTAATCTATTATAGTGTCTTTTTCATCCACTCCAAAAATTGCATCAATCTCTGGTATTTCTCTTTTTAGTTCTTCTCCATATCTTTTTGAAAGACAACCAAATACAATGAGTTTTCTGTCAAGCTTAAACTTTGCAGCAGTTAAAATCTCTTCAATTGATTCTTCTTTTGCATCATCTATAAAACAGCAAGTGTTTATTAAAATAAAATCTGCTTTTTTGAAATCTTCAACATATATAAATCCCTCTTTCGTTAATCCATCAATTAAATGGCGTGAATCTACAGTGTTTTTAGGACATCCAAGTGTGATTACTGTAAAATTTTTCATAACTAAAAATGTTGCCAGCCTTCAGGTTTTGCGGGAATTTTACCTTTGTGAGGATCTATGAGATATATACCTTTTTGGTCAGTTATTTTTCCAATAGGAATTAGATTGAAATTTTGAGCTTCCAACTTATCAGATACAATTATTAGCTCATAATCTTCACCACCAGAAAGGATAAATCTCATGATATCCGTATTTAAATAATTTGCAACGCTTATTAAGGTTGGATGTATAGGGATTTTTTCAATGTAGATTTCTGCACCTATATTGTTTTCTTCACAGAGTCTGTATAAATCAATAAGCAGTCCATCACTAATATCCATCATTGCTTTTGCAAGATGTTTGAACTTATCAGGTTTTCTTGCAACAGGCATAAGATGTCTTTCTAAAACTTCATTTACACCTTCAATATTTAAAATTTTATCAGGAGATTTTTTAAAGTTTCTAATTGATCTTATAATTTTTTTGCTATCTTCAGAGAGATTTTTTAAAAGATTTAAACCTGCTGAAGAAAGTCCAAGAAAAGATGTTATAAAAATAAAATCACCAGGCTGTGCACCTTTTCTTAAGATAGGTTTTTCAGTTTCTCCAACTGCAAAACCTGAAAGAATGATTTTTTGACTTCTTGAAAGATCACCACCTATTAAAAATCCATCATAGTAATTTAGAGCATCCTTTATACCATCAAATAGTTCACTAAACTCATCATCAGATATAGTTTGTGGAATTCCTAAGGAGAATAAAAAACCTTTGAAATCTCCTCCCATTGCATATATGTCACTTACATTTACAGAGACAATCTTAAATCCAAGATGATAAAATGAAGTATAGCTTAGATCAAAGTGAATGTCTTCAATCATTAAATCAGTTGTAAGAATTGTATTTTCTTTAAGCTTCAAAACTGCGGCATCATCTCCAATCCCAACTCCTATGGTTTCAGACAAAGGAAATCTTTCTCTTATATATTTTATGAGCGTAATTTCATCTTTTTTCATAAGTATATTCAGACAGTCGCAGTTTGTTTTTTACCAACTTTTGCTTTTTTTTCGTATTTTTTATCTGAAAATATATGATCTAAAACCTGATCCATCGATTCTACAAGAATAAATTTCATTCCTTCTTTTACATATTTGGGTAGTTCTTCAAGGTCTTTTTCATTTCTTTTTGGTATAATAACTGTTTTTATTCCCATTCTCTTTGCAGCAAGTACCTTCTCCTTAAGTCCTCCAACTGGAAGCACTCTTCCTCTTAGAGTAATTTCTCCTGTCATTGCAATATCTTTTCTTAAAGGTTTTCCAGTTAAAACAGAAGCAATTGCTGATGCCATAGTTATTCCAGCTGAGGGTCCATCTTTTGGAATAGCACCTGCAGGAACATGTATATGTAAATCTGTTGTGTTAAAGAGCTTTTCATTAATCTTTAATTCCTTAGCCTTTGATTTTACGTAGCTTAAAGCAGCCTGTGCAGACTCTTTCATAACTTCACCAAGTTGTCCTGTAAGAATAAGATTTCCTTTTCCTTTCATAATTGTTGCTTCAACATATATTACATCTCCACCAGCTTCAGTCCATGCAAGGCCTGTAGCAACTCCTATTTCTTCTTTTTTGAGTTCTTCCTCTGGAAGATATTTAGGCGCACCAAGAAATTTAGAAATTTTTTGAGGAGTAATATAAAATTTCTTCTTTTTCCCTTCTGCAATAAACTTAGCTACTTTTCTGCAAAGATTTGCTATCTCTCTTTCAAGGTTTCTTACTCCAGCTTCCCTTGTATAGTGATTAATTATATATCTTATTGCTTTATCGCTAATCTTCATAATTGAAGAATTAAGGCCATGTTCTTCAAGTTGTTTTGGAATAAGATATTTTTTGGCAATCTGAAGTTTTTCTTCTTCTGTGTATCCTGAAAGATATATTATTTCCATTCTATCTCTTAAAGCTGAAGGGATTGTATCAGCTATATTACCAGTGCATATAAACATAACATTACTTAAATCAAATGGCACACCAAGATAATGGTCAACAAAGCTGTTGTTTTGTTCAGGATCAAGAACTTCTAAAAGAGCTGAAGAAGGATCTCCTCGAAAATCTGTTCCAAGTTTGTCTATTTCATCAAGCATAAAAACAGGATTGTTTGTGCCTGCTTGCTTTATGCCTTGAATTATTCTACCAGGAAGAGCTCCTACATAGGTTCTCCTGTGACCTCTTATTTCAGCTTCATCCCTTACTCCACCAAGAGAAATTCTTACAAATTCTCTACCAAGTGCTTTTGCAATTGAACGTCCCAAAGAGGTTTTACCAACTCCAGGAGGTCCAATAAAGCAAAGAATTGGTCCTTTCATTTTGTCCTTCAGTTTTCTTACACTTAAATACTCAAGTATTCTCTCTTTGACCTTTTCAAGATTATAATGATCCTTATCAAGAACTTCTTTTGCTTTCTTTATATCAAGTCTGTCTTCTGTAGAACGAGACCATGGTAATTCAGTTAGCCACTCAAGATATGTTCTAATAACTGCTGATTCAGCAGCCTCAGGATGCATTCTTTCAAGTCTCTTAAGCTGTTTTTCAGCTTCTTCTCTTACCTTTTCAGGCATATTTGCTTCTTCAATTTTTTTTCTAAATTCATTTATTTCCTCTGCTTTTTCATCAATATCTCCGAGCTCTTTTTGTATTGCTTTAAGCTGTTCCCTCAAGAAATACTCTCTTTGTGTTTTGTCTATCTCATCTTTTGCTTCTTTTTTAATTTTTTGTTGTATTGTAAGTAATTGAATTTCTCTATGAAGAATCTCTCTTATTTTATTTAATCTTTCAAAGGGATCTATTATTTCAAGTATTTGCTGAGCTTCAGAACTTTTTAATCCAAGATTTGAGGCAATAAGATCAGCAAGTCTTCCTGGTTCATCAATGTTTTCAATTATTACCATCGCATCTGGCGGTATATTCTTACCAAGTGATATTACCTTTTCAAGCTGTTCCTTTACAGTTCTTATCAATGCCTCATGTTCAAGAGTAAACTCTTTAATTTGAATATCTTCAATTTTTTCTATTTTTGCAAGATAAAATCCTTCAGTTTTTAAAAATTCTACTACTTTTGCCTTTGAAATTCCTTGAACAAGTATTTTAAGTCTTCCATCTGGCAGTCTCAACATTCTCATAATCATACACACTGTGCCGATATCATAAAGATCTGACGGCTCTGGAGTCTCTATATTGAAATCTTTTTGAGTAAGTAAAAGAATCAGTCTATTAGTATTTAAAGCATGTTCAACAGCCTTAATAGAGATATCTCTTCCAACGAAAAGGGGAATTATCATATAAGGAAAAATAACAATATCTCTTACAGCTAAGATGGGAAGTTCTTCTGGTATTTCTATTTCTTTGTTTTCTTGTTTTTCATTGTTACTTTCTTTGTCTTCCTTTTTTATCTCATCCATTTTGTCCTCCTAAAAAATTCTTAAAATTCATAGTTTAATTTTAACAGTTTTTGCTAAAACTTTGATATTTTTTTAAAAGGATTTTTTATTATTTGAGATAAAGGTTTGAATTTTTTCTTGAAGGAATTTTATGAAATCCGATGAGATTTCTTTGTCTTTTAACGCAAACTCAACAATTGTTTTTAAATAACCAAACTTTTCTCCTGCATCATATCTTTTTCCTTTTTCAATAACATATCCATATATCGGAGTCTCTTTTAAAAGGAGTTTTAATGCATCTGTTAGTTGAATTTCTCCACTTTTTCCAGGAGATAAATTTTCAAGATATTTAAATATCTGAGGAGTTAGTATATATCTTCCAATTATTGCAAGTTGAGAAGGTGCTGATGCAAGATCTGGCTTTTCTACTAAGTCATCAATAATATAATAATTATTTAGTTTTTTTCCAGAAACTATTCCGTATCTTGAGACTTCACTTATAGGAACTTCTTCAAGAGCTATTACAGGAGCTTTTTTTTCTTCATAAATTTTTATCATTTCATTTAATACAGAGTATTCTGGATCTATCAAATCGTCGCTTAAAATTACAACAAATGCTTCATCTCTGACAAAGGGCTTAGCACAGAGTATAGCATCTCCAAGTCCTTTTGGTTCTTTTTGTCTAATATAGACAAAGTTCAGATTTTCAAAACAGTTTATTTTATTTAAAAGTTCATATTTTCCTGAATTTTTAAGTCTTTCCTCTAACTCATAGGCTTTATCAAAGTGGTCTTCAATGGCTCTTTTATGTTTACCAGTGATGAATAAAAACTCTTCAATCCCTGCTTTTAATGCTTCTTCTACTGCATACTGAATAAGTGGTTTATCTATTATGGGAAGCATTTCTTTAGGTGAAGCTTTTGTTGCTGGGAGAAATCTTGTTCCAAGTCCTGCAACAGGAAGGACAGCCTTCTTAATCATTATTCCTCCACCTTAAAAAAGGAATGAAAAAAAGAATGCCGGAGACGAGACTCGAACTCGTACGGAAGTTACCTTCCCAGGGATTTTAAGTCCCTTGCGTCTACCAGTTCCGCCACTCCGGCTATTTTTTAGAATACAAAAAAATTCAAACTTTATTCAAGTATTGCTCCCTTGTCAGCAGAACTTACACTACGAGTATATCTTAAAAGATATCCTTTTTTTACTTTTTGTTTTGGAGGTTTCCAGTCTTTAAGTCTTCTTTTTATTTCAGCTTCTGAAATAAGAACTTCCAATTTTCTTTTTGGTATATCAATAAGAATTTTATCACCATCTTTAACAATAGCAATTGGTCCACCTCGGGCTGCTTCTGGAGACACATGTCCAATGCATGGACCTCTTGTTCCTCCTGAAAATCTTCCATCAGTTATCAAGGCAACTGATTCATTAAGACCCATTCCTGTAATTGCACTTGTTGGAGAAAGCATCTCTCTCATCCCTGGACCACCAGAAGGACCTTCATATCTTATTATAACTACATCACCTTCTTTTATTTTGCCATCAAGAATTGCTTTCATGGCAGCTTCTTCAGAGTCAAAACATTTAGCAACTCCCTCAAATTTAAGCATTTTAGGAGAAACAGCAGTCTGTTTTACAACTGCTCCATCTGGAGCAAGATTTCCTTTAAGAATAGCTACTCCTCCTTCTTTATTGTAAGGTTTATTTATTGGCCTAATTATATTTTCATCATAAATCTCAGCTTTTTCAGCGATATCTTTTATATCAAAACCTGAGACTGTTGGATTTGGATAGAGTTTATCTTTAAGTCTTTTAAGGACAGCTGGAATTCCTCCTGCAATGTAAAGGTCTTCCATATAATGCTCACCTGAAGGAATTATATTTACAATATGTGGAGTTTTTCTACTTATTTCATCAAAGATTTCAAGGGGAAGATCTATTCCTGCCTCATTTGCGATTGCTTTTATATGAAGAACAGTGTTTGTAGAACCACCAAGTGCCATATCAACTGTAATAGCATTGTAAAAAGCTTCTTTTGTGAGGATTTGACGTGCATTGATTTTTCTCTTAATAAGTTCTACGATCTTTACTCCTGTCTCAAAAGCAAGCCTTCTTTTTTCAGACATAACAGCAGGTGTTGCTGCAACTCCAGGAAGACTCATTCCTAAAGCTTCTGTAACGCATGCCATTGTGTTTGCAGTATACATTCCCTGACAAGAGCCTGCTCCAGGACATGCACATAGTTCAAGAGCTTCAAGATCTTTTTTTGTTAAAAATCCCTTTTTAAATTTTCCAACAGCTTCAAAAGTATCAGAAGTAAGATTTCTTCTCTGTCCTTTATAGTATCCTGCAAGCATTGGACCTGCTGTAAGGACAATTGCAGGAATGTCAAGTCTTGCAGCAGCCATGAGCATTCCCGGAGTAATCTTGTCGCAGTTTGTAAGAAGAACTATACCGTCAAACTGATGAGCCTCAACAATACATTCAATCATATCTGCAATCAACTCTCTTGATGGAAGAGAATATCTCATTCCTTTATGTCCCATTGCTATTCCATCACAGATACCAGGAATACCAAAGAAAAAAGGATAGCCTCCAGCAGAGTGAATCCCCTTTTCTATAAATCTTTCCAAATCTCTCATTGAGATATGTCCAGGTATTATATCTGTAAAACTTGTTGCAACACCTATAAATGGTTTATTTATCTCGGATTTTGGAAGTCCTGTTGCAAAGAGAAGAGCTCTATGTGGAGTTCTCTCAAGACCTTTTTTAATAATATCACTTCTCACTTAGTTGCCTCCTTTGTAAGTTTCATTTTATATTGTCTTATCATTTCAGCCATTTTATCTTTTTTGTAAAGTTTTTCCTTCTGCATTCTTTTTTTCTCAACCTCTTCTTCAGGAGTTAGATAAGGTTTTTTGTTCATTTCATCAAGAATTCTGTCAAGATGTCTGTGTTCTTCATAAAGCTTGCGAAACTCCTCATTTTCTCTTTTTAGAACCTCAATGATTTCCTCTTCTCTCATGGAACACCTCCTAAGGAATGTTTTTTAAATTTTACAACAAATGATAAAAATTTGGTAAAAAATTTTTTTGGTATATGTTATAATTTTTTCATTTTAATCCACAGGTTTTTAGGAGGAGGCATAAATGAAGGAACTGTTAAGATTGCTTTTAGTTTTTAATTTCGTTATTAGTTTTTTCTCTTTATCCTTTGCCATTGAACATGAACCAGGTGCTTCTTTAAGGTTAAGACAAGAGATATGGGATAATGTAGTTTCTTTAGGAACAGCCCGAGATATTCAACCTGACAGAAACTTTTTCAGACTAAGAATTCAGCTATGGGATAATGTAAAATTTAATGAAAATTTAACTGCCTATGTAAGACTTGCTACTGAGCCAAAGTATTATTCAGGTCCCTATGAATTACCTCTTAATAATAGAACCAACTTTAAAAACTTTGATCAAGATGAAGTAATAATTGATAATCTGTATTTTGATATTAAAAAACCTTTTAATATTCCTATAAATTTCCGTATTGGTAGGCAGGATTTTCTTGGAAAAGATATGTATGGTGAAGGTTTTCTTATTCTTGATGGAACACCAGGTGATGGTTCAAGGACCTTTTATTTTAATGCTCTAAAGGCTACAGTTTTAATTGTAGATGGACACGCTATTGACTTTGTATATGTATCAAATCCTAAAACAGACCAGTATCTGCCAAGCCTTCATCCTGCATACTATGACACTAATACTGCTGGTCGAGCATATATTGATCATAAAAAAAGACTAACTGCATCAAATGAAAGAGGATTTTGGATCTATGGTAGACATAAAATAATTGATTGGCTAAATATAGAGCCTTACTACATTTATAAAAAAGAAAAGGAATACACTGGCATTCCTGAAAGTTACATCAATACTTTTGGCTTAAGAGCAGTTTTCAAAATAAGTGATTTTTCTTTAAGAGGTGAGATTGCCAAGCAGACCGGCAAGTATGAGCTTAGTGGAAATAGAATTAGTGGACTTGGTGGGTATGCCTTTGCAGGGTATACCTTTAAAAACTGTCCTCTTACACCCAACTTAGAGATAGGTTATCTTTATCTTTCAGGGGATAAAGTTGATACAAATAAAAATGAAGGATTTAATCCTTTATTTTCAAGAGCACCTCAATGGAATGAGCTTTTGATATATACTCTTGTTCCAGAAACTTCTACTAAAGGTGGACCAATTCCTGGATATTGGACAAACATAAAGGCATTGATAGCAAATTTAAAAATTTATCCAATAAAGAATGGTGATATCAAGCTTTCCTATCAGCATTTCTGGGCTGATGAAAAAACAAATATAACATCTGGCACATACAAAGAGATGTTTTCAAACAATGGTAAAAACAGGGGTGACCTCTGGGCAATTATTGGAAACTATAAATTCAATAAAAATCTTGATGGAATGCTTCAGATTGAGTATTTTGAACCAGGCAACTTCTATTCAGATAAAACAAAAAGCGCTGCCTTCATAAGATGGCAACTACAGTATAGATTATAATTAGGGGAATTGGATGAGAAGGATAAGACTCGTCATACTTCAATTCCTTCTCATCCTTATTTTGTTCTCAAAAGCCTACTGTTGGGATTGTTTTACCCATGCCTATATAGCAAAAAAATCTGGGGTAAGAATTCCTGAAGCGGCTTGTATGCCAGATATAATTAGGAATGAAAACTATGAACTTTTTGCTCCTTTTCATTACCATAGTGCTTCACCAGATACAGTAGTTACTCCTGATTATATTGATAAATTTAGTGTAAAAGAAGAAAATGTTCTTATCTCAGGAAAAATTTATAGGATTAAAGTTCCCCATCCTGCAGGCGCTCTTTACTGGAAGATAGTTGATCTATATGAAAAGATGAAATCTCTTGATAAAACAAAACCTGAAGATCTTCTTTCCTATGAGTATTATCTTTTTAGTATAGCCCACTATATTGGAGATTTATCTCAACCACTTCATAACTTTCCATATGGCAATTCTCCTGCGAGTGATGGAAATATATATGAAAGGGAAGGCAGTTTTAATAAAGAATACCATACAAAGTTTGATGAAGCCTTTACCTACTATTTGAAAACATCTCCTGAAACTCAAACTAAAATAGATAAATCAATAAAGCATATAAATTTAAGCTCTACGGAAGATTTGAAAAAAGAGATAGCCGAGATAGCAAACTCTGCTATAAAGATAGCAAAAAAATGTTTTGCTGAAAATAGACTACCTACAGAGCAAGAGCTTATAACTCAGATATCTTGGTCAATTTCTTTACTAAAAGCAGTAATTAAATCAACGAATTAATGTCTCCATGACATAAAACAAAATCATATTTTAATGGATCTTCAGGCTCTATTTTTCTTAGATACTCAGTAATCTCTATGGCAGTTTTAATACTTTGGGTATTTTTTCTTGTAAAGCCTAATTTTTTTGAAACTCTCCATATGTGTATATCAAGAGGAATAATAAGCTCCTTTGGTTTTATTGTATTCCATAATCCAAAGTCTATGTCTTTATTTCTTACCATCCACCTAAGAAAAAGATTAATTCTTTTACAGGGGCTACCTTTAAGTGGATTAGGAAAAAAGTGTAAAAGACCTTGAGGCTTAATATTTTTTCCATAGATAGGAGTTAAATCTGTTTTAATGGCTGATTGAGTGAAATTGAAAATTCTTGATATTAAGGAAGGGGATTCTTCGCTTTGTTCAGAATGGCATTGAAAATAATCTTCAAGAGAGTTTGAGGGAGAGTTTTCAAGCATATTTTTAAGAATAAATAAAAAGGCAACTATGTCATGAATTGAACTAAACCTGTATTTTATGTTTAGTTTTTCAATCAATTTTAAGGGCTTAAAAGTTAATATAAAATCTGAAGGATTTCGTCCCATAATTCTAAAGAGTTCTTCAAGAAAATTACAGAAACATTTGATGCTTCCATAGGCAAAGAAAGAGGCGATTATGGCTGAAACCTCTATATCAAGAGGATCGGTAAATCTCTTTGGAAACTTTATAGGATCATTTTGAACGGCTTTTTCAAAATCAAAATAATTGTATAGTTTTTCAAGTTTTTCTCTTATTTTTTGCATTTTTTATTTTTGATTATTTTTAATATCTTATGCAATAATAAGATTTTAAAACTAAATAGTGGAGGAATAAATATGGGAATGACAATAGCTGAAAAAATTCTTGCAGAACATGCAGGGAAAAAAGAAGTCACACCTGGAGAAATAATAAATGCAAAGGTGGATATTGTATTAGCCAATGATATTACAGCTCCCATTGCTATAAAGGAGTTTGAAAAACTGGGAGTTAAGGATGTCTTTGATAGAGAAAGAATAGCTCTTGTTCCAGATCACTTTACTCCTCAAAAAGACATAAAAGCTGCTGAACAGTGCAAGATGCTAAGAGATTTTGCTCAGAAATACAAAATTAAGTATTACTTTGAAGTTGGTAGAGCTGGAATAGAACATGCTCTTTTACCTGAAGAGGGAATTGTTTTGCCTGGTGACCTTGTAGTTGGAGCAGATAGTCACACCTGTACTTATGGAGCTTTGGGAGCTTTTGCAACTGGAGTTGGTTCTACAGATGCAGCAGTGGCAATGGCAACAGGTGAATGCTGGTTTAAAGTTCCAGAGACAATAAAATTTATATATTATGGAAA
>JANXCZ010000062.1 GCA_025060075.1 Thermodesulfovibrio sp.
GAATACCTCTGTAGACTGCTGAAACAATTGAAGGAGTACTCAATGGAACACCTGGACTTACAATAATAAGCTCAACATTCTCAAAGGCTTTTTCTGGATGCCCTCCTCCTATTATTTTTTCTATTTTTCCACTTAATTTTACTACTTCTTTCGCGATCTCTTCTTCATTTTTCTTATCATTTATTATCAATCTTGCACCAAGACTGCATAGTAACTGAGAGACTGCTATACCACTTTTACCAAGTCCAACAACTGCTACAGGCTTATCTTTAAAATCAGATAGTCTTCTTACTATTCTTTGCATATGATGCCTTCCTTGTCTTTGAAGTTTTCTTTATTTTCTTTTTATCTGCTTCAAACTTCTTATTAATTTTTTGAGTTTTATTGTAGGCAACTGGCATTAATGATTTTTCCTTTGACAGTCTAATAACAGGTTCTTCTTTACCTGCAAGAACATACTCTGCCCTTTGGATTAATTGCTGAGTATCCCTCCAAAGTTGCTCTCTATTAATATCTCCTAAGATTGCTGTATAGATAATTCTTTCATTAATCTTATAAGCACCCACAAAACAGTGTTTTGCTTGTCTTGTATAGCCTGTCTTGCCACCTATCATGTTTTCTTCTTCCCATAAAAGATGATTTGTATTCTGGATAAAATGCTCTTTTCCACTTTCAGATCTTACTAAATAAACACGAGTATTGACTGCCTCTCTTATCAATGGATATGTAAGTGCATGAGACATTATTTTTGTTAAATCATATACTGTAGTGTATTGACCTTTTCCTGGTAAACCAGAAGAGTTTATAAATCTTGTGTCTTTTGCTCCAATTTTTCGTACCTTATCATTCATAATCTTTACAAATTTTTCTTCACTTCCTGCAGTAGCTTCTGCAAGAGCAACTGTTGCTGAGTTTACAGAGCGCATTAATGCAAGATAAATGAGATCTCTAACTTTGTATACTTCTCCCTCCATCAGTCTTGGTGTAACAGTCTGAGTTTTCGCAGCTTTTTTTGATATTGTAACTTTCTGTTCAGGATCAAGCTTTTCAAGTGCAACCATTGCTGTTACAAGCTTTGTTGTGCTTGCTGGCGGAAGTTTTATATGAGGATTTTTACCATAAAGAATCCTTCCTGTCTGAGAATCAACAACAACAGCACTAGGAGCATCAATATCAATTTGAGTTTTGTTATCCCGAGCTAATGCTTCATCAGGACAAAAAATGTGAGAAAATAACACAATAAAAAATAATGCTCCAGATACTACATAACTCAAACGCTTAAAATATCCTTTTTTCATAAGTATCACCTCAGTTTTAATGTTAAGAGACTTAAAAGTGCAAGGATAATTCCTATTATCCAAAATCTAACAATAACTTTTGGCTCAGGCCACTTTTTTAACTCAAAATGATGATGAAGAGGTGCCATTTTAAAAATTCTTCTTCCATTTGTCAACTTAAAGTATCCTACCTGAAGGATAACAGAAAGAGCCTCAACAACAAATATACCTCCAACAATAGCAAGGATTATTTCATGTTTTGTAATAACTGCAAGGGTTCCAAGAGCTCCACCAAGACTTAAGGATCCAACATCTCCCATAAAAATCTCTGCAGGATAGGAGTTATACCATAAAAATCCAAGACAAGCACCAAGTATAGCTCCACAGAAAATAGCTAATTCTCCAGTTCCTGGAATATAAAGCACATAAAGATACTTAGCAAATACTGCATGTCCTGATATGTAGAGCAGAACAGCATTAACAATAGCAGCTATACCTACAAGACCTACTGCGAGTCCATCCATTCCATCTGTAAGATTTACAGCATTTGAAGCTCCTACAATAACAAAGATAGCAAAGGGAATATAAAAAAGTCCTAAATCAATAAGCCATTGTTTAAAAAAGGGAATGCTTAACACAGTTGTGTATGGATCCTTTGGATTGAAGTATAGAAAAAGAGTTACTGATAAAGCAATTAAAAACTGTGCAAGAAGTTTATATCTACCTGGCAGTCCCTTATAACTCTTTTTTGTAACTTTAAGATAATCATCTATAAATCCTATCAAACCAAAACCTAAAAAGCTAAGGATCAAAATCAACATGTAGGGGTTTCTTAAGTTTCCCCACAAAAGCACAGAAACTAAAACTGAGGCGATTATTATTATTCCACCCATTGTAGGAGTGCCTTCTTTTTTAAGATGTGTTTTTGGTCCGTCATCTCTTATATGTTGCGTAAAGCTTATTTTCTTAAGCCATCTTATGCATGTTGGAGCCACAATAAATGTAAAGAAAAAAGCTGTAAGTATAGCAAGCATTGTTCTAAAAGTAATGTATCTAAAGACATTAAACACAGAAATTTCATCACTTAGACTATAAAGAAGTTCATAAAGCATTATTGTCTCCCTTCTTTTAAAATCTCAAGAATTTTTTCCAGTTGCATAGTTCTAGAACCTTTAATTAAAACTACTTCATTTCCTTTTAATTTTTCTCTTAAAAATTCTGTTGCTTCTTTAGGATCATCAAAAACATATCCATTAGCATATCTTAATGCATTTCTTATAAACTTTCCCACTCCAATGAAAAGATCTATTTCCATTTCCCTAATCCATTTACCGATTTCCTCATGGGCTAAATCTGTAAAACTTCCAAGCTCCATCATATCCCCTAAAACAGCAACTGCTTTTCTGTCCTTTTTTCTTCTTACTAGCTCCTGTAATGCTACCTTCATTGAAGACGGATTGGCATTGTATGCATCAAAGAATATTTCAACTCCATCAATCTTAATTATTTCCCCACGCATCTTAATGGGGGAAAAAGACTCTGAAACCTCTTGAATAACACCTTTAGAAATACCTAAAAAAGTAGCCACTGTAATTGCACCTGTAAGATTGTAAATATTATGAATTCCTGGAAGATGGCTTTTAACTGGAAAACTAAAAATCTCACCACAGAAATCAAACTCAACATGCTCATTATAAAAATTAATGTTTTCAGCTCTAAAATCACACTTTTTGCTAAGTCCAAATGTAACAATCTTTCCACTGTATCTTTTGAGTCCTTCCATTAAAAAATCATCATCTCCATTTACAAAAACTGTCCTAACATATGGAAGGATTTCTAATTCTCCTTCTCTAACTCCCTCAATTGAGCCAAATCCCTCAATATGCTCATATCCTATATTTGTAATTAATGCATAATCAGGATAAACTATTTCACAAAGTTCTCTTATATCACCAGGTTTATTTGTTCCAAGCTCAAGAACCATAATTTCAGTATTCTTTTCTATCTTACTTATACAAAGAGGAACCCCTATATTATTATTAAAATTTCCCTCTGTTTTAAGAGTTCTGTATTTTTTTGACAAAAAACTGGCAATCAACTCTTTTGTTGTAGTCTTGCCATTACTTCCTATAACTGCTATAACCTTTCCCTTAAAATTTCTTCTTAAATACTTAGCCAAACTTTGTAGAGACTTAAGAGTATCATCCACTAAAACCACTGTTTTATCTTTATACTCTATACCTTCAACCTTTGAGACTACTGCGCCAGCTGCTTTATTTAAAGCTTCATCTACAAATTCGTGTCCATCTCTTTTTGAACCTCTCAGAGCAAAAAATATATCCTCTTTATCAATTGTTCTTGTATCAATTGAGGCTTCCCTAAATATCTCCTTTCCTTTTGAAATTACTCTTCCTTGTGTGGCAGTTAATAAATCATCAAGAGTAAACATAAATAAGTTTACCTCTCTTTTAACGCTTTTCTTAAAATCTCTCTATCACTGAAGGGATATCTTTTACCTTTTATTTCCTGATAATCTTCATGTCCTTTACCAGCCACTATTAAAATATCTCCTTTCTTACATATTTTTGTTCCAATCAATAGGCTCATTTTTCTGTCAGGAACAACAATGTAGTTGTCTTTTTTGATACCTTCTTCAATTTCTCTAATTATCTGTCTTGGATCTTCCCATCTTGGATTGTCTGAAGTAATAATCACATAATCACTTAGCTCTGTAGCAATTCTTCCCATTTGAGGCCTTTTACCTTTGTCACGATTTCCTCCACAACCAAAAACTGTAATTATTCTCCCATTTTTTGAGATCTCCTCTTTAAGCTTTCTTACACTTATAAGCAGTCTTTCAAGAGCATCAGGTGTATGAGCATAGTCAACAAAAACAAGAAAATCCTGTCCTTCATCAACTCTTTCAAATCTTCCCTCAGGACAACGAACATTTAAAAAAGCAGACTTAATGATTTCAAGAGGTATCTCTAATGTTATTGCAACTGATAAGGCAGAAGCAACATTATAGATATTTGGAAGGCCTAAAAGAGGTGTTTTTATATGTAGTTCCTCTTTTTGATTAATATCAAAAAAAATCTCCGTCTCTTTAAAACCTAGTTTGTACTTTTTAACATAAATGTCTGCTTGAGAGTTCCCTATTGAGTAAAGAACTTTTTTTCCTTTTATCTCCTCTGCAAGCCTTCTACCATAAGGATCATCAAAATTTAAAACTGCAACTCCTTCCTTACTAAGTAACTCACTAAAAAGCCTTTTTTTAGCATTAAAGTAATCTTCCATATCTTTATGAAAATCAAGATGATCCCTTGAAAGATTTGTAAATACCGCAACATCAAACCTTGTATAATCAACTCTCTTTAAGGCAAGAGCATGAGAAGAAACTTCTGTAATAACATATTCTACTCCATTAAGTAACATCTCTTTAAGAAGTCCTTGAAATTCAGGAGCCTCTGGAGTTGTATAGATAGCAGTTCTTTCTTCATCACCAATCAAGTATTTAATTGTTCCAATAATACCTGTTTTTTTACCACATTTATTGAGTATCTCTCTTATAAGATAAGAAGTTGTTGTTTTTCCATTTGTCCCTGTTATACCAATAACTTTAAGTTTTTGAGATGGTTCTCCATAAAACTTTGAACTCATCCACGCCAAAGCATCCCTTGTGTCATCTACACCTATCCATGTAATATCATCATAATCCAAAGGAACAAAATGTCCAACTCTATAGACAACAGCCCTTGCTCCGTTTTTTATCGCCTCTTCAATAAAAAGATGTCCATCTGCTTTCTGTCCCGGTATTGCAAAAAAAATGCTTCCTTTTCTTATTTCTTTTGAGTTATATGTTATATGCTCTATATTTTTGTTTATATCTCCTTTTACTTTAAAATCATCTCTTAGAAGTTCCTTTAAAATCATTCTTTTGCTACCACAACCTTTCTATTAGTTTCATTTTCAAGTCTAACAAAAAGTCCTTTTTCCTTAGCATCATCTCTTGGAACATTAAGATAAGCCAGAGCTTCATGAGATATAGCCTTAAATACAGGTGCAGCAACAACTCCACCATAATGGGCTCCTTTAGGATCATGAATAACAACTATCATTGCTATCCGGGGATTGTCAGCTGGAATAAATCCAACGAAAGAACTTACAAATTTGTCCTTTGAGTATCTACCTGTTTTAGGATCATATTTCTGAGCTGTTCCTGTTTTTCCTGCCACATCATTACCATCAATTTTTGCCTGTGTGGCTGTTCCTCCCTCTTGTGTAACCTTTTTTAGTATATCTCTCATTGTCTTTGCTGTTTTTTCAGAGATTATTCTCTCTCTTTGTATAACTGCTTTATAAAGAATTTTTCCTTCAGGAGAACGAATTTCTGAAACAACAAAAGGTTTTACAAGATATCCACCATTTGCTATAGCTGCATATGCTCTTAAAACCTGAATAGGTGTAACTGCCACTTCTTGACCAATGGGAATGGCTCCTATTGATGTGCCTGACCATTTGTTTGGAGGTCTTACATAACCTGCAACTTCTCCAGGAAGATCTATCCCAGTTTTTTCTCCAAAACCAAACTTTTTTATATAATGATAAAGCTTTTCTTTACCAAGCATCATCGCAATCTTTATTGTACCAACATTTGAAGACTTTTGAATAACTTCTTCAAAAGTAAGAACTCCGTTTCTGTGTGCATCTTTTATTTTTTTACCCCATATTTCTATATATCCCTGAGAACAATCAAATTTAGTACGAAGATTTACAATGCCTTCCTCTAATGCCGCAGTAGCTGTAACTATCTTAAAAGTTGAACCTGGTTCATATAAATCTGTTAATGCACGATTTCTTATTACACCAATGTTTTTTATAAGTTTTAAATTGTTTGGATCATATGTGGGTCTGTTTGCTAATGCAAGAATCTCTCCTGTAAATGGGTCCATCATTATAACAGTACCTGAAGATGCCTGCCATTTTCTTACTGCTTCTTCAAGATATTTCTCAACTATGTATTGAAGTCCTTCATCAATAGTTATAAAAATATCATTTCCTTTTATATCTTTCAGATTTCCATCTGAAAGCCTTTTGCCTTTAGCATCTACTGAAACCACCTTTAAAGATTTCTCTACTCTAAGATATTTATCATATTGTTTTTCTAATCCCTCTATGCCCTGGTCATCAATGTTTACAAAGCCGATAACATGAGAAGCTAAAAATCCATTAGGATAAAATCTTGCTCCTTCAGGAATAAAGCCTAATCCCTCAATTTTTAAAGCCTTAATCTTTTCTGCTACTTCGTGGTCAAGCTTTCTTTCTAACCATAAAAATCTTACATTTTTTTCGGAATAACTCTTTATTTGTTCAATGTTGATTTTGATATAGTTTTTTAAAATTCTTATCTTTTCATCTGACCTTAAGGATGAAGGATCAATGAATAAAGATTCTTTCTCTAAAGAAATAGCAAGTTCTCTACCTTTTCTATCATATATATTTCCTCTTTTTGGTATTATCTCCTCCTTCCTTAACTGTTGAGTTTTTGCTCTTGCAAAATATAGATGATGTTCAACAAACATAATTAAACCAAGCCGAAAAATGATAGCAAGGAAACAAATAGAGAGTACTATTTTAAGGAAAAGAACTCTCTTGTGCATTTTAATGCTTTTTATTAAAGCCGGCTGTTTTTACCAGGTTTTCAGGGGTTTCAAATATGTAAACAATCTTCTGTCTATCAGGAAAAACAAAAATTTGATCATTAGAGTTAATCCTTACGAAAGAGCTTAGATAGGCTTTTTCAGCAAGTAATAGCCTTTTTTCATTAAGCATCTCCTTTTTTTTCTCTTCAAGACTACTTAATCTATATTCAAGAGAAATCACACTTGATCTGACCCATAAAATTGCAAAAATTGCAAATAAACTGAAAACTACCAATATAATATACTTCATATTTTTTCACCTCCTCTTAATCTTGCGCTTCTTGCTGAAGGATTTTTGGCTATCTCCTCAAAGGATGGAAAAAGAGGTTTTTTAGTAAGAATTTTTAATATTCCTTTTCGTTGGTGTTCTCTAAAGAGTTCTTTTACTATTCTGTCTTCACCTGAATGATAAGATATAACACAGATTCTTCCACCAGATTTTAATAGTTCAACTGCTTGAGATAATCCCTCTTTAAGTTCCTCAAACTCTCTGTTTACCTCAATTCTTATTGCTTGAAAAATCTGAGTTGCTGGATGAAGTCTTCCATATTTGGGAACGGTTTTCTTTACCAAATCTGCAAGCTCTTTACATGTATCAATAGTTTTTTTGCTCCTCTGTCTTACGATTTCTCTTGCTATTTTATTTGCAAAAGGCTCATCACTGTAGTGTCTAAAAATCTGAGCTAGTTTTTGCTCTGGGTATTTATTCACCACATCCCATGCTGTTAATTTCTCTGTTTGATCCATTCTCATATCAAGTCTCTCTTCAGAAAAAAAGCTAAATCCCCTATCCATATCTTTAAGCTGAAGCATTGAAACACCAAGGTCAAAGACTATTCCGTCAATCTTTTCAATGTTTAATTCAGATAATACTTCTTTTAGCTTAGAAAAACTCGCCTTTTTTAAAATTACCCTTGAATCATTGAGAAAATTTTTAGCATAAGAGACAGCAGAATCATCTCTGTCAATACCGATTAATTTGCTTTCTGAACTAAGTCTTTTAAGAATCTCCAGGGAATGTCCTCCACATCCTAAAGTAGCATCCACATATATACCCTCAGAGGGATTTAGAAGTTGTATAACCTCTTTAACCATTACAGGAGTGTGTATCTT
>JANXCZ010000081.1 GCA_025060075.1 Thermodesulfovibrio sp.
TATTCTAATTTTTGGACAACTGCTACAAGGTAAAGATGGATCATTTGAAAGAAACTTTTTCTTGAATTCTTTATATTTTTTACTTCTTAAAATTAATGGTAAAGTTCTTTCAGAGATGTTACCAAAATATATATTTTTAAAGCCATCTGCTGGAATTCCTGTAAATACACAGGGACAGACATATCCAAGCGAGTTTATAAAAACTGCTTTGATAGGATTTTCAGAACATATTTTGCCTTTTTTTAATGGATGAGCAATATTGAAGGATATTTCTAAATTAAGCTTTTTTCCTTCATTTATAACATTTAAGGCTAATTCTTTTAATGAATTGAATTCTTCTTCTGTTTTTGGGGTGAGAGATTCTTTTTCAAGAAATTCATTAGGGATAAAATCAAGAAGGCTTACTATGATATGGTTTATTCCTATTTTACTGAAAAGTTCTGGAATCTCCTTTAATTCATCAATATTTGATTTAAGAAGCATATAGGCAATGTGAATCTGAGGATTAAGGGCTCTTTTTTTTGTTTTTTCCTCATTTAATTTTTCAATAACCTTAAGAACTTGATCAATATTTGTTCCTGCACGTAAAGTATCATTTTTTTTAATTCCTGTAAGGGAAAAAGCAATTATATCCATTTGCATGTCAACTATTTTTTCTATATGGGATTTTTCTATTAGCATTCCATTTGTTGTTGTTCCCACTTTACATCCATATTTTTTAGCAATATCTACAAATGTAAAAAAATCTGGATTACAAAAAGGTTCACCCCATCCTTGAAGATAAACAAGTTTAACCTTTTTAAGATAGGGTATAATAAAGGAAAACTCAAAAGAAGTTAAATTTTTTCCTTTCCATGTCCTTTTATATGTTGTATGGGGACAGTAAAAGCATGAGGCATTACAAAGGCTTGAAACCTCAATCTGAATCCAATCAAGACAAGGCATTAATATTTCTTCAATAAATCTCATCTGCGTTATTATAAACTATGGGTATGTTTTTTTCATCTCTTTATGTTCATGTGCCTTTATGTATTAAAAAGTGTAAATACTGTAGTTTTTATTCACTTTCATATGATGAGGATATAGAAAGGCTTTACATTAAGGCATTATTAAAAGAAATAGAGATTGCAAAGGAGATTCCCCATATTGTTAAGACAATCTATATAGGTGGAGGCACTCCTTCTTGTTTAAGTATTCAAGGCTTAGAGAGAATCCTTTTAAGTTTAAGAAAGAACTTTAAAACAGCTTACGATTTAGAGTTTTCAATTGAAATAAATCCTAAAACCATTAATATGCAAAGGCTTTGCTTAATGAAAGATTTTGGAGTAAATAGATTAAGCATTGGAGTACAGTCTTTTAATGATAAAGAACTACTTTTTTTAGGAAGAATTCACAACTCAAAAGATGCAATCAAGACAGTTGAGCTTGCCTTAAATCAAGGCTTCAGAAACATCTCAATTGACTTAATATATGGAATTCCTATTCAGACATTAAAAAGTTGGCAGGAAACTTTGAATAAAGCAGTAAATATAAATGTAGTGCATATTTCACTGTATGAGCTGTCAGTGGAACATAATACTCAACTTGAAAATGAGCTAAAATTGAAAAGATTTTCTCTTCCATCTGAAGATGAAGTTATAGCTATGTATGATTTTGCAACAGATTTTCTTGAAAGCAGAGGATACAATAAATATGAGATATCAAATTTTGCTAAGGATGGATTTCAATGCAGACATAATATTTCCTATTGGTTAAGAATGCCCTATCTTGGTTTAGGTCCTTCAGCCCATTCATTTATTGACAATAAAAGATTTCACAATCCATCAGACTTAATCTTTTATGCAAAGACTTTACTAAATGGTAAATTTGGATGGATCTATGATTATTCTGTTGATAAAGTTGAAGAATTAAAAGAAAAAATTTTTCTTGGATTAAGAATGAAAAATGGTATTACCTTAGAAAAAAAATGCTTGCTTGATTTTTTTAAAATTTTTGAACAAGAGCAATTACTAATACTTTCAGGCAATACAGTGAGATTGACTAATAAGGGAATGACTGTTTCTAACGAGATTTTTGCCCAGGTATTATTACATATTGAAAACTGTCCTGTCTGTAAACAAGAATGAGTAAGTCGTTATTGCCTATCTGTTGAATTATTTCATTAAAATCTTTATAGCTGTTTACAGACTTTTTATTTATCTCCACTATTATGTCTTCTTCCTTTAGGATTCCTAAGGCTGGACTGTCCTCACTGACTTTTTTAACAAATACTCCATTTATAGATTTCTTTATTTTTGTCTTTACATTTTCAGGAATTTCTATAACTTCAACACCTCTTATTGGTAAGATATGAGGAGTTCTTTTTTGAATAAAGTTTTCTGGAGGCTCTTCAAGAATTAATAAGTAAGTTTTTCTTATACCATCCCTTAATACTTCTAAGTTTATAGACTCACCTGCAAACTTTGTTGAAACAATATTTTGCAAATCTTTCAATTCTCTTATCTTTATATTGTCTGCTTCAACTATTATATCTCCTCTTCTTAGTTTGGCTTTATCTGCTGGTCCTCCTTCATATATATTTGTAACAATTACTCCTTCAGATACAGACATTATTTTACCAAGTTCAGCGGTAATTGTTTGGCCCTGAAGTCCCAACCAGCCTGGTTTTCTCTTTATTAATTTATTGATTTCTGAATAAAATGGCTTAATTAATAATGCTTCTGAAATGCTCCCACTTTCTGTAACAACTCCCAAAGGTATTAAATCAAGAGAAAGTAGTAGTGAGCCCAGAGGCTGTCTGCCTTGAAGTTCTACCTTATTTTCTTTAAATTTTCCTTTGACTATTAATAAGGAGGGTTCATCAAGAAATGTAAAAAGAAAAAAAACTTCATCTTTTGTTTTTGAGATATCAAAAACGACAGGATTAAATTCTCTACTTAGTTTTATTACTGCAAGATTTAACTTTGAATCTAAGGCTACTGCAGAGATATTTTGAACTTTTTCAATAACTTTTGCTGGCACTATTGCGTAGTTTTTATCTATTGAAACAGCTACTCCTTGTTGAAGAGGTATTAAAGAGTTTGAAAATCTTTGATATATTGTTTCCATTTTGGTTTTAATTAGTGTAGAGAAGTTTTCTTCGCATTGAGACTGTTCAGTCAAAGATAAAATAAAAAAAGTAATAAATAAAATAGCTATAGCTTTGGGGTAACTTTTATCTCTAAACATCTTTTTGTATTATCATCAATTTTAAATCTGTCGTCAAGTCGGTATCCTACAATACACACTATATTTCCATCACTTTCAATTATTGGAATAATATCTCTTTCATCTCTTGGAACTTTTTCATCAACAAAAAAATCTTGAAGTTTTTTTCTTTTGCCAAAACCAAAGGGATAGAAATAGTCTCCTGGTTTTCTTGCTCTTATAATCAATGGAAATTTAATTTTATCCATATCAACATAGATTAAAGTTTTTCCATTTCCAAAGTCTTGAATCTCTTCTCTTTTTACTTCTTTTAAACTTAAAAAAGTGGAAGACTCCTTAAGATATATATCTTGTGGCTTCGTTATCTCATAGGTAGAAAGTCTTTTTGGGGGCTCTGCTGTTATTATTAAAGTTGAGTATCCTTTTATAACCCTAATACCTTTTGGAAGATATAGTCTGTCGCCTGTTTTACCGTTTTTTATAAGTTTTATAATGTCTTCTATATGGTCAAAAGTTAAGCCTCTTAGGTCTCTAACGCTGTCCACTGCAAATCTTAAAGCTCTTCTTAGAATAACAATATTGAGTGGTTCCATCGGATTGCAGAAAAGCTCAACTGTATTGTCAGTTTTTCTGCTCATTAGGCGCATTAAAGTCTTTGTTACTGTTACATTTATATAGTCATTTTCCTCTCTTAAGATATCAGCAGTCTTAGAAATAATTTTTGTAGCTTCTGGAGAGATGGTTTTTATAATTGGCATCAATGTTTTTCTTATTTTGTTTCTTAAGTATTTCAAGCTTTCATTTGATGGATCAGTAAGATAGGAAATATTTTTTTCTGAGAGAAATTTCTCTATTTCTTTTCTTTCAATTTCAATAAAAGGTCTTATTATTTTTTTCCTTACCGGATGAATTCCGCTTAATCCAGCAGGTCCAGCACCTCTTAAAAGTCTCATTATAACCGTCTCTGCTTGATCATCAAGGTTATGAGCAACTGCAATTTTGTGAGCATTAATGTTAAGACTTATCTGTTCTAATGCTGCATATCTAAGAATTCTTGCTGCCTCTTGGATGCTTATTTTTTCCTTTTGAGCAAGATCTTTTACTTCTACTGATCTTGTATAGAAAGAAACATCAAGAGACTCACACAGTTTTTTACAAAATTCAATTTCTTTTGGAATATCATCAGGTCTTAATCCATGATCAATATATGCTGCTGAAATTTTTAATTTGTATGAGGGTTTAAGCAT
>JANXCZ010000010.1 GCA_025060075.1 Thermodesulfovibrio sp.
GAGACACATAGGACTTAGGTGGTTTTGACATTGCCTGTGCTTCTTTCATGGCAGCAGTCCATTTTTCCTTTGCTTCCTCAGGGGTTTTGGGATAGTCCTTTAAAGTTTTTTCAATCTTTGCCCTTTCAGGATCAGTAGCCGGTAGAGTTTTCAATTTTTCTTCAAGCTCGGCTTTACCTTTATGCCAACTGTCAGGTAATGCCTTTATCTTTCCATTAAGCTCATCTGCCTTCTTTTTCCATTCCTGTCTTACTTCTATTTCTTTTACATCATTAATGAGACTTTTTTGTTTTGATTCAATAACTTGTAATGCCTGTCCATACATCAATTGAGGTATGGGCACGCCTGTATGTTTATAGGATATAGCTATAACTGGTATCATATAGGCAATGATTAATATTATATACTGAGCAACTTGTGTCCATGTTACAGCTCTCATTCCACCAAGAAAGGAACAGACAAGAATACCTACTAAACCCAAGAAAACACCTGCTTCAAAGGGGATTCCAACAAATCTACTTGTGATAATCCCTACTCCTGTTATTTGAGCAACGAGATATGCAAAGGAAACAATAAGTGCAGAGAGTATTCCAATCATTCTTGGAAGTTTACCACCATAGCGCTCTTCAAGAAAGTCAGGAATTGTAAACTGTCCAAATTTTCTTAGATAGGGCGCAACCAAAACAGCTAAAAGCACATATCCACCTGTCCATCCCATAATGAAGGCTAAACCATCATATCCCTGTAAATACAAAGCACCAGCCATACCTATAAAAGAAGCAGCACTCATCCAATCAGAGGCTGTTGCCATTCCATTAAACACAGCAGGGACTTTTCTTCCTGCCACATAATACTCAGCAACTACTGATGTTCTTGAAAGAATACCTATTGCTGCATATACTCCGATTGTTCCAAACAGAAAGGCATATCCAATATATTTCTGAGGAAGTCCCAAAGTTTCTCCAATCCACAAAGATATTACGAATAAAATAAAGGCACCTGTGTAAATTCCATATATTTGACGAAGTTTTTTTGACCAAGCTTTCATTGCATCATTTGCCATGATTAGTCCTCCTCTAAACCGTATTTTTTATCCAGTTTGTTCATCTTCATTGAGTAAAGCCAGTTAAGAATAACAAATGTGGTAATTGAACCCTGAGCACCCATATAATAACCAAGCGGAAAACCAAATATTATGATACTGTTTAGTGAAGATGCAAAAATTGCAGCAACGTAGGATACAACAAACCATACGAGCATGATTAAGGACATGACAATTTTGTTCTCTCTCCAGTAAGCCTCAATAACTTCTTTTGTTACCATAAAGCACCTCCCTAATTAAAATTGATAAGTTTTTTCGTATTGACCAAACATATATCC
Organism: Thermodesulfovibrio sp.; assembly: GCA_025060075.1. Taxonomy (GTDB): domain Bacteria; phylum Nitrospirota; class Thermodesulfovibrionia; order Thermodesulfovibrionales; family Thermodesulfovibrionaceae; genus Thermodesulfovibrio. The sequence continues at coordinate 1,381 of JANXCZ010000010.1, forward strand.
GGATACATGTGGTTTTCCTATTTTTCTTATAAAATCAAACCATGAAGGGCTTAGTTGCTGAAATAATGCTATTTCTCTCTGAAATATCTGAGCTGTAATAAACGCATCATAGAGAGCGTCATGAATTGTATCAATTTTTATTTCAAAGGCTTCAGCAATTTCAGGTAATGTTTTTGCTTCTTTGAATTTTTTTGGGATGAGACCTCTTTCTAAGAGCCATTTAAAAATTATATATGTATCTATTGCCTCTGGATTGAACTCTATATTAAGCCACTTTTTAAACTCCTTTTTTAGAAATTTAATGTCGATATCAATGAAATGTCCTACCACTGTTCTGTCCTTAAGAAAATCAAAAAATTCCTTAAGAATAAGTTTTATATCTGGAGATTGTTCAAGCTCTGTAGAGGTCAAACTATGAATTAATACAGTTTCATCTTTTGGTTTGCAATGGGGATTGAGCACCCTGTAAAAAATTTCACCAAGTAAAATGCTTCTTTCCTTTATCACAATTGCGCCAATTGAGATAACACTGTCATGCCTCTCATTTAACCCTGTAAGCTCAGTATCAAGGATAACAAACTCTTTCTTTTTAAGAAGTTTTGACTCTATCTTGTCTTTTTTGAAAAAACTAAACATGTAAAGAAATTCAACAAGTACCATGCCAATACAAAATGCTTTGAAAAATAAAAATATTTTAATTGTTATAGAAAAACAAGACTGTTACATAAAGTAACATTAATAGAAAAAGGGTGACAGGTTTAGGAAGAATGATAATCCCCTGCTTTTTTCCATAAAATTTTTCTTATAACGCTATCATATTAGCAAGTTCCTGCTCGGTATAAATAACTGATATTTTAGGATAAATTCTTTTGTATACTTTTCAATTAAAAAAAGAAAAAATTTCTCTGTTTTAATAAAAATTTTCTCTTGATATTATATCTTTCACAAAAGTCCAATGTTTGTTCAATAACATTTTGCAACTTTCTTTTCAAAAGTTCTACCGTTTTTTCAATTACTTATAGGTAGACTAGCAACGATGCATTCTTTAGAAATAGCCTTCGAAGAGAAATATTAATCCCCCTAAAAAAATAATGTTAACAGTTTATTTACATTGACCTCCTATGATACTTTGAAATAATAAATAACTATTTTTCTCTCATCTAATAACTTACAAAGCTCTAAAAAGTCATAAACTTCTCCCTCTTTCAGGTCTAAAAGACAGTGTAAATATAATTCCACAATCTCCTTTAGAAAGAGCTTCAAGTATCTCTGATACAAGTTTAACTGTGCCTTCATGTTCAATAGCATTTTTTACTTGTTCTTTGCTTTTTATATTTTCATAGAGCTTTTTAGCTTCTGCCTGTGTAAGCCGAACAAAGTTAACAGTTGATATTGAGTGCAATAATATATTTGGTGAAAAATCATTTAATAAATAAAACATGTTTACCTTCTATAAATAAATTAGTTTGTATAAGTTTCAATTCCTCATAGGTAGGCTCGCAACCCGGTTGAAGGCGGATTCAAGCTTGAATTTATCCTCTAGTTTCAATTCCTCATAGGTAGGCTCGCAACTGGTTGCAGGTATGCTTCATCCCTGCAACGGCTTTGTGTTTCAATTCCTCATAGGTAACCAAAGCAGGCTTTCTGAATTTTTAGATTATCAGGAGATTAAATCAAAGATTTTCATTGCTCATGTAAGGCTTGCAAGTTCTGGAAGCAATGCATAAAAATATCCATCTACAAAAAGGAGAAAAATCTAAATATTTAGCT
>JANXCZ010000076.1 GCA_025060075.1 Thermodesulfovibrio sp.
TAATTGAAGAAGTCTTTGTTTTTCCCAGTTAAAAAGTTCTCTTCTATACTTAACTTGCCAGTGTTCAAATACTTCATCAAGGCTATGGTAAGCAAAGGAGCTTTCACAGAGATAAGAGTAGTTAAAAAATAATTTATAGTCAGAAAAGAGTAATGATATTTCATCAAAAGAAAAAACTTTTTCTGTTACGATAAAAACTTCTTTTATGCCTGAGCAAAAAATTTTACTTAATGCAGATTCAATCCCGCCTTCAGTAAGATGAAGACTATTACAGGCTAATGCAAGATCATATTGTCCTATTTCAGATATATTTAAGTCTTCAAATCTTCTGCTATCTATTTTTATTTGAAATCCGTATTTTTCTGCGTTCTCATAAATATAGTTTTGCATCATCCATGATGGTTCAACAGCTGTAACATAGCAGCCTTTTTCTATGAGAGGAAAACTTAGCACGCCATCACCTGCACCTATATCTAAAACCTTAGTTTCAGAGGATACAAAATTTAGAAGAATTTCTTTTATTGGCTCATGATAACTGTTATGTTCACGCCAAAGCCTGTACCACTTTGCATACTCATCCCAGTAGGAAGTCTTTTTTATCTCATTTGCCATCATAATCAAATAAAAAAGCCACAGCTTAGGGATTCTTCCCTATGCTGTGGCCTTCATGACCACAAATTTATAATTTAGAAATTTATTAATTGTTACAAATTTTTAATTTTTTGTCAACACCTCGCCTTTCCTCAAAAATAATCTATCTGAAAGGGTATTGTTTCCAAAGAATTGACAAAAGGGGCAATCATTCTTTAAACCTTTATGTCTCAGTTACAGAATGGTTGCCCAGATTCCTGAATGAGTATAAACTATGAAAGACAGAAAAGACATTGTCAAGAAAAACCCATTTTCAATTTTATACGATTTTCTTTCTTGAATAGAAGTTCTAAAATGTATTGTATTGTTTTTTCAGTATTCAATTATTTCAATGTCTACTTGATATTTGCAGGTTCTATTAATCTATCAATCATTTGGTTAATCTTCTAAAGTTATTCACTGTTTTATGTCAGGCTTTGAATCTAACAAATTAGGTTAAGTTTATTCTCTAAATCTCCTTTTTATCTTCACCTTCTTCCAATGTTTTTCGGATAGACTCTGGATAGGTAGACTCTATTTTAGCCACAATGATGTTGCTCAATTTCTTGAAATAAAATAGCAATCTGCAAAAGTTTTTTGTTCAAGATATGTTGAAATTTGAATCAGTCTGTATTAAAGAGAAAGCTTTTATTGATGAAATATATTTATATTCTTTTGGCAAATACGCCTTTGATATTGATTCATAGGAAAACTTGATATTAAAAGGATAAAAAGCTTTATTAAAAAGTTCCCGGAAAAAACAAAAAGACTACTTGAGAGAATATGCAAGATTCAGTCAAACAGGAGCAGTTTGAGATAGAGGTTTTAGATAGACTTAAAAGTGGAAAATTCCTTGATAGCCTTATTTTTACTGGCGGAACAATGCTAAGACTTTGCTATGGACTAAATAGGTTTTCTTTTGGGCTTGATTTTTGACTTTATAGGGAAATTGATATGAGAAATATTTCAGCAGATTAAAGAAATTTTTTTAAGCATTATGCTGTTCGTGATTCAAAAAATAAATTTTACATCCTGCTTTCTGGGATAAAAATCAATCGATTATCCAAGAACTCTAAAAAATGAAATAGAGAAGGTAGAAAAAGTAAAAACTGAGTTTTCCATTGTCTATACCAAACACTCAAACATACAGGTTCTTGTAAGAACTCTATCGCTTGAAGAAGTTATAAAATCAAAAATAGAGACATTTTTAAGTAGTAGAGAAATTAGAGATGTCTTTGATATTGAGTTTTTATTAAAAAGGGGTATTGAAATTAATGCAGAAAAGAAGGATTTATTAGGGTTGATTTAGAGTGGAGAAAATATTAATTTTAAAATTCTTGTCATGAAAATAAAAAAGTGTTAAGAGAAAATTGAATTAATACAAAATTTATTAAGAATTTTTTGGTGGAGGCGGCGGGAATCGAACCCGCGTCCGAAGGTGCTACTTCTAAGCTTCTACATGCTTAGTGGAAGTTTTAAGTTTCGGAACTTAGCTCGCCCTTCCACTGGCTCTCTAAGTTCCTACAACCCTACATTCTCCCTAAGGTATCGGGTTAATACCTTAGGAAAGCTCTGATTTATGACGCCTTACCCAAGCCTCAGAGCAGAGCTTGGGAAGACGGCTGCTTAATTATTAAGCAGCGAGTGCCAATTCTGAGTTGGCAGTTGTGTTTTCCCTACCTTTTTTACGTGGTGGCAGGAACCACGGCATGCAGCTTAGACCTCACTACCTTCGTCGAGTCCTTTCGCCCCCATGTTAAAGATCATTTACTTTTGAGAGCACGCTCAATTTCTCTTTGAGCTTCTCTTTTTTTAATTATATCTCTTTTTTCATATTTTTTTCTACCCCTTGCAAGGGCTATCTCCACTTTAACATAGGGACCCTTAAAATAAAGCTTAAGTGGAATAAGTGTGTAACCTTTTTGTTGAATCTTTCCCTTAAGTCTTTCTATTTCCTTACGATGAAGTAAAAGCTTTCTTGTCCTTAAAGGATCATGGTTAAAGATATTTCCATGACTGTAGGGACTTATATGGCAATTAAGTAACCAAGCTTCGTTGTCTTTTATTATTACATAACTGTCTTTAAGATTTGCTTTACCTTCTCTTAATGATTTTACCTCAGTACCTGTAAGAACTATTCCAGCTTCAATGGTCTCATCAATAAAATAATCAGCATAAGCTTTCTTGTTTTGAGCTATGACTTTTATGGACATAGGTTATTTCTCTGCTTACAGCAGAGTTTTTGGTCTTCAGGCTATTACTCTGCTTTTTTGTAAGATACACTTTTCTGTTACAATACCATTTGGAGTGTGAATCTCAAAATTTCCATCTTCAATTATGCCTATAGCTTTAAGTGTATAAAGAATTTCAATTAATGTATTTTGAATTTTTTCTAATGGGATATCTTTAAGTTCTAACTCTAATTTAGCTTTCATAGAAAAATATTATATCACAAGAGAGCCTTTTTCAAGAATTTTTATCTTATGATTATCGCTTGTAATCCCATAAACTGTAGGTTCAAAGAAGATAAAATCCTGATGAAAAGGTGTTCTTACTTTTCCACCAAAAGATGAGTTGTCTCCAAGAGCGATATGAACTGTGCCAAGAATTTTTTCTGACTCAAGGATGTTGTCTGGTCTAGATGCCTTATCATTTGTACCTATTCCAACTTCAGCAATGTTTCTATTTTCATCTCTTTCATATAGTTTTTTTTCAAGCTCCTCCTTAAATGGTTCATCTCCATCTATTGAGATAACTTTACCGTTTTTTACATTTAGAATCAAAGGATTTTTAAGTTTTCTTGTAGGTGCCCATTCTATAACTAGTCTTCCTTGAGCAGAGTTTTCTAATGGAGCAAAAAATACTTCTCCTGCGGGTAAGTTTCCGAAAGATCCTTTGCGAGTCAAAACTCCTGAGTCCACATAGATTTTTCTCTTTCCCCTATGTAAGATTATCTCTGTTTCATTGGAAGTTTCAATTTTTATTTTTTCTACTTGTTCAAGAATGTTCTTTATTTTTTCAGATATTTTCTTTACTTTTTTCCAATCAGCGAGCATTGCACCATCAAGCATTGATGGATCAAAAAGAGGCATACTTGCATATCTTGTACCACAGCATTTTGTAAGTAGATCTCTGAAATTGGTATGACTTGTTGAAAAGTTTGAAAGTGCCACTACAGCATTCACAGCATCAGATTTGTATTTTTTTATAATCTTTTTTGCAATTTTAAGTTCTTTTTTTGAAACTGTTTTTGATAGCAATTTTGATAAAACATTCTCTTTTTCTAACTCTGATATGGCTTTTTTTCCAAAAGCAAGTTCCCATAAACTCTTTGGTGGTTCCATTCCGTGTGAACCTAATGAGGGATATTCAAAATAGATCAGTTCTTTGCAGAGATTCTTTCCAATGTTTTTTAGAACTTTTGCAATTTCTTTTAAACTTAATCTTCTATTTTTTTCAGACTCTGAAAGTATTTCATCTTCTCTGATCAGATCTGTAAATAAAAGAACTCTCTCTGAGGATTTTACTTTTAAATTAACTTTATAAATATTTAAGAGAGGCTCAATATTCACTCAAAAAGCTCCAGTTGACTAAGTTTTTGAGATTTAAACTCAATTGGATATTTACAGTTAAAACAAGCCATACAATAAAGGTCAGAGTTTGGGATAACTTTTTTTAAACCTTCAAGGCTTAGATACCCAAGAGAGTCTGCGGTTATATATTTTCTTATTTCTTCTATTTTGTGAGATGAAGCTATTAACTCCTGTCTTGTAGGAGTATCGATTCCATAAAAACAAGGTCCGATTGTGGGAGGAGAGCTAACTCTCATATGAACCTCCTTTGCTCCTCCAAGTTCTCTTATCATTTTTACTATTTTTTTAGACGTAGTTCCTCTTACAATTGAGTCATCTATGACTATAACTCTTTTGTTTTTTAAAGCATCTCTTACTGGATTAAGTTTTACTTTTACTCCAAAATGTCTTATGCTTTGCTTAGGCTCTATAAAAGTTCTTCCAACATAATGATTTCGTATCAATCCAAAATCAAAAGGAATTCCACTTTCTTCAGCATATCCTAACGCTGCAGGAACTCCTGAATCTGGAACTGGAATAACAATGTCAGCATCAACTGGATGTTCTCTCGCAAGCTGTCTGCCAAGTTCTTTTCTTACTGTATTAACGCAAGTATGTCCAAAAATGTAGCTGTCTGGTCTTGCAAAATATATAAACTCAAAAACACAGTGAGCTGGCTTTACAGAGTTAAATATCTTTATTGAAGTCAAGCCATTTTCATTAATTATTAACATTTCTCCAGGATTTATATCCCTTATATAAGTTGCACCAATCAGGTCAAAAGCACAAGTTTCTGAAGCAACAACATAGGCATCTTTAATAATTCCAAGAGCTAAAGGTCTTATGCCATAGGGATCTCTTATTGCAATTAACTCCTTTTCAGTCATAAGCAATAAAGAAAAAGCTCCAGAAATTTGTCTTACCGCATTAGCAATTCTTTCTTTTGGCTCCCCACTTTTTGCTCGGGCAATAAGATGAAGAATTATTTCACTGTCTGAAGTACTCTGAAATATAGCACCATCGCGCTCAAGTTTTTCTCTCATTATGTCAATATCTATCAGATTTCCATTATGAGCTATCGCAATACTTCCAAGGCTATATGTTGCCATAAGTGGTTGAACATTCTCTAAGGTACTTGATCCTGTTGTTGAGTATCTGTTATGACCTATAGCAATGTATCCAGGTAACTTCTTAAGAACTTTTTCATTAAAGATTTCTGCAACAAGTCCTAAGGATTTTTCAAGATAAAGTTTTGTTCCATCAGATGAACATATTCCAGCACCTTCTTGCCCTCTGTGCTGTAAAGCATAAAGCCCTAAATAAGTGAGATTGGCAGCCTCTGGATGCCCAAAGATACCAAATATACCGCATTCTTCGTGAATATTATGAAAAAGCAGAGAGTTTTCTCTCATTTTGTCTAAGCCTTTTTTCTTAATTTTAACATACCCAAGCTTTTGATTCCCATAAATTTTTGATATAATTATAATGAAAATGAAACATACCATTGAAAAAGAATTTGAAAAGATAAGCAACATTTTTTCTTCCTATCCTGGTATTTTGAAAGCTACTACAAACTTAATTGACAAGCTGAAGCACTCAATTTATGATGTTGACGTGGCACAAGACATAGAAAATCATTATATAAAATATATAAACTTCTACCTTAAAGACTCCCAAGGATATGAGGCAACTTGTATATTGATTAATTATTTAATTAGAGGATTTCAAGAAAGTGAGAAAAAACAAGCATTTCTAAGGGCTATTTTAAAAATTATACTAAAACTAATTGAAGAACAACAGACTATTCAGAGTTCCACTTATAGACAACTTGTTTCAGAGATCTTAGAATATCTTAATAAAACTGAGTTTTATCATTATATTTGGCAAATGGGAGTTTTAAAGAATATTGGTAGAGAGATTGTAAAAAAGAAAATTACAGATACTCAATTAGTTGACACTTTTTTAAAGTTTTATCAAAACTATCTCCATAAATTTTACTCCTTAATTCTTTCAATCCCTCCGCTTGATAATTACTTTAAAAAATTCTGCATAGAAGGTATAGATTTAATAAAACCTGTCTATGACTCAATATTTGAAGAAATAAAAAAAATAGACAATGAAATTTCAAAGATTAATGATATCAGCGCTTTTCTTAATATACCTTCAGAAAAGGAAATTTTAGATAAATTTCGAGAAGTACCAAAGAAGATTTCAGACTCTGGTGACTCTTGGCTTAATTTGAAAGTTAAAGTTTATTATCTATTCTGGATAATGGAAAATGAACAGTTAAAAGAAATTCATGAGTTTGCTCTTAGAGACATTGGAAGATTTATAAAAAGCTTTCTTCTTCAGTCAAAAAATTTTGATATTAGAAGTTTTTCATCTCTTTTTGAGGCTGTTTTTACCCAATTTGATAAATTTTTCTATGTATTTCCCGATGCTGTAATGTTTTCACTGGAAGACATAGGCAATGCCGTTTATCAACTAAATAATAAAGATCTTTTAAAATGCTATATAGAGCATCTAATTTTATTAGGCTTTCATGCTCCTCAGTTTAAGGGTTTTTATAAAAATTACAGTATAAATGTTAATCGTTATCATTTGATAAATTTAAGACTATGGTTTGATTTGATTTCAAAAAATCCTTTAGAGTCAAAAGATCTTATATCAGCACTCTCCATCTATCTGTTCTTCGGCGGTATTCATATTAAAGATACAGATCTTTTTCAAAGAGAAATAACCAAAATTCTTAATTCAGATATATCTCAGATTTTCTATTTAGTTAAACCCCTTTTAAAAAAGATTCCTGTTTACTTTAATGAGATAAATGCAGAGGGACACTTAAGAACAGTCTCTACACAGGTTGATGAAGTCTTTAAAAGAAAAGATCCCTTAATGCACTTCATAAGAAAACAGATTCATGTAGAAAGTAGTCCTTTGTTGATTGATCTACTTGAAAGAATAATAGAGTTCTGGATTACCGGTGAAAGAAAAATTTTAGAAGAGTATGTTCCTGAAGAGGTTTTAAAGGAGCTTGATTCAATAGAAAACCATCTTAAAGAGCTTCAGTATTTGTTTGAGAGACTGTTAAGTCTAAAGGATTTTAATCTCTTAGAGAAAATTCTTTTTGCTCCAATAGATGTAATAGCTAATAAAATAGAATCCTATAATGTATCAGATACGGTTAAAACAAAGGCAATTTTGACAATAAGATTATATCAACTTCTTTATGCAAAATATAGAACAGACTGCAAAGAAGTTGAAAGTTTTCTAAAAGAAGCTTTTTATCATGGTTTGCCTGATGCAAGTTTTTTAATTGAAGTTTTATCTGAACACTCCTTATTGAAAAAGATAGAATCAATTGTCACTTATCTTGAAACTTTAAAAAGAATTATAGTTTCACCTGAGAAGTATGAAGCCTTTGAAGATATAACTCATAAAAGACATATTGCTGCAGGAATTCCATCTGTTTCAGGAAGATACAGTGAAAGAAAGTTTAATGCTCTTTCTGTTTATTTAAGGCTTGAGAGTTTACTCAACAGTCTTCTTGATGAGGTTGAACAATCTATTGATCTTAGCTTTATTACAAGAGCTACACTTTTTAGGATAGAAAAATATCTTAAACTTTTTGGAAGAATCCTTGATCTTAGTGGAATTTCCTCTCAAAAATACATTAATACTCTTTCCATGCTTTCTGTTGCGTTAGAAATAAGAAGATTTACATTTTCTCAATACATGGATATTTTTAGAAGCTTTTCAGAATCAGTAAGCGACATAGTTAACACATACTGTACCGCACCATATAAGAAGTGGCTAAAAAAGATACTGTTGAAGATTTCAAAAGATAATAAAGAGACCAAACTTGATGAGTTTGAGCTAATAAATGCTCTTTCAGAAAAGTTCCTAAGAGAAATGGTAGTGCAGTATCCTGGGTTAAGTCAACTTGATAGACTTATAGGCAGAGTCATCAAAGCTTCATACAATCAGGCAGAAAAGCTTGATTACAAGCATCTTGATCTTTTAATGACCTATGATCCTAAAAAAATTCTTTGTGATATTTATCATCCCAAAGAAGACATTAATGATAGAATTCATCTCGGCAATAAAGGACACAACTTAGTTAAACTTGCATCTAAAGGAATATCTGTTCCTCCAGGATTTGTCCTAACATCAGAAGTTTTTAGATGTAGGGAGGCTATAAACAACTTTGAACCGGTTAAAGAGCATCTTAATAAAGAAATTCATTCTGCAATGAAAAGACTTGAGTCACTTACAAAGAAAACATTTGGTGAAGCATCAAATCCATTGCTCGTTTCTGTAAGAAGTGGTGGAGCAGTCTCAATGCCTGGAATGATGAATTCTTTTCTAAATGTTGGGGTTAATGAGAAAATAATAGAAGGACTTATAAAACAAACAGGCAAGCCATGGTTTGTCTGGGACAGTTATAGAAGATTTTTGCAGTGTTGGGGTATGTCATTTGGATTAGACAGAGATGAATTTGACAATATAATCAATGAGTTTAAGAAAAAATATAAAGTAGAACTTAAAATTCAATTTACACCTTCACAGATGAAAGAGGTTGCTTTAGCATATAGAGAATTCATTTTGTCGAAAGGTATTCCTATAGAAGAAGACCCTTGGAGACAACTTGAAATAGCTATTTCTCAAGTCTTCAGCTCATGGTATTCAGCGAAAGCTAAGGCTTACAGGGAGATTCTTGGAATTTCTGAAGACTGGGGAACAGCTGTTGTTGTTCAAAAGATGGTATTTGGTAATCTTGATACAAATGCAGGCTCAGGTGTTCTTTTTACAAGAAATCCAAAAGACTCCACTGATAAACTGGTATTATGGGGAGATTATACTACAGGAGCTCAAGGTGAGGATATTGTTTCAGGATTAGTGAAAACCTATCCAATTTCAGTAGAACAAAAAATAATTGAAGGAAGAATAAATGAAAAGTCTCTTGAAGAGGCTTTTCCTGAAATATATGAATCCTTACTTGAGATTGCTGAAAGGCTTATATATAAAGAAAGATGGGATCATCAAGAAATTGAGTTTACATTTGAAGGAAGGGGAAAAAATGATTTATACATTCTTCAGACAAGGGAGATGAGTTATGCTAAGAGAGAGCTTATGACGGTATTTATTCCAACAGAGCAGTTAAACGAAAGCAGACTTGGAACAGGAATAGGTGTATGTGGAGGAGCAATCTCAGGAAGAATTGTTTTCGACATAGATGATATAAAGGAGTTTAAACAACAAGAACCTCAAGTTTCGGTTATTCTTGTAAGAGCAGATACTGTGCCCGATGATATAGTGCATATTGCCTCTGCTGATGGAATACTCACTGCAAGAGGTGGATCTACATCTCATGCTTCTATAATTGCTACAAAACTTGGAAAAACTTGTGTTGTAGGTTTTTCAAAGATGATAGTATATCAAGGAGAGAAAAAATGTAGAATTGGTAAGAAGATGCTTAAAAAGGGAGATTTTATAAGTATTGATGGTAGAAATGGTATGGTCTATCTGGGTAAACATTCAACACAGACAATTTATCTTTCATCTGAATATTTTTAATTTAAACTAAAAAGGAGGTTTTAAAATGGGCGAGCCTATTCTTGGCATTAATGGTTTGGGAAGGATCGGTAAACTTACACTATGGCATCACATAGGAAGAAAGTACTTTCCTCAGATTGTGGTGAATCTTGGAAGAAAGGTTGGTACATCATTAAATGATTTAGCTTTTTATATTGAACATGATTCTACATATGGTAGATTACATAACTATCTTTATGGTTATAAATCAAAATCTGTTATAGAAAAGGTTGATGAGGCAAACTCTACAATAGTTATTGATGGAATCCCTGTAAAAATTCTTACAGAAAGTAGAAATCCTAAGGATATAGGCTGGGAAAAATATGGTGTAAGACTTGTAGTTGATACAACAGGAAAATTTCTTGATCCTACATTGCCGGCGGATGCAAAGGAAGGCTCTGTAAGAGGTCATCTTGAGTCAGGAGCCTATAAAGTATTGGTTAGTGCACCATTTAAGATAAAAGATAAATCAAAGGAGATTCCAGAAGACTCAATAACAGTAATAATGGGAATAAATGAAGAAATGTATGACAGTAAAAAACATTTGATTATATCAGGTGCTTCATGTACAACAACTTGTCTTGCTCACATGATGAAACCACTTCTTGATTATTTTGGCCCTGAAAGAATACTTAGTGTTTCAATGGCAACAGTTCACGCAGTAACAGCCTCTCAAGAGGTACTTGATAGAGTTCCTAAAACTGATGCAAAGGATTTAAGAAAAATTCGTTCTGCCATGAATAATATAATACTTACAAGCACTGGTGCAGCAAAAACACTTGCCCTTGTTTTGCCTGAGATGAAAAATATTGGTTTTATAGCTCAATCAGTTAGGGTTCCTGTTGTTACAGGTTCATTGATAATACTTGTTGTAGCTTTTAGAGATGAAGAAAATAACATTATCAACGGAGAGTTGATAAATAAGATCTATCAAGAGGCTGCTGAAAGAGAAAAAAGAGGATAC
>JANXCZ010000039.1 GCA_025060075.1 Thermodesulfovibrio sp.
TCGCTATCTCAGAAAGCTTCATTTCTTTCCCTTTTGTTGAGAGGTTTTCTGATTAAAAATTGAGATAATTTTATCTGTAATCTCCACTTCAGGTGTGGTAAATAAAATTATTTGCTCAGCCTTTTCAAGTATTAAGCTATATCCTTCTTTTTTAGCAAAATCATTTATGATCTGTCTTATCTCTCTTAGCATGCTCTGAGTAATCTCATTTTGCTTTTTCTGAAGCTCTACTTGATAATCTGCTGCTGTTCTTTGAAGATCTCTTCCTAAGCGTTCAATCTCTTCTTCTTTAGCTTTTCTTGCCTCCTCACTTAAAACAGAACGCTTTTTTTCAAGCTCTTCTCTTAAACTTTGTATCTTCTTCTGTTTTTCTTCAAGAGTTTTTTGTCTTGCTTCAAACATGCTCTGAAGTTCATTTATGGATTTTTTTCCTTCTTCTGATTCATTTAAAACTCTGTAAAGATCAACTACTCCTATCTTTACTTCTGCATGAGCAAATGAAACAAAGGATAATGTGAAAATAATGGTAAAAACTGAGAATAAAAATTTTCTCATCTTCTCCTCCTAAATTTAAATTTTAGAAAAATGAACCAAATCCAAACTCAATTTTAGATTTTGACTCTCCTTCTTTTCTGTTAAGATTTATTCCATAGTCTATCTTAAAAGGACCAAGAGGTGAAAACCATCTAAAACCAAATCCAGATGTATATTTTATATCAGAACCAAACTTTTCTGCCTCATTGTATCCTTTACCTAAATCAAAAAATATAAGTCCCTTAAGTTTCATTTCAGCTACTATAGGGAATAAATACTCAATATTAAATATCAATGCTTTCTTTGCTCCAATTGGTTCGTTTTTACTGTCCTTCGGACCAGCCTCTCCGTATCCTAAGCCTCTTATTGTATCAAGTCCTCCAACATAAAATCTGTTATAAAGTGGATATTTTTTTCCAAAAAGAGCATCAGACATTCCAATTCTACCGCGTAAATGTAAAGTTGATTCTTCAAATACTGGTATATACCAACCAAGATCAAGTAAACTTTTCCAAAAACCTGTATCTCCTCCTAAACCAGCAGTGGTTAAACTCAAAGAGTGTCTTCTTCCCTTACTTGGATCAATATAACTGTCACGAGTATCATTTATAATTTGAAATGTCACAGAACTTGTAAGAAGATCTCCTTGCATATCTTTTATTATTGTGTCAGCATCCTCATCAACTTCTGTAACCTTTGATTTTTCAATATCATATGTTATTGAAGCAAACCATTCATCTCCATATCTTTTACCAAATGTAAGAGAAAATCCTGTTGCATCTCTTGTATAGTTAACATATTCTCTTTTTTGTCTATAAAGATTTATTCCAAAAAGAAGAGGCTTGTCTAAAAACCATGGGTCTCTGAAAGCAATAGTATAGTAAGAACTTCTTCCTCCGAGCTCTCCTCTTAAGGTAAGTGAATAACCTCTACCAAAAAGATTTGTCTGGGTTATATCTACCATACCTATGAGATTATCAATTGAGCTGTATCCACCACCTATTGTCAAAAATCCTGTAGGTTTTTCCTTTACATTTATATCAAGATCAACAGTTTTCTTATCAGGATCAGGTTTTTGATTTATATCAACTGTTTCAAAATATTGAAGGTCCTCAAGTCTCCTTTTGCTCTTGTGTATTTTTGATGCTGAATACTCATCAGCCTCATCAACTCTGACTTCTCTTCTTATTACCTTATCTACTGTCTTAACATTTCCCGATATATTTATTCTTCCAATAGTAAATTTGTCTCCTGGTTTAATGTTATAAGTAACATCAACTGTAAGTTTTTCTTCATTGGGAATTACATCGGGAGAAACACTTACAAGAGCATAACCCCTGTCTGAATAAAATGAAGTAATTGCCTCAACATCTTTACGCATATTTGCCTTACTGAATACCTCTCCTGCTTTTAGTCTTATAAGTTTTTTAAGCTCTTCTAATTCTTTATTGTCTTTGTATCCTTTAATATTTACAGAAGAAATCTTAAATTGAGCTCCCTCAGAAATTGGAATTATTATTGTCATCCATTTTTTGTCTTCAGAAAACTCTATTTTTGGCTCTCCGACAGAAGCTTTAAGATATCCATTGTCATGATAAAGATCTTTGATTTTTTCAAGATCCTGTAACATTTCATATTTTTTATAAAAACCACTTCCTGTAATAAATGAATAAATCTTTCTTTCTGATGTTGCCATTACTTTTTTAATTTTTCTTGATGATATTGCTTTATTACCTTCAAACTTTATCTCCCTTATTTTGACTTTATTGCCTTCCTCTATTACATATGTAAGTTCTACTTCTTCTTCAGTTTTTTTCTTTAATAAAGGAACAATCTTGGCAAAATAATAACCTTCAGACTCATAAAATGCTTTAAGTCTAAGAGCATTGTCATTTACAAGAGTTACATCTGCAATAGCTCCTGCAGTAATCGTTACAACTTCCTTTAGTTTATCTTCATCATACTCTTTGTTTCCCTCAAAGCTTACTTTGGTAATCGTAGGTTTCTCTTTAACAGAGTATATTACCCTTACCCCTCCTTCAAAGGGTTCAATATCAACTCTTACATCTTCAAAATATCCCATTCTGTAGATTGACTTTATATCTTCAGAGATTTTTTCTTGAGAAATAACTTCTCCCAGTTTAAGAGATATTTTGTTCCTTACTGCAGCCTCCTCAATTCTTTTGATTCCTTTTATCTCAATAGCTGTTACAATAGGAAGTTCTTGAGCAAAAGCTTGAAATGAAAATATAAAAATGAAAAAAAGTATAAGAATTCTTAACTTTTTCATGAAAACCTCGCAGCCAAAAAGTTTTTAAGTATATCATAATATCTTTAAAAATTGAAACACTTCAAAAAGCCTCTGATGAATAAGAGATTTAATCTCTTCAAGGTCTTCTTCTGTTTCAGCTTCAAACCTTAAAACCAATGCAGGCTGAGTATTAGAAGCCCTTATTAATGCCCAGCCTTTTTTAAAATCCACTCTTACTCCATCTATAAAGTTACATTCGTTTTTCTTAAAGTATTCTTTAATTTTTTCTACAACCATAAACTTCTTTTCGTCCGTGCAACTAATTCTTATTTCTGGAGTGCTCTGCATTGTCTTTACTCCTTGTAGAAGTTTTTTTATACCATATGGTTTGCCAGCTTTTTTTACTATCTCTATTAGTCTCAAAGATGCATATATTGCATCGTCATATCCAAAGTATCTATCATTGAAAAATATATGACCACTCATCTCACCTGCAAGAAGTGCTCCTTCCTCCTTCATCTTTTTCTTTATAAGAGAATGTCCTGTCTTCCACATCACTGGAGTTCCACCTGCTAATTCAATTTCTTCATACATTACCTTTGAGCATTTTACTTCACCAATTATCTTTGCTCCTTTATTTTCTTTTAAAATATCTCTTGCAAATATAATCATTAATCTGTCTCCCCATACAATATCACCTTCTTCATCAACAACTCCTATACGGTCTGCATCACCATCAAAGCCTATACCAAGATGAGCCTTTTCACTTATAACAGTCTTAATTAAATCCTGAATGTTTTCTACAACAACAGGATCTGGATGGTGATTTGGAAATCTGCCATCAGGCTCACTATAAAGTTCTATTACTTCAGCACCAAGCTCTTTTAATATAACTGGAGCAACCAATCCAGCTGTTCCATTTCCTGAATCAACAACAACTTTTATTCCTTCAAA
>JANXCZ010000063.1 GCA_025060075.1 Thermodesulfovibrio sp.
AGGCATTATATCCTGAAAAACTGTGAGATACTCCTTTGTCCCTGAACCAGCCCTTAAAGGAACATTATATGTGCAGCCTTGTCCTGCTCCTCTTCCCATTTCAATTTCTCTACCTGTCCCGGGATAAAATGGAAATTGATGGGAACTGAAATAAAATACAGAACAATCATCTTCAAATATATGTTGGGTTCCATTACCGTGATGAACATCAATATCTAATATAAATATCTTTTTAAAGCCTTTAGTTTTTGCATAAGCTGCACCAACTGCAACATTATTAAAGATACAAAATCCCATAGCAGCATCTCTTTCAGCATGATGTCCCGGGGGTCTAACTGCGCAAAAAGCTTTACTAAAATCTTTATTTACCACTCCATCAACTGCTTGAAGAACAGCTCCTACTGCATAACATGCAACCTCATATGAATGTTCACTTAGATATGTATCAGGATCAAGATATCCAGGAGGAGATTTTTTAATTTTCTCAATATAGTGAGGTTCATGAACTAAAGCCAACTCTTCCTCGGTTGCCTTTCTTGGCTTAATATGTATAAGTTTTTCCCAAATTTTGCTGTTTTTAAGATGATTAACAATTGATATAAGTCTTTCCTTTGACTCTGGATGTCCTTCTGGGGTTTGATGCTTTAGAAATATATCATCATATATAAAGGCAACCTTATCCATAAAAAATGATACCTGTCTGTTTAAGTTAAAGTCAAGATTTTATAAATTTATAATAAAAAGATATGTTAAAATTGAAAAATGCGAGAGATTAACTTAGATGATAAAATTTTTATGAAGAGAGCCTTATTTCTTGCAAAAAAAGGAAACTGGAGAACATCTCCAAATCCTATGGTTGGAGCTGTTATTGTAAAAAATGGAAGGGTTATTTCAGAGGGATATCACAAAAAGGCAGGTCTGCCTCATGCTGAAGCAGAAGCTATAATGAATGCAAAGGAATCATTAAATGATGCAACTCTCTATGTAACTCTTGAACCATGCTGTCATACAGACAAAAGAACTCCTCCATGTACAGAGGCTATAATAAAATCAGGAATTAAAAAAGTTGTTGTAGGCATGAAAGATCCTAATCCAAAGGTTTCAGGAAGAGGTATAGAAATTTTAAAAAATCATGGAATAAAAGTTGTAGAAGGAGTTCTTGAAGAAGAAGTTAAAAAGCTGAATGAGTTTTATATAAAATATATAACTACCAATATTCCTTTCGTAATTCTTAAAATAGCGATGACTCTTGATGGTAAAATTGCCACTCCCTTAGGAGAATCTAAATGGATTACATCAGAAAAATCAAGGAAATTTGTTCATTTAATGCGTTCAAGAGTTGATGCTCTGCTTTCTGCATATGGTACTGTTTTGAAAGACAATCCAATGTTTACGGCAAGAATAAAAGGAGGTAAAAATCCTTTGAGGGTTATAATAGATCCTGAACTTAAGATTCCTCTAAGCTATCATGTTTATAATCCCCCTCCGGTTACTATAGCTGTTGTACATGAAAAAAATGTGAATAATGAAAAAATAAAGTATCTAATAGACAGAGGAGTGGAAGTTTTATTTTTTTCTTCAGAAAAAGTAAATCTTAAATGGCTTATGGAAGAGTTAGGTAAAAGAAATATAACATCTCTGATGATTGAGGGAGGTTCGTCATTGAATAGTTATGCTTTATGGAGTGGAATAGTTGATAAAGTAATGATTTTTATTGCACCAAAAATAATAGGTGGTGTAAAATCCTATCCAAGTGTGGGAGGGATAAACTATAAAACTTTGGATAAAGCCTTTGAAATTAAAGATTTAAGAATAAAAAAGCTGGGACAAGACATTCTTATAGAGGGATATTTAAGGGGTTGAAAAATTTTTATTTTTTAGCTAAAGTTTTATTAGTTAGAACCTTTTAAAGAAAGGAGGTGAAAAAATATGAAAAAACTTTTATTAGTGGCAGCAGCAATGTTACTTATTTTTAATTTTGGTTGCGCAACAAAGGATTATGTTAAACAGGAGATTGATCCTTTGATTGACAGAATTGGAAAGATTGAGGGAAAACTTAATGCTCTTGAGTCAAAGATTAATGCTCTTGATAAGAAGGTTGATGACTGCTGCAAGAAGGCAGATGAGGCAGTAAAAAGAACAGATGATGCAGTAAAGAGAGCAGAGGCTGCTGCTCAGAGAGCCGAAGATGCAGCTAAAAGAGCAGAGGCTGCTGCACAAAAAGCAGGAAAGGCATTTGAGCTTCAACAAAAGAAATAATTCATTCTTAGAGCCACGAATCCGAATGCAGGATTTGTGGCTCTTTTTCCTTTATAGTTACAGAAGTAGGGATTCCACTTTTTCTCTTAACTACATAGTAGAGCTTGAATGTATCTACATATTTTAAAAGTCCTTTCTTTGAAAGTTGTTCTATTGCATTTTTAAGATAGTCAAAATCTTTTAACTGTTCATCTTTATGTACTTCAACATAAATTTCATTTCCAATTCTGCCAACTTTTACGGGTTGTCTTATAATCAAAACCTCTGTGCCAATAGGAACTAAATCAAAAAGTTTTGGTATGTCTTCTGGATAAAGTCTTATACAACCATGAGTAACCTTTCTGCCAATAGCCCAAGGTCTATTTGTTCCATGAATTAGATAACTTAAACCAGAAAGTCTTAGTGCATGAGTGCCAAGTGGATTGTCTGGTCCAGGTGGTACAACAGCTGGAAGTTCAGGCCTTTCCTGTCTTATTGACTCTGGGACATACCATGAAGGATTAACAATTTTATGAGATATTTTAAACTTCCCTGTAGGAGTTTCAACTCCGTCATCACCTATACCTATTGGAAAGGTAGTAACTAATTGTTTTTTTTGTTTTTTATAGAAATAATAAAGCCTCATTTCAGAAAGATTTATAATAATACCTTGAAAGTTATTCGGTCTGTCAGGCAAAATCCAGAAAGTAGGTATTATTACTTTATTTCCATCGCCGGGAACAAAGGGGTCTAGGTTAGGATTTGCATCTACAATTTCATTGTAGCCTAAATCATACTGTCTTGCAATTTCTATGAGAGATTCTTTGTTTTTTAATATATGAGTCTGTAACTTTCCAACTATTGTAGTGTCATTTGATATGAAAAACGTGTTTGCAAAGGAGATACTAAAGTTTAAAAATATGATACTTAAGATTATTAACAATTTTTTCATATTTTAAAACTTTATGTCTTTTAAGTTAAAGCGGTCCCAACGGGATTTGAACCCGTGTTTTAGCCTTGAGAGGGCTACGTCCTTGACCTGGCTAGACGATGGGACCACTTTTGACTGGGGAGAGAGGATTCGAACCCCTACAAGCAGATCCAGAGTCTGCCGTCCTGCCGTTAGACGACTCCCCAATCTTATCTTTAAAGATATATCACAAAAATAATTAAATTGTCAAACACTTACAAAAATTTGAGTTTTAAGATATAAAAAGTGTTTTTAAACAATTTGAACTATTAAGCATTTTAGATAGCCTGTTTCAGGCATTGATAAAAGTATGGGATGATCCTTGCTTTGTGTTCCTTTATATATTATTCGTCCTGTTTTTCTGTTTTTTAAAAATGCTTCTTTAACTATTTCTAAGAACTCAAACTCAGAGATATGTTGAGAACAAGAAGATGTGGCTAAAATACCATCCTTTTTTAAGAGTTTGACTGCCATACTGTTTAGATTAATGTATCCTTCAATTGCATCTTTTTTTTCTTCTTTTGATTTTACAAAAGCAGGCGGATCTATGATTATAAAGTCATATTTTTTGTTCTTTTTTATTTCCCATTTGAGATAATCAAAAACATCAGCTTTTATAAAATTGCATTTTTCAATTAGATTATTTATTTTTGCATTTTCCTTAGAAAGCTCAATTGCTCTTTCTGAACTATCAACTCCTATTATTTTATTGCATTTTTTAGCAATATGAATGCTCCAGGCTCCTACATAACAGAATAGATCAAGTCCTTCTCCAGAGTTGATTAAGTTTTTAAAGAAAATTCTATTTTCTCTTTGATCAAGAAAAAAGCCTGTTTTTTGTCCGTAAATGGGATCAACTAAAAACTTTACATCATCCTCTTGAATTATAGGAAGTTCTATTAGTTGCCCTTTTATAATCCTTTTTTCAACTGATAAGCCCTCCTTTAATCTTGCTTGAGAGTCATTTTTAAGAATAACTATTTCAGGTGCCAAGACTTCATCTAAAGTTTTAATTATTGAATCTTTTAGTCTTTCCATACCAGCAGTTAAAATCTGAACTACAATGCAATTATTGTATCTATCTACGATTAAACCAGGTAAAAAGTCAGATTCACTAAAGACTAATCTGTAACTATTTTTAAGTCCTAAGATTTTTTCTCTATAATAAAGACATTTATATATTCTTTTTTTAAGAAAATCTTCATTTATTTCCTCTTCATGGAAACTAAAAAGTCTGATAGCTATTGTTGATTTGGGATTTATGTAACCTGTTCCCACTATTCTGTTTGTTCTAGAATCATAGACTTTTACAAGACTTCCTGAGGGGATGTTTTCAATTTTAGAGACTATTTCATTTTTATAGATCCATAGACTCCCATGTCTTTTTAACGGTTTAACAAAAACTTTTTCCATGAAGCTTAGTTTTAAAATAAAATTTTGAAAAAGTCAAGATAAATTTTTATTAATCTCTGACATTAGATAAAAAAATACGTAATATATTAAACTAAATTGATGGAAAATAATTCTGAACTACAATTTCCTCACTACGTCATTTTAAAGGCATCTGCTGGTTCAGGGAAGACTACAGCACTAACCGAAAGATTCGTTTATTTTTTGCTTTCTGATAATATTCCAAATAACTCTCTAAAAAATATTCTTGCTATAACCTTTTCTAATAATGCCTCATATGAGATGAAGGCAAGAATAATAGAATGGCTTAAAAATTTATATTTTAAAGAACAAAACTCTCTAAATAGATTTTCAGAACTTCTTAAAATGCCTTCTCAAGAGTTATCAATTAAGGCTGGAGAAGTACTTGATGAGATACTTGATAACTACTCAGATTTTCAGGTAAAGACTATTGATAGCTTTATGACATCAATTTTCAAAGCCTCAGCAATTGATTTTGATTACAATCCAGACTTTGAGATTCTCATGAATAATCAATCTCTTATGAGGTATAGTTATGACTTGTTTTTAAAGGATGTTGAAGAAAACTCTGTTAAAGCTGATTTTTTTGAAAATATTATAGAGATTATAAGTTCAAACAGCAAAACATATCTATGGAATCCAGCAGATTTAATATTTTATGAAATTAAGGATTTGTATTCCAAGATTTATAGCAATTATAAAGAATTTATAATTTCAGATGAAGACATAGACAAAAAGAGAAATTTTGAAGTAAAACTTTACGAAATAATGAAAGCCATAAGAGAGGAAATTAAAGATTCAGGATTGGATATAAACCGCTCAACAAATATTTTGGATGTTTTTGATAGGATAACTGAAAATAGAAATTTTATAGAACTTTTAGAAAAAGGATTTAAAAAACCTCCTGTAAACAAACCTAAGAAATTAAATCTAATGGATAAGTATGAAAAAATTATTGCTCTATGGGAAGATTTTAATGATACTCTTAGTAGATACGCCTTATACTATGCATTAACATTTTATGCCCCCTATCTTAAAGTTTATCAAGGTTTTAGAAGCTTATTGGACCAGATAAAGCAGAAGGAGTGTAAAATTTTTATTGAAGATATAAATAAAATACTTTCGAATTTTCTGAATGATTTTATTATTCCCGATATATACTTTAGACTTGGAGAAAAAATACATCATTTTTTTATAGATGAATATCAAGATACTTCTCCCTTGCAATGGAATAATATAAAATTTTTGGTTGAAAATGCTCTTTCTGAATTTGGAAGTCTTTTTGTTGTTGGTGATACAAAGCAGGCAATCTATAACTTTAGAGGTGCAGATTATAAAATAATGAAGAAATTAGAACAAGAAAACCTATTTCCATCAGCAAAAAAAATAGTTAAAACTCTTAGCAGAAATTATAGAAGCAAAAAATTAATTATTGATTTCATAGGTACGGTATTTAAAGAAAAAATCTCAAAGCATCCAATATATGGTGAACCTGCAAGGGCTACAGGACTTAATGAGTGTGAGCAGACTGTAGAGGATGAATCTTCTGATAAAGGATACATAGAGATTAAGATATTTGGTGAAGAGGAAGAAGAGGAGATTAATATAAAGAAATATCTTGATGAAATTATAAAAGATGCTCTCAATAGAGGATATCTTCTAAAAGATATAGCAATTCTTGCCTTTAAAAATGAGCAGGTAGTAAACATAAGCCAGTGGTTAAATGATTTACAATTGCCATTTATATCTTACAGCAGTCTTGATGTAAGAAAAAGAAAAGTTACTTCAGAAATTTTAAGTTTTCTTCAGTTTCTTGACTCTCCTATGGATGATTTTGCTTTTTCTAATTTTTTATTAAGTGAGATATTTAAAAAATTAGTTACTAAAGAAGGATTAGATTTTTCTTCAGATGAATTTCTCTTAAAATACAGAGATAAATCTCCGCTCTATAAGGCATTTGAGAAAGAATGTCCCCATATATGGGATAAGTATTTTAGACAGCTTTTTCGTCTTTCAGGATATTTACCAGTTTATGATATGTTTTCAGTTGTATTGGATACTTTTAAAGTTTTTGAGACTATGCCTGAGGAAGAGGCAACATTTTTTAAATTACTGGAAGTTGTTAAAATTTTTGAAGACAAGGGCTATAGTAATATTAAAGAATTGGTAGAATTTTTTGAAGGAACTGGAGAGGATGATTCTATATGGAATATAAATCTTGGAGCAGACATAGATGCTATACAGGTGATGACTATACATAAAGCAAAGGGATTAGGATTTCCAATTGTAGTTGTCTATTTAAAAAATGAAAATATTCGTCCAAATAGATATGTTTTTTATGAGTCAGAGGAAGGAGTTAGTATTTTAAAAATTACTAATAAAATAGCAGAAAAAAACCAGTTTTTATTTCAACTAAAAGATGAATTAAAAAAATCAGAGTTTGCAGAGATGCTAAATACTCTCTATGTTGCCTTTACAAGAGCAGAAGATGAGTTATATATCCTGTGTAGAAGTAATAATAGAGATAAATTTCCCTTTGATATTCTTTCAGAGTGGTTTGACATTAAAATTGGGAATAAACTTAAAAAGGATAGATCAATACACTCTTTTAAACCTTCAAAACTTCAAATTCAACATTATCCAATATCATTTGACTTTTCAGTAAAAGAAGAAAAACTTCATTTCGCTGAAAAATTAAGAGGAGAGTTTATACATAAGGTTCTTGAGAATATAGAGTGCTTTGAGGAAAATAATTTAGAGAAGTTGAATGAAAAAATAGAGATTCTTAACAGGGAATTTCATAGTAGTTTTTCAGCTTTAGAGATAAAGAGTTTGATATTTGATATGATAAATAATCCTGAAATGAAAAAATTTTTTAAATCAAACTATGAAAAAGTTTTTAATGAATTGGAGGTTATAGATAAAAATGGTAATATTCACAGAATTGATAGAGTTTTAGAAGACAGAGAAAATGTTATTGTGATTGAGTATAAAACAGGCTTTCCTAAAGATGAACACTTTCTACAGTTAAGACTTTATATGAACATACTTTCTGAGATTTTTAGAAATAAAAAGATTATTGGCTACCTTTACTATATTGACTTAAGAGAGGTAAAGAAAATTGAATAGCTTATCAAGATTAGGTTTTCTAAAGAAAGAACAGCTTGTCATAATTAAAAATTCAGATGACTTAATCGAAAAAGTCATACAAATACTTGATTATCAGGATTATGACTACTCCAAAAATCTTATTGTTTTTCCAGGAAAAAGACCTTCCTATTATTTGAAAAAAGCGCTTGCTCAAAGAATAGGAAGTTCCTTTATTTCACCTTTAACTTTCTCAATAGAGGAATTTATAGAGTTTTTGTTCAAAAAATTTTTTAATTACTCTTCAATTGAGCCAATTGATGCTGTTGGTATTATTTATAAAATTTGTTTAAAATATGATTTATTGACACCTTTTTTTAGAAAGTTTGATAATTTTATCTCCTTTGGTTTTAAATTTTTTAATCTCTTTGAGGAACTTTGCATAGAAGAAGTTTCAGTAAATAAACTCAAGGAAGTAGACACACTTGTCAATATTCCCGTAAAATCCCAAGAAAAACTAAGATTTTTATCTATTGTTTATGAAGAGTTTTATAAAGAACTTTTAGATAAAAAGCTTTTTACAAGATCATTGAAATACAGAAAAGTAGCAGAGATTGAAGATTTAGAAAGATATTTAGATTTTAAAAATTTAATTTATGCTGGGTTTTTTGTTTTTACATCTTCTGAAGAAAAAATATTGCAAAAATTAGCTAAGATGGAGAATTTTTACTTTATATTTCAAGAAGAAGTCAAATTTGATCAAACACTCTTTAATAAGATAACTTTATACAGCTGTCCTGACACTCATGCAGAGGTTAAGATAGCTGGAAATATTATAAAAAACTCTGGGTTTGATGAAAATACAGTTATAGTTTTACCAAAATCTGATACTCTTTTCCCTTTATTAAGACATGGTATATCATTTTTAAATGAGGAAGACTATAACATCTCAATGGGATATCCTCTTTCAAGAACGCCTATCTATGGATTTTTTAATAGTCTTTTTGAAGCGGTAAACTCTATTGAAAAGAATCAAATATATATTCCAGCTTATCTTAATTTTGTACTTCATCCGTATACAAAAAATGTTCTTCTTAAGAGCAGTGCGGAACTAAGCAGAGTAGTTTTTCATGAGATAGAAAATTTATTTAAATCTGAAGATAATCCTCCATTTGTTGAAATTGAATGGTTAGAAGAAGAAGTGCCTAAAATAATATCCCAGAAATTGTTGGAGTTTGATCTTACAGTGGATGATATAAGAGAGCATATAAAACTGATTCACGAAAATACCATAAAAAAGTTTATAAAAATTAAAAATATTGAAGAGTTTATAAATAACTGTAAAGATGTTTTACTTTTTGTTTATGAAAAAACTACCGCAAGATTTCACTATCTTTTTTATCCCTACGTAGAGTCTTTTCTTTCTCAGTTTGATAAAATCTCTCATTCTACAATCAAGGAATTTCATTTTGAGCATATAGAGTCTTACTTTAACTTTTTTAGAAATATCATAATGTTTGAGAAAGTTCCTTTTCATGGAACTCCTTTAAGAGGATTGCAAATATTAGGATTTCTTGAGACAAGAAATATCAAATTTAAAAGAGTTATTTTTCTTGATCTAAATGAAGGTATTTTCCCTGATCTTTCAGAAGATTACTTAATGCCTTATAGGTTAAGAAAAAGCCTTGGATTACATACTTATCAAGAAAGAGAAAAACTTATTTACTACTACTTTTCTCTTTTAATTAATAATGCAGAAGAAGTTCATCTTTGTTACATAAAAAATGATAAAAATGAAAGATCAAGGTTTATTGAAAAAATTATATGGGAGGTAGAAAAAAGTTCTTTCAAAAAAGCTGATATACCAGTAAACTCCCTTTCATGGTCAGTAAATTTGGCTTCAAAAAAGCCTTTAGAAATACCTAAAACCGAAAAGACAATGGAAGTTATAAATAACCTTTGTTTTTCGCCATCAGCTATTGATATGTATCTTGAGTGCGGACTTAAGTTTTACTACCTTTATATTCTTAAGCTGATAAAGAAAAGAGATATTTCCTTAGATATTGATTATTCAGATATAGGAACGATTGTTCACGAATCAATTAAAGAGTATTTTAAGTTAAGAAAAGGAAAAAAACTTAATCCTGGTGATTTTTCAGATGATATTAAATTAATTGTAAATGAAATATTTTTGAAAAAGTATGGCAACAAAATAAAAGGTAATTTATATTTGATAAAACTTCAAATACTTAAAAGACTGCTTGAGTTAGTAGAGTATTACAAAAAAATCTCAAATAAACATCAATTAAAAATTATTGAGGTTGAGGAGCTTATAGAGGAAGAACTATTTAATACGAAGTTTAAATACAGGATAGACTTAGTTGAAAGCATTGATAACTCTACTATAATAATTGACTACAAAACTTCAGGCAGTGAGGACAACTATAAAATAAAGTTTGATAAGCTTGATATATCAGATAGACAAAGCTGGTCTAAATATATTGGAAGTCTTCAAATTCCTGTCTATATACTTTTATATTCAAAAAAATATGGAATAAATCCTGTCAATTTGAATGGACATTATTTTTTGCTTGGAAAAGCATCAATAAATGACGAAAAAGTTAGATTTGATCCCTTCCATTCAATAAACAAAGAAGAAGGTTTAGAAATTGTAATAACTGTTTTAAGAACATTACTTAATGAGATTAAAGATAAAAATACACCCTTTTTTCCAACCTCAGATTTTAAAAGTAGTTGTAGATTTTGTGATTTTCAATCAATTTGTGGAACCTTTATGACTCCTTCAAAAACCTCCTGAGCAGGTCCTGTCATATAGACATGACCATCATCAGCCCATTCAATTAATAAGTCTCCACCAAGAAGATGAACTGTGACTTTTTTTTCTGTAAAACCTTTTTTCATTGAAACTACAGCTGTTGCACAAGCACCTGTGCCACAGGCAAGCGTCTCTCCAGCTCCTCTTTCCCATACTCGCATAATTATTTCCTTAGAATTCTTTATGTAAGCAAATTCAACATTTGTTCTCTTTGGAAAAATAGGATGATTTTCAATTAATGGTCCATATTTGGTAACAGCAAGATTCTTAGGTTCTTCATCAAGAAATATTACTGCATGAGGATTTCCCATACTTACACAGTTTATTCTTGCATGCCATCCAGCTACCTCAAGTATCAAATCAAAAGCAGAGTCTCCCTCTACATCAACTGGAATTTTTTGAGGATCAAACTCTGGTTTTCCCATATCTACTTGAACAAGTTCACCAACTCTTTTAGGCTTTATAATTCCTGCAGGTGTTTCAATCTCAAGAATATCCTTACTTGAAAGCCCTCTATCCCAGATGTACTTTGCAAGACATCTTATCCCATTTCCACACATCTCAACTTCTGAACCATCAGCATTAAAAATTCTCATCTTAAAATCTGCTATTTGAGAGTCATAAAGAAGTAAAAGCTGATCTGCACCTATACCAAATCTCCTATTACAATAACGAATTGCAAACTTTTCAGGTTCTGGTATACTCTGGTTTATACAATCAACTAAAATGAAATCATTTCCAAGTCCATGCATTTTTACAAATTTAATCTTTTCCATTAGAGTATCTCCTCCGGTATAATTTCGTTTCTTATTAAGTCTTTATAAGTTTCACGCTTTCTTATTAGTGCATAACTGCCACCTTTAACAAGAACTTCTGCTGATCTTGGGCGACTGTTATAGTTAGATGACATGGTAAATCCATAGGCACCTGTACTCATCACAGCAAGATACTCTCCTGCAGAGACCTTTTCAATCTCTCTATCTTTAGCAAGAAAGTCACCTGACTCACATATAGGACCAACAATGTCTGCTATGATTTTTTCTCTATTTTTTGGAACCACTGGTTGTATTTCATGATAGGAACCATAAAGAGTAGGTCTTATAAGATCATTCATTCCTGCATCTACAATAATAAAGTTCTTATTCTCTGTCTGCTTAGTATATAAAACCTTTGTAACAAGAATTCCTGCATTTCCTACAATAGATCTTCCTGGTTCAACTATAAGCTTTCCTTTTTTACTTTTCACAAGAGGTATCAATGCATCAGCCAGATCTTTTGGATGAGGTGGTTTTTCGTCTTTATAGGTTATTCCTAATCCACCTCCTATGTCAATATATTCAATATCCATATCATGGTTAACAAGTTTATCATAGAGAGAAAGAATTTTATTTAAAGCTTCTACATAGGCAGAAGTTTCTGTGATTTGTGATCCTATATGTTTATGAATTCCAATTACTTTAATATTCTTCATTGATTTTGCAAGTTTATAATAATCAAGAGCTTTTTCAATTGGGATTCCAAATTTGCTACTTCTCAATCCTGTTGCAATATATTTATGTGTCTTTGGATCAATATCTGGATTAACCCTTAATGCTACATGAGCAAGTTTTTTAAGATTTTTAGCTTTCTCATTTATTTTATGAAGCTCTGCCTCTGATTCTACATTAAACATAAGAATATTATTTTTAAGTGCGTACTCTATCTCTTCATCAGTTTTACCAACTCCTGCAAAGACAATTTTGTATGGTTTTATTCCAGCTTTTAGTGCTTTAAAAAGTTCTCCCCCTGAAACAATATCTGCACCAATACCAAGTTCAGCAAAAATTCTAAGAATTGCAAGATTTGAGTTTGCCTTAACTGCATAACATATAATGTGGGGTACTTCACAAAAAGCTTCTTCATAGGCTCTTATATGTCTTATTAAGGTACTATAACTGTAAATATAAAGAGGAGTTCCAAACTCATTAACCAGCTCTCTTACTGGCACATCTTCTGCATAGAGCTCTCCTTTTTTGTAGTTGAAAAAGTGCACTTCTTTCCTCCTTTTGAATTTTTATGAAATATAATATTATACTAATTTTTTAAATGTTTTAAACAAGGAGGAATTTTATGGGTAAAAATATCGTTGAAAAGATACTTGAAAACCATCTTGTATCAGGAGTTATAAAAGAAGGAAACTTGATTGGTGTAAGAGTTGATCAAGTTTATACACAGGATGCAACTGGCACAATGACTTGGCTTGAGTTTGAAGCAATAGGAATTGATAGAGTTAGAGTTCCTCTTGCTGTCTCATATGTTGATCACAATATGCTTCAGAGTAACTTTATGAATGCTGATGATCATCTATTCCTTAGAACTGCTGCAGCTCGTTTTGGAGCATACTTTTCAAGGCCTGGAAACGGAATATGTCATCAAGTTCATCTTGAAAGGTTTGCTGCTCCAGGTTTAATTGCTCTTGGTACAGACAGTCACACTCCTACAGGTGGAGGAATAGGAATGCTTTCCATAGGGGTAGGTGGACTTGAGGCAGCATCAGTTATGGCAGGTATGCCCTTTGAGTTTACTATGCCAAAGGTTGTTCGTATAAATCTTTTTGGTAAGCTAAGAAGACCCTATGTTACTGCAATGGATGTAATTCTTACTCTTCTTAGAATGCTTACTGTAAAGGGTGGTGTTGGAAAGATATTTGAATATGGAGGTGAAGGTGTTAAGGATCTTTCTGTAACAGAGAGAGCAACAATTACAAATATGGGAGCCGAACTTGGAGCAACAACATCAATATTTCCAAGTGATGAAAATACTTTAAGATTTCTCAGAGCTCAGGGAAGGCATCATCAATGGATTCCTCTTGAGGCAGATGATGATGCAGAGTATTCAGAAATTATAGAACTTGATCTTTCAGAGATTGAGCCAATGATTGCTCAACCTCATAGTCCAGACAATGTAGTACCAGTTAAAGAGTTAAAGGGAACAAAGATTCATCAAGTATGCATTGGTTCATGCACAAACTCTTCATATAAGATGATGAAGACTGTTTCATCTATACTTAAGAGTAAAACAGTTCATGAAGAAGTAACTCTTTTTATTAATCCTGGTTCAAAACAGGTATATGAAATGCTTGCTCGGGAGGGAGATATTGAAACATTAATTTCAGCAGGTGCGAGAATTCTTGAATCAGCCTGTGGACCATGTATTGGAATGGGTGGTGCACCAGGCAGTGGGCAGATCTCAATCCGTTCATACAATCGTAACTTTAAGGGTCGTTCTGGAACAAAGGATGCTTTTGTATATCTTGCTTCACCTGTAGTCTGTGCAATTGCCTCTATTAAAGGCGAGATAGTTGATCCTTTTGAAGCAGGTATTGATATAGAAGAAGTCAAAGAGCCTGAAACATTTTATATAAATGATAACATGATTATACCTCCTAAAAAGGAAAGAAACATTAAAATCATAAAAGGACCAAACATAAAAGAAGTTCCAATAAAGGAGCCACTTGAGGATACTATTGAAGCGGAAGTTCTCCTTAAACTTGGAGATAACATAACTACCGATGATATTCTTCCGGCAGGAAGTCAGGTATTACCATATCGTTCAAATATACCTGAAATATCAAAATTTACTTTCAAAAACATTGATGAAACTTTTTATGATAGAGCTATCAATGCTAAAAGTAAAGGTGGTGGAGTTATCATAGGTGGAGAAAACTATGGGCAGGGCTCATCCCGTGAACATGCAGCAATTGCACCTATGTATCTTGGAATCAAAGCAGTAATTGCTAAATCTTTCGCAAGAATTCATAGAGCAAATCTCATTAATTTTGGTATTCTTCCCTTAATTTTTGAAAATCCTGATCATTATGAACAGTTAAGTCAAGGTCATATAATCAAAATAACCAATTTAATTGATGCAGTTAAAGGAAATCAGAGATATATGGTTTTTAACTTAAGCAACAATACTTCCTTTGAGGTCTACTCAAATCTAAATGAAAAGGAAAGAGAATTAGTTCTTAGCGGTGGACTACTTCCATATGTAAGGAGGAAAGTAATAGAGTAAAGACTCACTGTTCCATTTGGGACAGTAGGTCTTTTAGAGTTGTTCCTTATGGCACATCTTAACTAAAAAATTCATTATTTTTTCAATAACTTAATCTTTGGCAAATCTTTTGCATCTTTCTTAAGAAAAATCCCATTACCTTAGGAGGTTATTATGCAAAACATATTAGTATGTTTTGATGGCTCTGAATGGTCAAAAAAGGCTTTGAATAAGGCGATAGAGATTGCCCAGAAGTTTAACTCTAAAATTACAGTTTTGTCTGTAGTTCCAAAGGTTTGTTTTTTAGAAATGGGAATTGACTGTGCCACTGTTGAGTCTATTTTTAAAGCAGAGGTAGAGGGCAATCTTAAAAAAGCAGAAGAAATTTTAAATGAAAAGGGGGTGAGAGGACAAACGCTTATACTTGAGGGAACTCCAGCAGATGTTATTGTAGATTACGCAAAGGACAATAACATTGACTTAATAGTTATTGGAACAAAGGGCAAGGATGCAACAGAGAGAACACTCTTTGGAAGTGTAAGTCAAAAGGTCACAGCCAATGCTGGCTGTGCAGTCTTAGTAATTAAGTAAAAAGGGGAGGTTTTTATGAAGAAGTATTTATTTTTAGCGATTGCTTTATTGGTTTTACTATTTTCACCAGCTATATCAACTGCTACTGAGTTAAAGTTAGGACTACTTCCAAGGCTTACAGAGAAAGAGATGATTGAAGGATTTACTCCATTGGCTCAGTATCTTGAAAAAGAGTTAGGTGTCAAAGTAAAGCTTATAGTTCCAAAGGACTTTGATACTTGGACAAAGGAAGCAAAGGCTGGAGTTTATGATATCGCCTATACCAATCCTTATCTGTATGTAGTTGTTAAAAAAGATGTAAAAGATGCTCAACCAATAGCAATTGCTTCAGAACCAGAAATAGGAACAAAGCTTTATGGAACAATAATTGTAAAGAAAGACAGTCCAATTAAGTCTATCTCTGAACTTAAGGGTAAGACTATAGCAGCTACAGATCCTGGTTCAGCAGGTGCTTATCTTGTACAGATGTTAATGCTTCAGAAGGCAAAAATTAAGAAGGAAGATGTAAAGATAATCTTTGAGAAGAAACGTGATCAAGTAGCAGAGGCAGTTCTTGCAGGAAAGGCAGATGCAGGTTTCATAAGAGATGATGATGTTGAAAAGCTCAAAGTAGGTGGAGACAAATTTAGAAGACTTGGCAAAAGTGATCCAATTCCAAACTGGGTAATATTTATTGGTAAAAAGATGGATCCTGCAATGGCAACAAAGATAAAGAATGCTATTCTTAAGCTAAAACCAGGTGATCTTCAGTCTGTTAAAGTCTTAGCTCCTGCAAGAATAGATGGTTTTGTTCCTGCAACAGACAAAGATTTCGCCATCATGATTAATGCTGCAAAGGCAGCTGGTGCATATTAAATCAGAAATTAAAAGAGGGCATGCATAATGCATGCCCTCATAAGCTTAGGGGGTAGAGGATGAAAAAGAAAGTTTTGTTTAGTTTTATCTCGATTTTTATTGGCCTACTAATTATAGGCTCAAGTATATCCTTAGCTCAGCCACAGAAAGAAACTACAACATCACAGAGTTTAGTAACAATACAAATTGATAAGAAACAACTAAAAAATGGTGGAACAGTAATTGTAACTGGTAAGGCTCCAGAGGGAAAACCAGTATACATTGAAGTTTGGACAGAAGAAAAAGTAAGAGCAGCCAGGCTTGATGCAGAGGTTGATAAAGAAACTGGAAAAAGACCTTATATCTTTTATATCACAGATGAGATGCCAGCTTTTTATAATCTTCTTTTTCCAAAAGAGTTTAGTGATGTTTTAGAAAAGGAAAAAAAAGAGGGAAGAAAATGGAGTGTTTCTAACTTGTTAAGAAATACAGGTGCTACAGCTATTTTTGAGGCTCCAGCCCAGGCAAAAATTGATAGATATCAAACCACATTATGGGCAAGTATTATTGGTTCAAGAGGTGAAAAACTGCCTCCAATGGATAAATTTGAAAATAAAAGAAGAGCTATGCAGCTTGTAAAAGCCAAGTTTAGAGACTTACCAGTTGTATTTAAGGCAGATGTTGAAATAAATCCTGATGGGACTTTCAAAGCACCTATTTATCTTCCAGATAATGCACCACCTGGAAAATACTATGTAGTTGCCAAGGTTGACAAAGACACAAGAAGTGAGACTGTTGTATTTGAAAACTCAATAAGTTTTCCAAGTGTTTACTTAGACAATGCTGGTAGAACAGTCAATTTATTCGTACCATTTTTACTTACTGTAGCAGTCACAACTTTTGGTGTTTTAATGGGAGCAGGTGGCGGATTTATTCTTAATCCATTGCTTGTCATGCTTGGACTACCTCATACAGTGGTGGCAGGTACAGTTATGCCTACTGTTTTATTCTCTCAGGCTTCAGGAATTTATAACTACTCAAGAATAAAGTTTATCAGTTGGAAGCTTGGAATAACCTTAGGACTTGCTATGCTTGCAGGAGGTTTCATAGGGCCAAAGCTTACTGAGCTTATTACTCTTGATCAATATAAATTCCTTTTTGGTTGGATTTTAATAATTCTTGCAGCACTAATGTTTTGGCAGACAACTCCTAAGTATCTTGAGAAGAATAAGAAAGAACAAGCAATACTAAAAGAGTATCAAAGAAGAGCTATGGAAGCAGCACAGAAAAGAAAGGAAGGAGGTAAATAAAAATGAAAGTAGAGTTTTGGGGACAAGAGTTTAAAGTAAATCTTTTCATAGGAATTCCAGGAGCCTTTTTAATTGCTGTAGCATCGTCAATGTTTGGGTTTGGTGGTGGACCATTTATGGTTCCTCTTATGGCAGTAGGATTAAGGCTTCCTATGTATGTTATTGTTGGTAGCTCTCTTTTGGCAATATTCTTTAACACATTAATGGGTTCATTCAGACACTATGGTTTTGGAAACTTTGACCTTGTATTCTTTTTAATAATGTTTCCAGGTGCAATTCTTGGTGGATTCATAGGTCCAAGGATTGCAAAAAGATTGAATCCAGTTATCGTTAAGAGAGTTGCTTGTGTTGGGCTTTTGATATTAGCAATGCAACTTCTTGGAGTATTTTAAGAGAGGTACAAGATGAAAAGATCAGTGTTCAGCTATTGTGGAATGTGTTCTGTAAGATGTCCTATAAGAGTAGAGGTAACGGATGGTAGAGTCACTTGGATAGAAGGAAATCCCTATGTTCTTGATGGATCTCTTTGTGCTAAGGGTTCTGCTGGAGTTGCGCTTCTTTATGATTTTGAAAGACCTCAGTATCCAATGATTAGGACTGGACCGAGAGGTTCTGGACAGTTTAAGAGAGTAAGCTGGGATGAAGCTTTTTCCTTTGTGGCAGAAAAGGTAAAGAATATACAGGCACAGTATGGCAAAAGAGCAGTTGCCTTACTTGACAGAGGAGCAGGTCCCTTTGGAGAGATACAAAGGCTTATTATAAGAGGCATTGGTTCTCCTAACTATTTTAGTCATGATGATTTATGTAGAAAATCAGTTGATCTTGCCTATCAAACACTTACAGGATACAGTAGACCAGAGATTGGATATGATTTTGCAAACACGAAACATATGGTTTTTTATGGAAGAAATGCTATAGAATCCTTAGCCGTAAGGGAGGTAAACAATATTGTTAATGCTCTTGAAAAGGGAGCTAATTTAACCTATATTGATGTAAGAGCGACTAAAACAGCTACGAAAGCAACAAGATTTTTCATGATTAGACCCGGAACTGACTATGCCTTAAACTTAGCCCTTATTCATGTTATTTTGAAGGAAAATCTCTTTGACAGAGACTTTGTTGACAGATTCATAACTGGTTTACCAGAACTTGAGAATTTTATAAAACCTTATACTCCTCAATGGGCTGAAAAGGAGACAGGAATTCCAGCTCATGATATAGTTAGTCTGGCAAGACAACTCAGTGCAGACAAACCAAGAGTAATTCTATATCCAGGATGGTTTGCTGCAAGATATATGGATGCCTTCTATTTTGCTCGCACAGTAATTATCTTAAATGCCTTACTTGGTAGCATTGAACACGAAGGAGGAATTATCTTAGCAAAATCTCCAAAAGAGGTTGGAGCTGTCGGAATAAAAAGCTTACTTGACAGAATTCCTTCTGCAGAAGAAAAAAGAGTAGAAGCAGAGGAAGGAAAGGGCTTTCTTTATGATGGAGCTGGACATATACTTCATCTTTACAGAGCAATAAAAAGAGGAGAACCATATCCTGTGAGAGCTCTCTTTGTTGTAAGATATGATCCCTTTGCAGGAATTCCACATAAAGATATAGAGGAAATTCTTAATGGATTAGATCTTCTCGTTACAATAGATGTTAACTATTCTGCTACCTCTTGGTATGCAGATGTTGTACTTCCAGAGTCTACCTATCTTGAAAGAGATGATATTATAGGACTTCAAAGAGGTGCAAAACCAACACTCATTATGAGACGTCAGGCAATAAAACCAATATATGATACAAAAGGTAAGTGGGAAATAGTTAAAGGTATCTTAAATGCCTATGGTGTTGGTGAATATATGCCATATGAGACAATTGAAGACCTATGGAACTATCAGCTTGAAGGAACAGGTATTAAGATTGAAGATTTTGATAAAACAGGACAGGTAGCTTTATGTAAAGAACCTAAAATGTATTCAAGAGATGAGCTTAAGTTTAAGACATCTTCAGGTAAGTTTGAGATTTTATCACCAAAAATGGCTGAAAGAGAAGTTCCCTTTTTCTATGAGCATCAAACTCCAGCAAAACCTAATACTGATGAGGGAGAGTTCAGACTTGTTTTTGGTAGAATGGCTGTTCATACCCATGTTCAGACCCATAATAACAAATATCTTAATGAGATAGTTCCTGAAAACGAACTATGGATTAATGATAAGGTGGCTTCAAAACTGGGT
>JANXCZ010000013.1 GCA_025060075.1 Thermodesulfovibrio sp.
AATGAGAATTAAAATAACTTTCCATAATGATTTATCTGATTTCTTAACTCTTCCATGTCATTATAATGAAATCATTCAAGGATTTATATATAAAAACCTTGACAGCTGGCTTGCAACAAAGATTCATAATCAAGGATTTAAAGACCCTGACACTGAAAGAATTTTCAAGTTATTCACTTTTTCAAGATTAATTCCTCAAGGTAAGGCAAAGGTTAAGGATGGAAAAATCACTTTTTACGGTAGCGTTAGCCTCATAGTTGCTTCTCCAATATCAGAATTCATTCAATCATTTGCCACAAATCTTATAAAAGCTGGGAATATCAAGCTCTCAGAACATTCTCTTATACTTGATTCGGTAACAGTTGAAGGTTTACCGGAGTACAGGGAAAAAATTTTAGTTAGGACCCTTTCTCCCATTACTGTTTATAGCACCCTTATAACTGCTGATGGAAGAAAAAAGACTTATTACTACAGTCCCTTTGAAGATGAGTTTGAAAAGCTTCTTATTGAAAATCTTAGCAAAAAACTTAGAACACTTACAGGAAAAACCATATCCCAGGGTTCAATAAAACCCTACAAAGTAAACTCAAAAAACCAAAGAATAATTCTATACAAAAACACAGTAATTAAAGGCTGGGATGGAGTTTTTGAGCTAAGAGTACCGATAGAACTTTTTTCATTAGCCTTTGATACAGGTCTTGGAGCAAAAAACTCTCAGGGATTTGGCTGTGTTGAGGTTTGGGAAAGGGGATGATAAGGAGATCAGTGAGATATTGTTTTTAAGATCTAAATTTGATAAAATTTAGAAAACTTTAGAGTTTTTAAATACTTAATGGAATATAAACGGACATTTTATAAGTCATATTTTGATATCTCTAATCCGTATGAACATCAATTAAAAGTTTGGGAACATATTGAACGCTTAGAATTTCCTATATTCATTAAAGCTCCGACAGGTTCTGGTAAGACAGAAGCCGTGATTGCTCCTTTTCTTTATCAATTCATAAAAAAGGATTTTTACTTAGCACCAAGATTAATATATGTTCTACCTATGAGAGTTTTAGTAAATTCAATTGCTGAAAGAATCAGAAAATACTCAGAAAGAGTTTCACCATATATTTCTGTATCTATTCAGCATGGAGACTTACCAAATTCTCCATTTTTTATGTCAGACATAGTTGTAACCACTCTTGATCAGTTTCTATATGCCTTTGCAAGAGCAAGCAGACAAGTAGGATATCACATAGATGTTCCAGCAGGAGCGATTGCTTCTTCAATTGTTGTGTTTGATGAAGCCCATATGTACAGGGATGAGTTTACTTTTTCTATTATGCGTGCATTAATGGAGATACTCTACAGTAGTAACATACCTTTTGTATTGATGACAGCTACCATGCCAGAAATCCTTAAAAACAGCCTTTTTGAGAATATTCCTAAGCTTTATGAGATAATTGGAAATGTGGATATAAAATCATCTTTGTCCTTAAATATTCAAGACAAACCTCTAATTTTAAATGATGAGTTGAATCTATCCGATGAACTTATTGAAGAGATTAAAAGTAAAAAAACTTTGATAGTACTAAATCAAGTAAAGCGTGCTCAAAAAATTTATGAAGAGTTGATGAGAAGACTTTCTTTGCAGTATGGTCAAATTGTGTTATTACATTCAAAGTTTTGTCGAAATGATAGAATCCAACATGAAAATAAAGCTATTTCACTAATGCCACATAAAGAACGGCAAACCTTAGTGATACCTGAG
Organism: Thermodesulfovibrio sp.; assembly: GCA_025060075.1. Lineage (GTDB taxonomy): Bacteria > Nitrospirota > Thermodesulfovibrionia > Thermodesulfovibrionales > Thermodesulfovibrionaceae > Thermodesulfovibrio. The sequence goes on from JANXCZ010000013.1 coordinate 1,760, forward strand.
GGTACAGGAATTGTCGTCTCTACTCAAGTACTTGAAGCTGGAATAGACTTCTCGGCTCAAATACTAATTACTGAGATAGCTCCTGCTGACTCGCTAATTCAGAGAGCAGGAAGATGTGCAAGATATGAGAAAGAATCAGGTTGTGTTTACATTTTTCCATTGGAAGGTGAAAAAGCTTACATGCCCTATGAAAGAAGACATATAGAAAAAACCATGGATTGGCTTAGTAAAAATAAAAATTTTAACATTAAGGATTTTAATCAGGTTTGTGATTTTGTAAACTGTCTTGACTATAAAGCAAGTGATTTTGAGGCAGCAGATACTTTGATTGACTTATATGAGTGTGTGCTTTATGCTGATGAGAAACCAGAAAATATACAACTAAGAAAGAATAAATCAGCCAAAGTTGTAGTAATTGAACCTCAGATTGGAGAGAAAAAGAAAGAAACCAAGGAACTACAGTTAGAAAATGGAGTAAGAAAGATATTAAGGGAGGGTAAAATTGGTGATTACTCTTTTGAGGTTGATATAAAGAGTTTATGGGGATGGTTTAAAAAGGATATAGTTACTCATGAGTTAAGTTGGGAATATGGAGAAAAATCCTCTTTTAGAATTATAAATTTGAAAGAAAAAGGATCTCAAATATCTGATGAAGATGTTCCTATAATCTCACCATTTAAGACTTACATAATAGAGAGTAGTTATTATGATTCAGAGATTGGAGTTAAGGGAGATGAATCAGTCTTTATTTAGTGCACCTGGGGAAATCTATGAAAGACATATTGAACTTTGTATAGATAGGCTTGAATTAATTTTACCTATTTTTCTAAATACCCTAAAAAGGATTTTGTCTATAAATGAATCCTCTCAGATTGAATCTGCATTAAGAAAAATGATTCTATATCATGATCTTGGAAAACTTACTAAAAGATGGCAAGAAAACTTAGGAAAAAGAGCTTTACCATCCCATTCAACAATAGGAGCAAGTTTACTGTTTAAAATACTACCTGAAAATCTTAGAGAACCGATATCTTTTGCTGTTTCCATTCATCATACTGACAGAGGAATTTACGGAGAAAATATTGAAAGACCCGATGTTCAGGCAATTCTTGATGAAATAGTTGATCACAGTGGAAAAATTATATGGGATGAAAAAGCCTATAAACTGGAAAAAGAGCTTTTTCCTGATGAATTGAAAAAACTTACAGTTTATGATTTAAGAGAGATGGCAGAGGGATTAAGAGTTTGGGCAAAGGGAAACTCAATTTTACAGCAACACAAAAGGCGTCTTCAAGCAATGCTTTGTCATCATATTCTGAAACTCTGTGATATATCAGCAGCATCAGAAAGAAAAGAGTATCAGAGAGAAGACGAAGAGGACTACTATGGAGGTTGGTTAATGGTAGAGGAGATTAAAAGATATGTGGAAAATAAAACAAATGCCTTTAGGAGGTAAAAGTGTATTTCTTAGAGCTTAAATGTAAATTAATAACTCCTATGTTCATGGCAGGAGCAGATGGAAGAACTCCTGAGCTTAGACCATCTGAGTTCAAAGGAATGATGCGATGGTGGTGGAGAGCTATTAAAGCAGAAGATAATATAGATAAATTAAGAAAAGAAGAAGCTGAGATTTTTGGAGGTACAGAAAGAGGAGAAGGTAGAAGTAAGATCAGAATAAAGATAGAATCTAAAATTGAATCTTCTGATATAACTTATTATCAACCTTTACCACATCATAAGAGAAATTCATGTCCTATAGATAAACAAAGAGACTGTAGAAAAGCGTTCACTTCTAAAGCAATAAGATATGATAAAAAAGTAGATATAATTTTTAGCTTTCCTGAGAATCTTACTGCTCAAATGGAAAGTCTAATTTATTTGACCTTCACTTTAGGGGGATTTGGCAAAAGGTCAAGAAGAGGATTTGGAAGCATAGAAATAATTAAGCCAACCTTTGAAATTAATACTGATAATTTATTAAATGCACTTAACAAAATAAATAATTCATATGAAATCAATACTTCTTCATTTATTTCAGGTATTCAAGTGATTAAAAATAAGAAGTACCATGGAGGTGATTATCCTTGGATAAGAGAGGTAATTCTTAGCAAAAAAGAGTTTGATTCTTCAGATGATGTTTTGAGATTAATAGGGTTAGCATCTCACAAACATAGAGACCCTTCCTTAGGAAATGCAAATCCCAGAATGGCATCTCCTGTATATGTCTCAGTAGTTAAGATAAAAAATAAACTGCATCCAATAATTACTATTTTAAACAGTGCATTTCCAACCAAGGATCGTTATAATATTCAAAAACAAAAAGATTTTATAAAGGAGTTCCTATGAGAGAGTTTGAAAGAAAATTAAAGATATTTCTTCATGATCCAGTTGACAAATGCTTTAACATACCAAATCACATAGAAAGAGCAAAAGAGTATGCTAAAATTCTTGGTCTTTCTTATGATGAAGAAATTAAGGGATCTGACTGGATTGCTTCCTGTATGGAGAGAGGTTTATTGCCAAAAGATATAATGCAAACATTTAATGAGATAAGACATCCCTTTTGTGAAGGCTTAATATCTATTCCTGAAAATATCAATGTGGAAGATGTCTTTAAAAATGTTAAAGATGCTCTCAAAAAAGTCTATTCAGTTCTAAAAGGAGATGACAAGGAAAAGTTTTTTTGCTTATGGAGAAATCTACAGGAAATAATTTTTGAGGAGTGTAAAGAAAAGGATTGGATAAAATATCTCTCTCTTCTTCCAGCTGATACGCGAATTCCAGACCACTCAATCTGGGAACATCTGAAGATCGCCTCAGCAATAAATGCTTCTTGGGATGAGAATAGTAGGTCTCTTCTACAGAATAACTCTTTATTTCTTTTTACGATAGGTCCTGTTCAAAGTTTTATCTCTCAGGCAAGAAAAACTCAAGATTTCTACATGGGAAGTTTCATCTTATCATTTTTAACTTTCAAAGCATTAGAAGTAATAATAAAAACTTATGGTCCCACAAATATAATTTATCCAGATCTTTATAAGCAACCTCTTATGGACTGGTGGATTATTGAGAATTTGAAATTGCAACCTTATGGATATCAAGGTAGAAATCTTAAACTTCCAACTATTCCAAATAGATTTGTAGCTATCATGCCTACAAGCGAAACAAGTGAGATTGAAGAGATTGCAGGAGAAATGAAAACTCAGATTAAAAAATTGATTGAAGATGTCAAAAATGTGATATTTTCTAAGTCTAAATTAAGTATTCAAAATAAAATTAAAGAAAAAATAGATTCTCAACTTTCTGAATTTCCGGAAGTTTACTGGGTAGCTCTTCCATGGAAAATTGATGTAAGGGATGTATCTATTGATGACTTTAAAGATATATTTGAAGAAACCATATTGGAACAATACAGAAAATTGTGGGATTTTGCAGAAAAAAATGGTGAACATAAACCAAATATTGGACTTAATTATGAACTTCTTTACTCTATCCTTGAGAAATTTATTGGTGGAAGAAAAAATTTAAGGAAGTTTTCCCAACCCGAGGTTGAAGAAAAAGGAAGAAAATGTTCCGTTTGTGGTGAAAGGGATGTAGTATTCTTCAGAGAAAGTAAAAATAAAGGCAAATTTACGAATTTTAATAAATATTTAATTGATCTAACAGAAAATACCAAAATCTCTCCTAAATTTCTTGCTGATGGTGAAGGACTTTGTTCCTTATGTTTTCTTAAGAGAACCTTTGAGATTTATCTTGAAGAGAAAGTCTCAAAAATATTTAAAGAGATATCATTTCCATCTACTGCTGAGATATCTTGTTTAGATTTCAAAGAAAAAGCATTAGCTTTTGCTAAAAGTGAATATGAGGATTATGAAAAAAGGATAAAAGAGCTTTTTAAAGACTTTGAAAAAATTGAAAGTTCTTGGTTTTATGAGGAAAATCTAAGCGAAAGATATATTAAGGATGAATATGGTATTTCTATTGAACCAAATAAGCTGAAAGATTTAAAAGATGTTTTGAAAAAAATTTATGACAAAGTAGGAAAACCGAAATCCTACTATGCTATTATCCATCTTGATGGCGACAATATGGGCAAATGGCTTTCAGGCGAACTTCTTCCAGAGATTGAAAATTCGTATAACTCTGAAGTCTGGAATATCAAATTAAGGGATGACTTTAAAAAGGGACTCAAAAACATCTTTGATAGAAAACCTTTAACACCAGCTATCCATGCTTCTATATCAACTGCTCTGAGAAACTATGCTTTGGAGTTTGTGAAAAAAATTGTAGAAGAAGAACATCTTGGAAGAATTGTTTATGCAGGTGGAGATGATGTTCTTGCTTTCGTTAATTTAAGAGACCTTTTTGATGTTATGCACAAACTAAGATGGTCTTTCTCAGGGCATATAAGGATAGAAAATGGTAAGATCAAAGTTGATCTTAATAACAAAACTGGATTCGTTGAAAAAGATGGAAGATATCTTTTAACAATGGGGCAAAAGGCTACTGCATCTTTGGGAGTTGTAATAGCTCATTATAAGACGCCACTACAGATCGTTATTAAAAAAGTCTTTGAGATGGAAAATATAGCAAAAGACAGAGGTAGAGATGGTTTTGCTATTTGTCTCATGAGACGATCAGGAGAGGAGAGAGTAGTTGAGGCAAAATGGCTTTATGAGAATAGAGATACTATGGAGATTTTAAAAGAATTGCTTCTTGCCTTTGATGAAAAAAATCAAAATGGATACATAGCAAAAAGTTTAATTCAAAAAATTGCGACCAACTTTGTTCACTTAAAGGAAAATGGAAAATTTAATACTCTGGGTGAAATCTTTAATGTGGAACTTTTAAGACTTCTTGAAAGATCATATCATTCATCTAAAGGAATAAAAATTAAAAAAGACGAAAGAGATAGTTTTTTACATCATACCTATGAAAAAATGAAAAACTTATTCTGGGATACAGGTGAAGATATTGACAATTTTGTGAATCTTTGCACTATTTTGATATTTATTTTAAAAGCGGAGGATTAGAATGTGGCTAAAAATAGTACCAAATGATACTCTATTTTTTCGGACAGGAAGACCTTTTTCAATGGGTTCTGAAACTTGGGCAGAAAGTACTTTCCCTCCCTATCCATCAACTATATATGGAGCTTTAAGGACTTTTCTCTTGTTTCAAAGAGGAGATTTAAAAAGTTTTAAGGAAAAAAACTATCCCGATATTGGTTCTCCCTATAAAAAAGGTAGCATGAAAATCATGGGACCGTTTCTTGTTAAAGATGAGTCCTTATTTTTCCATGCGCCATTTGATCTTGTAAGATTTAATAAGGAATTAGTTTGCCTAAAAAATATTAATAAACCAAAAATTTTTCTCTCAGATTATAAGCTTGATGATTTATTGCTTTTTAGTGGTAAAGAAAAAGTAGAAAATTTTAATGGCTTTATAGATGACATTTTATTGAAAAGCTATCTTGAAGGTAGAGAAAAAAATTTTTCTCTTCCAAAAAATGAACTTTATAGTTTAGAGACGAAGGTTGGTATAGCAAGAGAAAGGGTTACTCTCACCTCTAAAGAGGGCTATCTTTACAGAGCAACCATGATCAGATTAAACAGAGGTGTCAGTATCTATATCAAAGTTTTAGATGCAGAGTTACCTAAAAGCGGTATTCTTCAACTTGGTGGAGAAGGTAAAACTGCCTATTTTGAAGAATTGAAAAATAATCCTTTAGAGAATTTAGAGAAAATAGATATAAAACTAACAGGGGGATTTTTCAAACTATATCTTGCAACTCCTGCTATTTTTGAGAAAGGATGGATACCTAAATGGATTGATGAAAATACAATGGAAGGTCAGATTCAAGGAATTAAAACTAAACTTATTTCCTGCTCTATCGGAAGATTCATAAGGCTTGGAGGATGGGATATGGCAAAAAAAGAACCAAAAACAATGAGGAAAGCCGTTCCTGCAGGAAGTGTTTATTATTTTAAATTATTAAATGATATAAGCACGGAAGATATTAAAGAGATATTTCATTTAAAAAATATATCTGACATAAATCCAGAAGAGGGTTTTGGACTAAGCTTAGTAGGAGGTATAAGATGAAGAGAATAATAAACATGGTTGGCACATCAATTTTTGAAAATTATATAAAAGAAAATAATGATAGAGATTTTTTAAGATATTATGAGGGTTTGAAAAATAAAAGAGTGAAAGACTGGGAGGAGGAAAAAGAGAGAATAAGAAGATTAAAGAATAAGATAAGTACCTGGATAGAAGATAAAATTAAAAAAGCTCCAGAGGCTGTCTCTGCTGAAATTAAAAGTCTCACAAAGCTCAGTAAAGAGCTTGATGATGATTTTGAGATATTTCTTCTTTCATCAGATACTGTTTTGAGTAAACTTGCTGGAGAGATACTTAAGGAGAATTTGTCTAAAATTAAAAATTTTGAAAATAAAAAAGTTGAATTAAAGGAAATTAAAGGACTACAAGTTTGGGACAGACAAGAGTTTAACTTAGGATTATCAAATCTAATAACAGAAATATACAGGATTGCAAACGAATATTGGGAAAACATAATAATTAACATAACTGGTGGATATAAGGCTACTCTTCCATATCTTACTATTTTAGCGCAGATTAATAGATGCCCAATTTATTATGTCTTTGAGGATACCGATGCTTTGATAAAAATCCCACAAATTCCAATAAGTATAAACTGGAGTATTTTTGAGAAAAATGAAGAATTTTTCTTCAACTTAGAAAAGGAGGGAATAGAAGAAATAGAAGATGAGAAAAAGATAGATCCTAGTATAGTCTCTCTTCTTGAGAGTGCTGATAATTTATACTCCTTAAATCCATTAGGAATTGCCTTATGGGAAAGATATAAAAGTGAGTATGATTTTATATATGTTTCCCATGAGATTGAGGAATATTTGAATAAAAATCCTGAAAAAAAGAAAATCTTTGAAAGCTCAATCTTTGAACTTAAAAGAAGACTTAGAGAAAATCCCGACAATCCTGATCTTAATCATATACTTAAAGGAGTAAATTTACCAAAGGGATTTAAAACTTTCAAACATAAAGAGGAAAACCTGCAGGTAAGAATTTTATATAGAGATGACAGATATGAAACAAGATACGGCTCTGAAGAAATATTATTATACGTAGGTTTAATTGCTATAGGTAGCGAAGTTCACAATGCAGAAAGCGAATATGTTGAGTTTTTTAAAAGATTAGGAGATAGAGTTATCAATATCGAAAAATACAAGTTCACTAAAATTAAAAAGGGGAGGTATAGCGATGTTTAGAGAAAAAAGAGTTCTCTTTTTAATAGCAGAAACACCTGTGCATGCAGGTAGTGGCAGTGAAGTTGGAGTCGTTGATTTGCCAATTCAAAGGGAAAGATACACTGATTTTCCTAAAATAGAAAGCTCAGGGCTTAAAGGATGTATAAGGGAAGCATTTGAAAGTGCTAATAAAGAGATAGATATAAATGGGGAAAAAGTAAGACCAAAGAATAAGATACAATATAAAAAAGATAATCAGGATAAAGAAACAGACTATATATCTCTATTATTTGGTCCTGAAGGTGAAGAAACCCATGCTGGAGCCTTTACCATAACCGATGCACGAATTTTACTTTTTCCAGTAAAATCACTCAAAGGAGTTTTTGCTTGGATTACATGCCCGATGGTTCTTGAGAGATTCAAAAGAGATCAAGAAATAGCTGGAATAAGCCACTTTAATTTTTCTGATTTTTCAAAACTTGTAAACACTGTACCTCAGTCATCCAATATTGCTATTTCCTCTAAGGTCGTCCTTGAAGAGTTTACTTTTGAAGTAAGAGAGAAGGAAGAAACCAAAAAGTTAGCCGAATGGTTTTCAAACAATATCTTTCCAAACAATGATTCCTATAGATTTTGGAGGGAAAAAATTAAAAAAGATTTAGTTATTTTGAACGATGATGATTTCAAGCAGTTTGTCAAAACATCAACAGAGATAATGACAAGGACAAAGATTGACAATGTAACTGGGACTGTCCAGTCTGGAGCATTATGGACTGAGGAATACTTACCACAGGACACAATAATGTACTCATTGGTCATGTTTACCCAGCTAAGGGTTGAAGAGGATGATAAAAAAGGTATTTTTAAAGCCATTAATAATCCAGATAATGAGGTAAAGCTTGTTGCAGAATTTTTTGAAAAAGGTTTGCCCGAAGTAATTCAAATTGGAGGAAATCAGACAATTGGAAAAGGATTTGTTAGGGTAAAATTTTTAAGGCAGGAGGATAAAAATGCGAGCTAATGAAAATATTCTTACAAAACTTGAGAGAGGAAGAGCAGAGTTTGCTTATAATTGTGTGAAACAGGCAAAGGGGGAGTTAGAAATAAAGAAACAAAGGGAGTATCGTTCATATTCAAGAAAAATTCCCCAAATGATTCTTTCCAATGGCTTAGGACAGACCCTTGCATTCATATATGCAAAAAAAGAAGAAGGAAACGCTTATGATTTGATTTATAGACAATTGACCGATTACCTTAAAAGAGTGTCAACTCGTATAAACATGCCAGATAATCAGATTGAACTTATTGAATGGATAATTTCTCTTGACTCTTACCATTATCGTCATGTTACTGAAGAATTACTCTCTTTCTTAAGCTGGCTTAAAAAGTTTGCAGAAGGAATGATTGAATTAGAGGAGGAAGAATGAGCATTAATATACCAAGAGATAATAGATATTTACCAAAAGACACATTTAACATAATCTCCTCAATAAAAGCTATTAATGATTCGCAATACAAAGACTATAACTTTTACTATCTTTTTAATTTGCCAATAATCATAGGAAGATTACCTGAAAAAATAAGAATAAACGAAGAAATTGAGAGATTTAAGTGGGACATAGATTTTCTTATTAGTATAAAAAACCGCAGATATAATGCTATTGATTCTCTTAAAAACTCAGGTTTCTTCTCTAAAAATTTTAATGCCAAATGTGCATGGCGTCTCATAATTGGTCTTGGAGCATCTCATCCTCAGGAGACTTCTATGACCTTAAATCATATTTATGGAATTCCCTACATTCCAGGAAGTGCTATAAAGGGAGTTACAAAACATTGGACTGTGCTAAAGTTTGCTGAAAAGGATAAAAAACAAAATGGAAAAATAGAAGATGCAATAAGAAGAGTTTCCTCTGCTTTAGAAAAGGGAGAGGTTTTAGAAATTAATGTTGATGACATTGATTTTGTAAAGATTATTGAGATATTTGGTACACAAAAACAAGCTGGAAAAGTGATATTTATGGATGCTTATCCTATTAATAACATAAATCTTAAAATAGACATAATGAATGTTCATTATCCAGATTATTACTCTAAGAGAAAACCTCCCGCTGACTGGCAAATGCCAAATCCCGTAAAGTTCTTGACTATTGAGAATACCGAGTTTTCCTTCTTTCTTTTGTCAAAAAAAGGAGATTTGCTCAATTTAGCAGTTTTGCTGTTAAAAGAAGCTTTAAATCAACATGGAGTCGGTGCTAAAGTATCATTAGGATATGGAATTTTTGAAGATTTATGAATATGAAAGAGTTTCACATAATAAGTAGTGGAGTTTCAATTATAACAAATGCACAAAAAAGTGGAATTCTTCCTCAAAATATAAAAGTAGCAGATGAGGATTTTTGGAGTGCTCTCTTAGATAATCCGTATGAGATAGCCAAATTTAGAGATTTTTTATCTCAAGATCCTCTTTCACATTCGGCTGAATTGAATACCTTCTTAAGAGTGGTAAAAGATAAAAATCCTCAGCTTATAGAGGTTTATCTCTTTGGAACAAAGACAAAATCAAATGAATTCTGCAGGAGAGTTATTGAAAGTTTTCTAAAAGAAAAAGGATATACTCTCTATTCACCCTTTGAAATTAGTGGATATTTTTGGGAAGCAAAATTTGATGAAAAACAAGCAGTGGATGAATTTCAAAAGGGAATTTCAGAACTTCTTGATAGATTAATTTATCTTGCAAGAAAAAAGAAAGAAGAAGGCTACGAGATTTATTTTAATCCAACTGGTGGTCTTAAAGCTCATGTAATAGTAACGGCTCTCTCTGCTTTTTTAGTAGATGCCACAGTATACTACATGAACGAAGAATTTAATCAAGTAATATTTATGCCTAAGCTTTTCTATTTACCTAAGGGTAAAGAAAAAGATGTTTTGAAGAAGTTGGGCTCTGTAACTTATCTTAAAAATGAAGATGCAAGAGAATTTTTAATTAATTACTCAAGTGAGATTGATAGGCTTTCTATTTATGGGCTAATAACAATAGAAAATGAAGGCATTGAGGCAACAATAATAAGACTGACTGAAAGAGGAAGATTAATATACAAGAACATGGAGTAAATCTATGATAACTCTCTATACACCTGCAACAGGATTTCCTGATTTAGAGGCAAAAATTGCCTATGGATTGGCAAGAGTTGGAGTTGAAGCCTTTGGAATAGAAAAAGTTAGCATATATAGGGAAAGTGGATTTTATAGCGTGGTTTTTGATGTCAATGAATCTGAAATTAGTAAATTAAATCAAACCTTTAATACTCTATGTCAAAGAATACTTTCTTCATCTTATTTACCTTATAACACCCCTGGTATTGCTGGCAGAAGTGCAGAAAATATTTGTATTACAGAAAATGAAACTTTCAAATTGGATTTGTATAAAGCCGTAGAAATTTTAATGAAAAATAAAAAAACAGAAAATATCTGTCGTCATAGTTTTCGATCTGTTGGCAATATCATAGGTTTGGCAGTTTCAACATCCTTTCACAATCAAAGAGATGGATTAGATGTAGATTTACAATATAAAAATCCGAAAGATAAAAACTCTCCAAAAATACCAAGAAGACCAACTAATCCGAAGAGAATCTGTAAAGTCTGTGCTTTACTATCATTGATAGGCACATGGTATGCTACTTTCTTTTTTTATATAGCAAAAAGGGAAGTATTGGTAATCCCCATTCCCAATGAAACAATCTCAGGATATAAGCTTCAACAAGTCTTTGCCTTACAACATCAAATAAGAAAAAATTGGATTAAACAAGATTTTCCACAAATTCTTCTTCCTCTCTTATTTCTATCTAAGATACCTTCCTCTGCGAGTATTTTGAGAGAGTTTGACCTATTCATTGCAGTCTTAAGCAGACAACAGGGCTATCATGTTGATGGTCTTTCTCTAATATCTATAGAGAATTACTCCAAATTTATAAGCTATACACCATATAATGTTGCAACAATAGAGAATATTCTTAATACTTTTGGTAGTAATTACTATACTAAAGAAGCATATGCATCTTTTGAAGAGTTAAATAACATAATTTCTAATCTTAACAAAGGTTCTATCTTAAAATTTGCTCGCCTTTATGTTATGGAGACATCTCCTAAAAGGGGAGATTATATTAATCTCCTATATCCTGAAACTTCAAAATATCTACTCAAGGAGGTGGCTATGATTAGCCAAGATATAATTGAACATCCAGCAATACATGCATTGGCAAGAACTTTGAGGTATTTTGTTAGAGAGAGAAATTACACCTATGTAGATAACATAAGAAATGCAAAGAAGGATTCAAGGGATTTTGAGGAGACAATTACTAAGATGCTCAGAGAAGCAGAATTAAGAAGAATTCAGCAAGAACAGGATAAGAACTCAGGCAGGGAGGTTAAAAATTGGATTTATATTCCAAATGCAGATGAAATAAAGAAGATATTTAGCCTTGCCAATCAGGATTTTGAATCTACAAAATTAGCCCTTGTCATTTTTGCATTTACATTTCCAGCGAAGGAAGAGGACGAAAAATGATTGGAGTGTTTGTTTTCCAAGTAAAAGTGGTATTAACATAATTTTTGAATTTGAAAAAGTAGCTTTAAAAACTTTTAAAGATACAAAAAATATGAGGAGGTAAAAATGCTTAAATATGTTAATTTTGCAGTAAAACTTCAGATTAATGCTCATGATCTAAATAATGAAGCAGTAGCAGGCAATGTTACAGACATAAGAGTTATGGAATTTATTGATGAAAATGGAAATAAGGTAGAGGCTCCTGCTGTATCAGGAAGAATGCTAAAACACTGGCATTATGAAGCTATGAGAAAATTAATTATCAGTGGTCCCTTCAGTTCGTTGCCTCTCTGTATGGGCTGTAGAGTTGGTGAACCAATAAGACCGGGAGAGAAATCTCAAGATAACACCATAGTTCAAGTTGCAAAATCTGAAGAAGAGGCAATAAAGAACTGCTCCATATGTGATATTCACGGATATTTAATTGCGCAAGATGCAAAGGGTGATCAAAAAGGCATATCATCAAGAAGAACTTCTCGAGCAATGTTTTCATGGCTTTTACCAGTATTAGAAATAGAAAACACGCAAAAACAAGTACTTCATACGAGAGTATCACAGCAAGAGTCAATCAGTCAGGAAGAACTAAAAGAGAGTAAGCAATCTGCTCAAATGATATTTAGCAAATCATATGCCTCTGGTATCTATGCTTTTGTGTCAGCCTTAGATGTTGACAGAGTTGGTCTTGTTGAGATGATGCTTGGAAGTGAAAATCCCTATCCTATCAATGATGATGAAAGAAGGGAAAGAATTAAATTAGCAATTGAAGCTTATCGCCTAATGTTTTCGGGTCAGATTGGAGCAAGTCTTTCTCATGCTTTGCCGCATACAAATCCTATTGAAATTCTTGTTGGTTACTCTGAAACTTCACCGCTTCCTTTCCCAGTATCGCCTATTTACAGTGACTACATAGAGAAAACAGTGAACTCCGCACCATTTGGAAGTAAAATTCTATATTGGGGTGATAAATCGCCATCAAATGTAATGAAAAAGACAACTATAAATGAGATTTTTGACGAACTACTAAGCAAGACTCAAAAATGAAAGCAATTGTTGCAAGACTAAGATTAAACTCCCTTTACTCAATAAGAATTCCTTTTACTTGGCAGTCTTCCCTTACATATCCCGTTCTTCCTCCTTCTGCTGTAATAGGTTTAATTGCTAACTGTATACAACGGTATAAGAACGACAAACATCCTACTGAGTATCTTGAAATGATTGAAGAAAAAATAGTCTGGGCTGGTTCAAGGCTTCTTTCGCCTTGCATTATAAAGAGTTTTATAACATCGGCAATTGTAAAGTGGGAAGATGAAATTGGAGGAAAGTTTACAAATGCTCTTGGAAGACAGTTTGCCTATACAAAGGAGATTGAAATTGCAGCAATCTTTAAAGACGACACAATTATTAATGATGTTGAGTTTTCCCTTAAATATTCTCCCTTTACATGCGGTGACAGTGAGTCAATAAGTTCATTAGAAAGCATAGAAATTAAAAATGCAGAGAAAGTTAATATGGAAGAAATTGATACATTCTATCCTATACCCTTCAATAAAGATACACAGATTCTCTCAGGTAAAGGTCAAATTTTCTTTATGCATGAAAGATGTAAAAAAACAGAAGAAGACTTTCCACTATTTTCTTATTTGGTTCCTCTTACACAGAAAAATAAAGTATTGTATCCAGAATTAATTAGAGTGAAAGTTATGAAGAATACTAATGAAGTATTCCTAATTGGAGATCGGACATTTGTAATAAAGAGAGTTCAAACTTCTAAACAAAATACGGTAAGAAAAAAGTGATTATCCCTACACTTATCTGGTACTACTATATATGTCCAAGGGAGGTATGGCTCATGTCTCGGCATCTTGAGCCGTATCAGGGAAATCCCTTTATTGAGATAGGTAGACTTCTTTCACAAGAAGCATACAAGAGAGATAGAAAAGAAATAATGATTCAAACACCTGAACAACAAGGAGGAATGGTCATAGACCTAATTAAAACTGAAGATGAAGAAATATTAATTGGAGAGGTAAAGAAAAGCTCCAGTTATGAAAAATCTGCCAGAATGCAGCTTGCCTATTATCTTTTCAGGTTAAAACTTCTTGGTATAGAAGCCAAGGGACAACTTCTTTTTCCAAAAGAAAAAAGAAGAGTTGATGTATACTTAACAGATGAAATTGAGAAAGAACTCATTGAGGCACAGCAAAAAATC
>JANXCZ010000017.1 GCA_025060075.1 Thermodesulfovibrio sp.
GGATCTACCTCTTTATTGTTTTCTATTGCTTTTTTAAGTGGCACTATCTGATCTTCTGGAACAGGCTCTGGCTCTCCATTTGGATTTTTGATGAAACTTACAACACCCGGAGTTTTAAGCACTCTAAGCATTAATTCATAGCTTTTTTCCATGCAAACAAAAAGATATCCAGGAAAAAGTGGAAATTTAACAAGCTTTTTTCTGTCTTTCCATCTTCTAAGCCTTTCAACAGCAGGTAAAAATGCCTCTATTCCTGCCTTAGTTAGTCTCTCAAATACTTTAAACTCATGCCTTGATTTAACATATATACAATACCAATTAACTGCTAACTCTCCCATAGATAATAAACCTTAGCATCTACATCTTTCAATTCAGCAATTTCTCTTTCTTCAAAGGTTGCCACAATAATGGCATCAAATTTAATATTCTTTATATTATCCTTTGAGTAAACCTTGCAGTTAAGGAACTTTTTCCTTCCATTAAAGCTTACAAATCCAACAATCTTAACTGGTAGTCCCTTTGATGCTATGTAACAGAGTTCTGCCAATTCTTCACTTCCCCAAATAAGAATACTTCTTTGTCCTGAGGCTATAATTCTTTCATAAGTTTTATCTATCTTATGTTTGATTTCTTTAAAGTAGTTAAAAGACCTTGCCATGTAGTTAAAGGTAAGCTTTGTTTTTTCAAGAATTCCCTTTGGTGTAAGAATATATATTATTCTTTTTCCCGTAAGATTCTTTATCTTTATGTAACCCTTTTTAGCAAGTCTTTTTATGTAAGCGTTTGTAAGACCTAAGGCTATGCCAAGCTTTGATGAAAGGTCTCTTTGTGTAATTGAGGGATTAGCTTGAATGTGTTCAAGAATCTTAAGAGAAATTTCATCGTTTATTTGAGATTTGTTCATAATTTGAACGATAACATGAAAGATACATTTATGTCAACATTAAAAAATGTTATAATTTAGTTTTAAAAATGACGAATCTAATAAGTATTTTTCTTGCCTTTCTTAGACTCGGACTGACAGCTTTCGGCGGTCCTGCCATGGTTGCTAATATTAAACAACTTGCCGTAGAAGAAAGAAAATGGCTTGATAAAGAAAGCTTTCAGGAAGGAGTTGCGATTGCTCAAACAATTCCTGGACCAATTGCAATGCATGTTGCAGCATATGTGGGATTAAAAATAAGAGGACTTTCAGGTGCAATTGTAAGCTTCGTAGGATTTGGACTTCCTGCATTTATAATGATGATTGTTCTGTCTGTGCTATACAAAAAAACTAACTCAATCCCAGAGGTAGTCTCTATTTTTAAAGGGCTTCAGGTAGTTGTCATTGCAATTATTCTCAATGCTACATTTAGCTTTGCTAAGCCTATCATTAAGTCAAAAGGAAAAATCGCTGTTGCTCTTTTTTCATTTACTCTTCTTACATTAAATTTAAATCCCTTTTTAATCATTATTATTTGCTTTCTCATCTCTCAAATTATTTTCAAAGAAGAAATCTCAATTGAAAAGACTTCTTCCAGACAAATTAATTTTTCTGGATTATTTGCTCTAATTATAACTCTCTTTGGTTTCTTATCTTTACTGTTTTTCTATGACAAAGACCTATTTATTCTTGCCCTTACAATGATGAAGATAGACCTTTTTGCTTTCGGAGGAGCTTATGCTCTTTTGCCACTAATGTTCCATGAATTTGTTGATAAACTTAAATGGCTTGATGAAAAAACCTTCATGGATGGATTAGCATTAGGACAGATAACTCCAGGTCCTATTGTAATTACTGCCACATTTGTTGGATATTTAATAAAGGGATTAATTGGTGCTTTAGTTGCTACCATAGCTGTTTTTTCTCCATCTTTTATAATCATGATTTTTGCCACAGAAGTAGGTGATAGGATAAAAAATTCAAAAATATTTAACAAAGCTAAAAAAGGATTGCTTGCCTCCTTTTCAGGATTACTACTTTTTGTAAGCCTAAAATTTATAAATACCGTAAGTTGGGATTTGATAAAACTCTTAATTTTAGTATTAAGTCTGCTATGTATCATAAAAAGAGTAAACATTTTATATGTAGTTATCGTAGGAAGTGTTATTTCAATAGTTTTTTTCAATTAAATCTTAGGGAAACAAGATCAAAATCTTTGTTTGATTAACCTGAAAAAACCTTGAGAATCAATGAGCCGTGGAGGATTCGAACCTCCGACCCGCTGATTAAGAGTAGTATGAACCACCCCAAAAAGTCAAGAAAATCAAAGAGATTGAAATAAGTTGGTTCACCACACGTGGTTAATAAACCTCTTCATGATGACCTATATCAATCAATATAATCTCTTTTCCAACTACTGAAAATTTCAACAATATCCTGTATTGCATAGTTATTGATACAGAGTAAACTTCTTTAAATTTACCTTTTAGTTTATGCAATCTCAAAGAAGGATGTTCAGGATTTAATTCAAGAAGTCTTAAAACTTTCTTATAAACAGGAATTAAATCTCTATGCTTCTCAATGAATTCCTTTTCTCTTTTAAGATAAGTCTCAGTAAATACCAGTTGATACAACTATATCCCAAGCC
>JANXCZ010000026.1 GCA_025060075.1 Thermodesulfovibrio sp.
AGACCCTCAATGTGTAAAACAATGTCCCTTTGATGCTTTATCAATGGTAGAGGTAAACACAAATAGAAGATTTTATGGACAGTCTCCCAAAAAGATAGCCACTACTTTAGCTAAGGAGTGGTATGGAGTAACTGATTTAGGTAATTAAAATGGCAACATATCATAAATTAATTATAGGAAGTGCAACTAATATGGCAGAAATTGAAGATGAATCAGTTCATCTAATGATTACTTCTCCTCCTTACTTTAATGCTCCTTTTGATTACAAGGGAATGTTTAAAAGCTATGAAAGTTATCTTGAAATGATAAAAAAAGTAGCTGAAGAAACCTTTAGGGTTCTTAAAAATGGTAGGATAGCAGTTATAAACATTGATGACATGCTGGTAGATGGTGAAAAATTTCCGATTGTGGCTGATGTAACAAAAATTTTTCAAAATGTGGGTTTTAGATACAGAGATAGAATAATTTGGAAAAAACCTGATGGATATCTAAGAATAAGTAGAAGAAGCGGTGTAATTCTTCAAAATCCCTATCCAATGTATTTTTATCCTGATAATCTTCTTGAAAGCATTCTCATTTTCCAGAAAGGTAAATTTAACTATAAAAAAATATCTAAGGAGTTAAAGGAAAGCTCAAAGATTGATACAAAAGAATTTTTAGAGAACAAATGGTATTCAACCTTATGGGAAATGGTAAATGTCTTACCAAACTCTCCACTTGAAAAAGATATTGCAGCATTTCCTGAAGAGTTACCTTATAGGATTATTAAGTTATTTTCCTATAAAGGAGAAACAGTTTTAGATCCATTTGTCGGTTCAGGTACAACTATGAAAGTAGCAAGACAACTTGGCAGAAACAGTATAGGAATAGAGATAAATAAATCTCTAATACCTATAATTAAGAAAAAACTCGGCTTTGAAGGACAACTATATTTTGATGGGCAGGAAGATAAACTTGAAATAATTTTAAGAGAGGAGTTTAAAATTGAATCTGTTGGCTGATATAGAAGGCATAAAATATACTCCATTTTTATGTCGTAATTTAAAAGAATACGATTTATCAGATTTAGATAATGCCTTTAAAACAGATGCTACTTTTATTTTGAGGATTGATGAAAATAATAAAATTGCCATAAGTTGGTGGGTATCTCCAAAGAGGACAAGATCATATCCCTATGCAAGAGTCTATGATTCATTAGGATTTCAGGGGAAAAGAGTCACATTAATTCCTATTATAAAAGATGAAGGTAAGGATGGGGATAGAGATTTTCTTCAATGGGATACTATCTCTCTGATGAGTTTATTGGGTATTTATGTTATCATTTGCTACTACAAAAATGCTGAGAAAAACTTAAAATTTGAGCATAAAATAACAAATCAATCATTTGATATAGAATACATAAAAACAAAAATTGAGGAACTTCTTTCATATCAATCAAACGCTTTACACTGGAATATAACTCAAATTGAAAATATAGCCAAAGTTGCTGAGAGAGCCTTAGAATATTATAAGGAAATATCCAAAAAACTTAAAGTTAAGTTGCATTCCGCAAGAGGGATAGAAAGGAGAATTAAAGAAATTCTAAATGAAAAAAACTCCTTTCTTAATTTTTCAAGAGATTTAGCAGAAAAAGCACAAAATAGAGAATATCAAACCATACAGTCTAAGGAAAAGCTGTCTGGGCAAAAAGCTAAAATAACAATTAAAAATTATCTTGGAGGCTGTTATTTTCTCACTTGTGATGAAATTGTTATTGAAGGAGATAAAATTTCACTAATAGAGTGTAAACATAGCAGAAATTCATTTATACCATCTATAAGTGATATAAAAGATGGGCTTATAAAGATGATTTTATTTTCAAATCTAAAGAATTTAAGAATAAATGACAAAGAATTCCATCACAAGTCTATATTAAAGCTTACGAGTGCAAAAAGTTTTGATCTAAATATAATCCGAAAATCAGATTTTTTAAGCCTTCTTAATAAAGAAAGCCAAATAAATAATTTCTCTGTTTTTTTGAATGATAAAGATTTAAAGACAATAGTAGGATTGAAAGAAAAATAGAAAATACAGGAGGTGTAAAATGAGTAAAATTGGCGGATACTATGGAAGGATACTTTATATAAACCTTACAAATGGAAAGATTGAAAAAAGAGAAATTGCAGAAGAAGACCTCGCTAAATTCGTTGGTGGAAGAGGAGTTGGAGTAAAAATACTCTGGGATCACCTAAAAAAGCCAGGAGTTGACCCATTCGCCGAGGAAAATCCGCTCATATTTATGACAGGTCCTTTCTCAGGCTTTCCAGTGCCTTCTTCAGCAAGAACATGTATTGTAACAAAATCACCAGTTACATCGCCCAAAAAATCTCCCTATCCAAATGCATCTACACTTACTTATTCAAACATTGGTGGTTTCTTTGGTCCAGAGCTCAGATTTGCAGGCTATGACGGAATTGTAATTACTGGAAAGGCAAACTCACTTTGTTATATTGTTATTGACGATGAAAAAGTTGACATCAGGGATGCAAAAAAATTTAAAGGAATGAGGACAGATGCCTTTGATAAAGCAATCCTTAAAGAATTAAAAGACAATAAATTTAAAACCCTCTATATTGGACCAGCAGGAGAAAATCTTGTAAGATACGCAAGCATAATGCATACTTCTGCCCGTGCAGCAGGAAGAGGTGGAGTTGGTTGTATAATGGGCTCAAAAAATATAAAGGCAATTGCGGTAAAGGGAAGCAATCAGCCCGGGATTGTAAATCATAAAAAATTTCTTCAAGCTTTAGAAAAAGCAAGAATAGCTCTTAAAAACTCAGAACGAACAAAGTATTGGAGAGACTATGGAACAGCTGGATACATCGTAAGAAGTAGTGACCAAGGAACAGCTACAGTTCGCAATTTTAGAGAGGGAACTTTTCCTGAAGCATACAAAATTGGAGCAGATGTAGCTCGCAGAGATGTATGGGTTAGAAACATTGCCTGCATGTATTGTCCTTTAGCATGCAAAAAAAGTGGACGCACAAAAGGTAAATACGGAGGCATTGTTCATGATGGACCAGAATATGAAACTGGAGTAATGCTTGGAACAAATCTATTGATATCAGACATGGCTGGTATGCTTAAGATAATTTACAATGTTGATGACTACGGAATTGATGCGATCTCATTGGGAGCAGTAATTGGATTTTTAATGGAAGCTTATGAAAAAGGCATGATAGATAGAAAATTCCTTGATGGTATTGATCTTAAATGGGGAAGTGTGGATACTACTTTAAAGCTCATTGACAAGATTGCATACAGAGACGGAGTTGGTGACCTTGCATCAAAGGGTGTAAAGACACTTTCTCAAAAGATAGGAAAGGGTTCTGAAAAGTTTGCCATACATGTAAAGGGAATGGAGCTTGCAGCACATAATATTCAAGCAAATCCAAAAAGAGCACTCTGTTACGTTACAGCAAACAGAGGAGGATGCCATTTAAATGGAGATAGTGTAGAAGCACAAAACCTAAGAGCAATGATTGATGCAACCGGTGTGTGTCTTTTTGCTGCTATGGATAATACCTATGAAGAACCAATTATATCAATGCTTAGTGCAATTACAGGAGTTGAGTATGATAAAGCTTCATTCCTTAAAACAGGTGAGAGAATTTTCAATTTAGAGAAAATATTTAACTATCGCGAAGGCTTCAGGCGCGAAGATGACTGGCTACCAGACCGATTCTTTGAAGATGCCTTTACAGTAGGACCTAAAAAGGGTTCTGTCTTAGATAGAGCCAAATTCAGTGATATGCTTACTCAGTACTACAAAGAAAGAGGCTGGGATCCTGAAACTACAAAACCAACTACAGCGAAACTGAAAGAACTTGGACTGGATAGCATCGTCAGTTTCTAATCAAAAAAACTCTCAGTCCGATATGTAGATATGCATTGATTTTAATTAGAAAGATTTTATATTGAAACTATTCTAAGAGATATGCCATATTTTAATTAATGAAACTTTTATAGAGGTGTTACTATGTTAGTAGTAGATGACAAAAAAATTTTTACTTTGCGAGGTAAAAAGATAGAACTATCAAGAGATGACGTTTTGAAATCCTTAGCAAAATACAAAGAAGAGACTTATCCAAAAAAAGGACAGCTTTCCAGTTACTATATTGTTGTAGATGGTAAACTTATTCCCATAAAAAAGGCTCTGCTAATGGTTTTGGAATACTTAGGATATGATTTAACCATATTGGATTTTGTCACACAAGATGCTGTACGCATTTTTCGTTCCATGGGATTTCAAATAATTGTAGGAAAAGGTAATAAAAATTCTCTAAAACCCTTTGTAGGTATTCTTGATCTTGAAGGTAATGCAATAGAAGACAAGAAAAATATATATGAATGATAGAATTTATCTTCTTGATACTTCCTTTATTATTGCTCTACTTTCCTCTAAGGATATTCACCATAAAAAAGCTAAGGGATGGTATATTTATGTCTCATTTTTTAGTTTTTCAAGAAACAATAACTGTTATATGCAGAAGAGTAATTGAACAAAAAATCTTTATAAGCAAAATGTTTAAGACAATTCAAGATTTTTTCAATACCCTCATGATGCTTAATGAAATACCTCCTTCTGAAGCAGTTATCAATATAATGGAAAAAGCAAAGTGCCTTCTAAGTTTTACGGATGCAACATTAATCTATTATGCTAATATCTTGAAAGCAGAGATTCTTACTTTTGATAGCAACTTGCTTTCGATTTAAAATGCATTTTACCTTAATGACCCTATAACACTCCTGGCAGTATCCTCCATCTAACTTTATTTTTGTATTCCTCATAAATCTTTCCAAATCTGCTTAGAAGTTCCCTTTCTTCAAAGGGTATAACAAAAGTATGAACCATAACAAAATCAAAGAGGGTCAAAATACCTACTGCAACAAACTCTGTGAGAAGAAAAACCCCGAGAAATATCATAGTATGAGCAAGATAAGTAGGATGTCTAACTTTAGAAAATGGTCCTGATGCTATTAAATTAATTTCCTTTTTAGGTAATATCTCTGGCACACCTATAATACCCCATAGACTCAAAAGTTTTGCAGTCCATATATGAAGTATAATCCCAAATAAAAAAAGTCCTGCTCCAACTAAATTAAAGAAGGAAGGAATTTGAAAGCTATACATGAGGATATAATCCCTATAGATGAAAATTACTAAGGAGATAAAGCTTAAGGTAAGTAAAGGCATTATATACGTGAAAATGCCAATCTTTCTAAAAAATTGGGGAAAGAAATGGACAGGAATCCAAAAAATTGGAATATTAATTCCAAATATTAGAGTGATTAATGCTAAGAGCTCTAACATTAATTTAACCTGCCCTTCTTAATTGAAGGGCAGGTTGAAAAATTTATCTCCTTTTTAAATCAAATCTATCTAAGTTCATTACTTTGTTCCAAGCATTTATAAAATCAATAACAAACTTCTCCTTACCATCA
This sequence comes from Thermodesulfovibrio sp., assembly GCA_025060075.1. Lineage (GTDB taxonomy): Bacteria > Nitrospirota > Thermodesulfovibrionia > Thermodesulfovibrionales > Thermodesulfovibrionaceae > Thermodesulfovibrio. Next base: position 5,485 of record JANXCZ010000026.1, read on the forward strand.
TCTGCTGCATAAACCTCAGCCACTGCTCTTAATTCATTGTGATGCCCAAATATAAGGTCAACTCTTGTAGCAGTCCATTTAAGCTTACCTGTTTTTCTTTCATAAATATTAAAAACATATGA
>JANXCZ010000029.1 GCA_025060075.1 Thermodesulfovibrio sp.
TCTTCTGCTATTTTGCTAATATCTAACTCACCCTTTGAACGAATACTTACCTTTAAAAGGCCTTCTTGAATTTCTCTGAAAAGGACCGAAATACTATAATCCTTTAAAATTCTTAAAAACTCTACAAACCTCTCAGTATCACATTCCTTAGTGCATGTTTCATCAAAATCCTTTTTGCTTATAAAGGACATCGCAACAGGAGGAATTAACTCAATATTATTAAGCATCCTTATAAAAAGCTTAAGTCTATTTGGAGTCCATGATTCAAAGCTTTTTTCATAGATATAAGATGGTTTAGCCCCACATTTTACCAGTTCGGATGCAATTTCAAAAACTTCGTGTGTTGTGTTGTCAAACTGAAAATTCCCTGTATCAACAATTATTGCGGTATAAAGATTTGTCGCAATCTGTGGAGTAATCTTAACATTAAATGCCTTGATAAGATAAAAAATCATCATACCTGTAGCCGGTTGCTCAGGCTCAATCCATTTAATATCTTTAGAGTCTGAAAGATTAGACTCAATATGATGATCAATAATCAGTTTTGTTCCTGAAAAATGCTTAATTTTTTCAATAATCTCTTTTTTATAACTCACTCTGTTTAGGTTGTTACAGTCCACTAAAACTATGATATCAACCATGTCTTCAATATTTAAAGATTCGATGTCTTTGATTAACTCAACCCCTGGAAGAAATTGATATTGGGGAGGAATTGGATACTCGGCATAGATTTCTGCTTTTTTATTTAACTGTTCAAGTAATAACTTTAAAGCAATAGATGAACCAAAAGCATCTCCATCAGGAGTTGTATGAGTAAGAATTAAAAAAGATTTATTCTTTTTAATTGCATCAACTAAATACTGTGGTGGTCTCAAACCTCCTCCGAAGTCCTCTTTATTTCTCTTAAAAGCTGATCAATTCTAAAACCACGATCTATAGAGTCATCAAACAAAAACTCAAAAGTAGGTATTATTTTAATTCTAAGTCTTTTTGCTATCTCACTTCTTACATAACCTTTTGCATCATTTAAAATTTGAAGAGTAATTTGCTTTTCCTCTGCCTTAAGAACTGAGACAAAAACCTTTGCTACTCTTAAATCATCTGAGAGTTCAACATCAGTTACTGTAATAAAACCAAGTCTTGGATCTTTTATCTTATGCAAAATTATATCAGCAACTTCTTCCCTTAAAAGAACTCTAAGTCTTTGTGATCTTTTGTATGGATGCATCTTTATATTTCTTTCACAGGAACTTTTTCAAGAACATAGTTTTCAAGTATATCGCCTTCTTTTATATCATTGAAGTTTTCAATAGTTAGTCCACATTCATAACCAGCCTGGACTTCTCTTACATCTTCTTTAAATCTCTTGAGAGAACCAATTTTTCCATCATAGATTACGATATTGTCTCTTATTACTCTTATTCCATCACTTGCTCTTGAGATTGTTCCATTTAAAACATAACATCCTGCAACTGTACCAACCTTTGATATCTTAAATATCGCTCTTACTTCTGCCCTTCCTATAACTCTTTCTCTAATCTCTGGTTCAAGCATTCCCTGTAAGGCCTTCTTTACATCATCAATGACTTCGTAGATGATACTGTAAAGCTTTATATCCACTCCAAGCTGTTCTGCCAAATCCTGTGCCTTTTGTTCTGGACGAACATTAAATCCTATTATTATTGCATTTGCTGTGGCTGCAAGATTAACATCTGACTCTGTTATACCTCCAACACCTGTATGAATAACCTTAACTCTAATTTCAGGATGAGTAATATCCTCTACAGCTTTTTTAAGAGCTTCAACAGATCCCTGAACATCACCTTTTATAATTAAGCTAAGCTCCTTGAGTTTTCCTTCTTTAATCTTTTCATATAAATCCTGAAGAGTGAGTTTTTGAGCTTTTTGCATCTCTGCAAGTCTTTTCTTCTGAGCTCTTGTATTTGCTATTTGACGAGCTATCCTTTCATCTTCAACAACTATGAAACTATCTCCTGCTTGAGGAACCTCTTCAAATCCTACAACCTCAACAGGAGTAGACGGAGGAGCCTCATTAATTCTTTTACCTGTATCATCAATGAGCGCTCTTACTTTTCCATATGTTATACCTGCAACAAAGGCATCTCCGACCCTTAAAGTTCCATTTTGAACAATTACTGTTGCTACAGGTCCACGACCTTTGTCAAGCCTAGATTCAATGATGGTGCCTTTTGCAGGTCTATTAGGATTTGCCTTTAGTTCCATTATTTCTGCTTGAAGAGCTATCATCTCAAGTAAGTTTTCTATTCCTATTCTTTTCTTTGCTGAAATATCAACAAAGATATTCTGTCCACCCCATTCCTCTGGAATAATTCCATATTCGCTAAGTTGAGTTCTCACTTTTTGAGGATTTGCTTCTGGTTTATCTATTTTATTAACTGCAACTACTATGGGAACACCTGCTGCTTTAGCATGATTTATTGCTTCAATAGTCTGTGGCATAACTCCATCATCTGCAGCAACAACTAATACAACAATATCAGTTACCTTAGCTCCTCTTGCTCTTAAAGCTGTAAAAGCTTCATGCCCTGGTGTATCAAGAAAAGTAATATCTTTACCCTGAACAGTTACTTTATATGCACCTATATGTTGTGTGATACCTCCTGCTTCCTGTTCTGTCACTTTTGTCTTTCTTATTGCATCAAGTAGTGATGTTTTCCCATGATCTACATGTCCCATAACAGTTACAATTGGAGGTCTTGGCTGAAGGGATTCTGCAGAATCCTCTATCTCCTCTATAACATCTAATTCCTGTGATTGAGAAACCTCTACTTTTATTCCAAAGCTTTCTGCTACAAGCTGTGCTGCATCTATATCAACAGGCTGGTTGATTGTTGGCATATAACCAAGCTCCATAAACTTTTTTATTACATCTGAGACTTTCTGTCCAATAAGTTCAGCAAACTCTTTTACAGTGGTTCCTTCCTCTATTTTAATAGACTTTTTTCTTGGAGCTGTTGATGGAACAGAGACAGACTCTTCTTTTTTATTCTTATCCTTAGCCTTTTTTTGCTCCTTTATGTCAAGCCATTTCTTAGGCTCAAACTTTTTAGGCGGAATCTTTGTTGAAACAGGTTTAGGTTTAATCTTCTCGATCTTTTCAAAAGATATTTCTCTTCTAAATCTGCCTGGTAGTTGAAGCTCCTCTTCTTCTTTTATCTCCTCTTCTATAATTTTTGATGTTACTGATTTTTTCTCCTCTAACTCCTTTATCTCTTCTGTTTTCTCAATTTCAAAGGATTCTTGTTTTTCCTCTTCCTTTTTCTCTAATTCTTTTTCAAACTCCATCTTATGCTCTTTACGGAAATGTTGAATTATTTTTTCTACTTCCTCTGATTCTATTTTAATATTTGTGGTTCCTTTTTTGAACTGAACATTTCTAATCCTTTCAATAAATTTTACAATTTCTAAAGGCTTAACACCAATCTGTTTTGCCAGCTCTATACTTTTTACTCCCTTATTTGACATAGATCTATTATTACCTCCTTGTCTCTAAATCAATAAAATGTTATCATAAATAATTAAGTATATGCAAATTGAAGGAGGAGTAAATGGCAACTTGTTATGTATGCGGTAAGAAAAAAGTCGTAGGCCACAATGTAAGTCATGCAAACAACAAGACCAAAAGATACTTTTTTCCTAACCTTCAAAGAATGAAGATTATTACCGAAAAAGGACCAAGAAGAGTGCACGTCTGTACCAGATGTCTTCGCTCAAACCTTGTTAAAAAAGCAATTTAAACAATGCAAAGAATCGGAGAAATTTTACCTTCTTTATGTATTGGTTTAGGTATAGAAGATGCTATAAAACTAAAATTTTTAAGAAAAAAATGGAGTGAGATATTTAACCCTCCTTTAACAGAATACTCTTTTCCTAAGGATTTAAAAGATGGTGTTTTATTTGTAAATGTCAACTGTCATCTGTGGCTATCACAACTAAAACTGTTAAAGGAGGAATTTTTAAAAAAACTTCATCCTTATGGAGTAAAAGATGTAGAGTTCCGTTTTGGAAGAGTTTATAAAACTCATACAAAAAACAAGAAAGAAGACTCTCAAAAAGAACTTTCTCCTGAACAACAACACTGGATTTTGGAGATATTAAAAAAAATAAAAGACAATGAGATGAAAACTGTAACGGAAAGTTTAATGAAGAAATATCTTATCTTTACCGAAACAGTAGAAAAAAGATAAAAATGAAGGAGTCTATTATGAGAGAATTTAACTTTGTCTTTAGGGAATATTCAGAAGAAGAAAGTGCAATTTATGAAAAAGCCATGAAGGAAATTATTCAAAATATTAAGAATGGAATGTCATTCCAAGATGCTGTAGACAGTGTTGAGGTAAAGGACAACGAACTAAAATCCTTTATAGAAGATGATGCACTAAAAATTCTTATTGCTGAACTCTGTTATGTATCTAAGATACCCTTTGAGGAACTGGCAAATATGCTAAAGATTCCGCTTGAGAAGATAAGAAAAGCAAATTTTGAAATGCTTGAAGATGTGGCATTAACTCTTAATAACACTCTAAGCAGAAATAGGAGAAAAGATGCTTAGAAGAGTAAGATTATACTCATTAAGCACATGTCCTACATGTAAAAAAGTGAAAGAGTTTTTAAAAAGTCACTCTATTGAAGCTGAAATAATTGAAGTTGATACTCTTGAAAGTGGTGAACAATGGCTTGCAATTAAAGAGCTAAGAAAAATTAATCCTCAAGAGACATTTCCTACTTTGGTTGTTGAAAAGGCTGTGGTAGGCTTAGATGAGGAAAATCTTAAAAAAATTCTTGATATAAAAAATGACAATGACTCCTGAGAAACTTTTTGAAATTTTAGATAAGTATGCCAAGACAAAGGGCTTACAGTTGAATAAAGACAAAAGTCTTGTTTTTGAACTTTTACAGGGATTACTAAAGAATGAAGAGCGTTATGGCTACAGATCCTGTCCATGTCGATTAGCTTCAGGAGACAAACAAAAAGACGCTGATATAATCTGTCCATGTATATACAGCGTAGATGACATAAGGGAGTATGGTAGATGCTACTGTGGACTATATGTAACAAAAGAATACAATGAGGGTAAAATAGAAAAAAGAGTTGTTCCTGAAAGAAGAAAAAAATAAAGAGGAGGTGATCTAATGATTTTCAGTGAATTATTAACGCTTAAAGAACTTAAGGAGGAGCCATTTTTTAGAGAAAATATGTTATGGGATATTGAGCCCCATGAGATTATGTCTCCAAGATGTTTAAAAGAGGGAGATAGGATAAGCTACAGAGAGAAAATTAAGGGCTATATTCCATATATTGATATTACTGGTAAAAAGCCTATGCTATTTATAATGAGACATACTGCAATGGATTTTGGAGAAACCATAGCCAGAATAGATGAAATCCCAGAAGAAATGCTTAATGAAGCAATAAATGAAAATAAAGACAAAATATGTTTTGGAATGTGTCCTATTAATGAAAAGATAAAACAGTGGCTAAAAAAAGAACTTGGAGCTTTATAAGTAAAAGTTCAAGTTGAAAATCTCTTGAAAGTTCTTTATTGTCAAAAAATGCTTTGATTTTTTGGGGCCATACCGAGAGCTTGAGACTGCTCTTAGTATGGGAAGCTTTATCCCTGAAAGTTTAGCTGTATGAAGAATCTCTTCTGTGTCATCTACAAATAGTGAATACTCAGGCTCAAAGGAGATTTTCTCTTTAAGTCTCTCCCAAAACTCTATCTTTTCCTTTGGATAGCCAATATCAAAAGAGGTAAATATCCCATGAAAATACTTATAAAAACCTGTTTTGTTAAGTTTAAGCTCCATTACCTTATTATGAGCATTGGTTACAAGATAAACTTTTTTCCCATTAGAACATATAGTTTTTAAAAAATCCTCTGAATCTGGATGAGGATTTATAAGATGTTCTACTTCTTTTTTTAATTCAAATATGTTTAATCCTGTTTTTCTTGACCAGAAATCTATATCAGTCCAATTAAGAGTACCTTCTTCTGCTTTATACATTGCAAAAAGTATTCTTTGAGCATCTTCAAAGCTAATCTTTTCCTTTTCAGCATACTTCTGAGGAACATAAATTTCCCAAAAATAGTCATCAAAATACTTATCCAGTATAGTTCCATCCATGTCTAAAAGCACTGTTTTTATCTCATTAAAGGTTATCATCTTCATCTGCTTTATACCAAGACATATCAATATAAAACTTAGTTTTTTCATAAATTGTTCGCAAAATATTACTCAACTCAAAAAATATTTCTTCATAAAGCTGTAGATCCTTTAAATCATCTCCTCCAATCATATAAGAGTAGACTAATTCATATTCCTCTCCTTCAATTAGGTCTTTTCTTAAAAACTCCTTTCTTATTAAGACTATGTCCAAATCCGGATACTCATTTACTATTTCTTCAAAAATTTCCTTTAATTGACTGTATCCCTCAACAAAAGGCAGACTAATTACTACTTCAACCTCTACCATATTTTCAGTGTCATCTTCAAGTTCATCTTCATCAAACAGAATAGAAGCACTTGTTTGATGGGCATTATAAGAGAATGAAACAGTGGCACTTATTGGATAGGGAGGCTTAATCTCAGGGAGAGTCATTGAGAGTCTGCTCTCTTTATTTAAAGAGTACTGCTCAATCAATGTAGCCATATCATAGACATCAAGATAGTTCTTTGCTGCATCCATTATTCTCATTTGTAATTCTTCAAATCTTATCACTATTCCTCCTTATTAAGTTGCCTTTAGTTTATATAACATTATACCATATAACGATATGATTCTTTGAAAAGGAGGACTGTTTATGAAAGCTGGATACTTTATCACAGGAACAGACACCGGAGTAGGTAAAACTATTGTAACTGCAGCAATCTTAAGAAGTTTTATAAAAAAAGGATTGAAGATTGGGGCAATGAAGGCTATTGAAACCGGATGTATTAATAAAGACGGAATACTACTTCCAAGTGATGGTATGCTTTTGAGAGATATGGCTGAAATGAATGACTCACTTGACCTTATAACCCCTATAAAACTTGAAAATCCCTTAAGTCCACTTGTTGCCTCAAGAATTGAAAATATTGATATTGACATTGATAAGATCTTTAAAGCCTTTGAAACTCTCAAGAAAAAATATGATTACATCTTAGTTGAGGGAGTAGGTGGCTTAATGGTCCCTATCAATAAAGAAGAAAAAAAGAAATCCATATATTATTTTGTCAGAGATTTGATTAAAGATATGGGACTACCAGTGATATTAGTAACAAGACCTACACTTGGCACAATCAATCATACCCTTCTTACTCTTGAGGCTCTTAAAAATAAAAAAATCCCCGTAAAAGGATATATTATTAACTTTTCTGAGCCTCCAAAAAATGACATCGCTGAGAAAACAAATCCTCAAATTTTAAAAGAGTTAATTGATATACCATGTCTTGGGATATTCCCCTACTTAACTGAATTAAGTAAAGACAAAATAGGAGAGACAGCCATAAAAAACTTTGATATTAACGCACTAATTTCTTTTTAAAGACGATTATTCAGGATATATAGAGGCACTATAAATCTTTACAGGATTATTATCTTCATCAAGAATTATAATCTTTGGTTTATGCATAGGAATTTCATTTTCTAAAAAGTAACCATAGGAAAATATAACAATTCTATCCCCTACATTAGCCTTTTTAGCAGCAGGTCCATTTAATCCTATAGTCCTTGATCCCTTAGGTGCAGGTATAACATAAGTGTCAAATCTTTCTCCATTATTCATATTGCTTATCCAGACTCTTTCATATGGCAGTATACCTGAAAGCTCAAGAAGTTCGGTATCAATACTTATTGAGCCTTCATAAAAGAGATTAGCCTCTGTTACCTTTGCTAAATGTAGTTTTGCTCTTAAAAAGCTTCTTAGCATCTTTTTTAATCAATAATCTTAGGTACTCTGAAAAATTTATCTGTTGAATCAGGCGCGTTTCTTAATGCCTCATCTCTTGAAAGAGAAGGTTTAACTTCATCTTCTCTAAAGACATTTTTTAACTCAATTACATGAGATGTAGGCTCAACCGAAGTTGTATCTATCTCATTCAATTTCTCTACATAATCAAGTATTCTACTTAGCTGTTCTTGATACAGCTCTATTTCCTTTTCACTAAGCTCAAGTCGACTTAACATAGCAATATGTCTTACTTGTTCTTTTGAAATTTTCATTTTCACACCTTTTCTAAGTTTACAATTTTTGGAGCTAATTTTTTAACTCCTATACCAGGAAAGTTAACAACAACCTTTAAATCATCTCCCTCTCCATAGCAGTCTCTTACAACGCCAATCCCCCATGTAGGATGCTTAACTTTGCATCCTATAGTAAAAGGAGGTTTTCTCTTAGGAGGCTCTGCTTCCTTTCTGTCTGGAATAAATGTAGAGTAATCTTTTCTAATACATACACAGTACTCAGGTGGAATATCTTTAATAAAGCTTGAAGCTTCTTGTTTTTGAATCTTAGAATAAAGTTTTCTTTCTCTTGCACTCGTAATAAAAAGTAAATTTTTAGCTCTTGTCATTCCTACGTAAAAGAGTCTTCTTTCTTCTTGTAACTCAAATGGATCTTCAAGTGCCTTAAAGTATGGCAAAATTCCTTCCTCACAACCTGCTATGAATACCACAGGAAACTCAAGCCCCTTTGCTGCATGAAGTGTAAGAAGAGAGACATAGTTTTTCTTGTTTTCCCATGTATCTACACTTGAAAGAAGTGCAACCTTATCAAGAAAATCTCTAACTGGTATCTTTTCACCAGATGATAAAAACTCTAAAACATTCTGTATTCTATCTTCTTCAATCTCTTCTAAGTATCCTGTAAGATTGAGTATATCTCTAATCATAGATGCAGCATCAGGGTAGTCTTTTTCTGAAAGCTCATCTATCAGATTCACAAAGGAGGCAAGTTTTTCTTTTAAATTTGCTGAAATATTGTCCTCCTTTATCATTCTCTTTATTGCCTCAAAACCAGATATCATATACTTTCTTGCTTCACTTTCAATCTTTGATATTGCCGATGCTCCAATTCCTCTTGGTGGAGTATTTATGATTCTCATAAGGCTTATATTGTCTTCTTTATTTAAAATAAAACGCATATAAGCAAGCAAATCTTTTATCTCCTTACGATGATAAAAGCTTACTCCACTTACAACTTGATAAGGAATTCCCTCCATACGCAAAGCTTCTTCTAAGGCTCTTGCTTGAAGAACCAATCTATAAAGAATGGCAAAATCTTTATACTCATAATCTCCCTTAAGATAAAGCTCTTTAATGTTTTTGGCGATGTATTTTGCCTCTTCTTCTTCATTATTTAATTGACAGTAAAAAATCTTATCTCCCCAATCTCTCTCTGTCCAAAGATTTTTTGGTTTTCTCATAGTATTTTTTGATATCATCGCAGATGAAGCAAGAATAATATGTTTCGTAGAGCGATAATTTTGTTCAAGTTTTACTACTTTTGTATTGGGAAAGTCCTTTTCAAAATCAAGTAAATTATGAAGATTCGCACCTCTAAATCTATAAATACTCTGATCATCATCACCAACAGCACATATATTTTTATGATATTTGCATAGTAACTGTAAAAGTACATACTGAGATTTGTTTGTATCTTGAAACTCATCAACAAGAATATATCTGAACTGCTCAGAGTATCGTCTTAATAAATCTTCATTTTCATTGAAAAGCTTTATTACACAAAGTATTAGATCATCAAAATCAAGGGCATTATATCTTTTAAGTTCATTCTGATATCGCATATATATTCTACCAAGTCTTTCTTCAAACTCATATCCTTCATTATTTGCAATATAGTCTTCAGGGGTAATCAAATTTGATTTTAAATTGCTTATTCTTGTAACAACACATTTACATAGAGCTTCATGCATATTTAAGTCTTTTAAAATCCTTCTTATAAGTCCTGCCTGATCATCTTCATCATAGATTATAAAGTCTCTTTTGTAGCCAATTTTTTCAATATGAGCTCTCAAAATTCTCACACATAAAGAGTGAAAAGTTCCAATCCATGTATTTTTCCAGTTTCCATTACACATCCTGAAGATTCTTTCTTTCATCTCTTCAGCTGCTTTGTTAGTAAAGGTTACAGTGAAGATAGAAGATGGAAGAAGTCCCATAACTTTACTAAGGTAAGCATACTTGTAAGTAATAACTCTTGTTTTTCCACTTCCTGCGCCTGCAAGCACAAGAAGTGGTCCTTCACAATAAACTACAGCTTCTTGTTGAGCGGGATTTAAATCCCCTAAGGGGAAATCTTTCATGGCTGTACCCCTCTAATTTTTTTATTTTTAAAACTCTATTCAACAGTAACACTTTTTGCAAGATTTCTCGGTTGATCAACATCACATCCCCTTAGAAGAGCTACATGATAAGCCAGTAATTGAAGGGGAATACTAAACAGTACAGTGTTAAGATAACTGTTAATGCCCTTAACATATATAAATCTGTCTGATAGTTTCCTTATCTTAGCCATATTACTGCTTGAAAAGGTTATTACAAAGCCATCTCTTGCCTTTATTTCCTCTATGTTTGAAACTGTTTTATCAAGATAAGAGTCTTCAGAGACAATAAAAATCACTGGGAACCCCTCTTCTACTAAAGCAATTGGTCCATGCTTCATTTCTCCTGCTGCATAACCTTCAGCATGTATGTAAGATATTTCCTTTAGCTTTAAAGCTCCTTCTAAGGCAACAGGATAGTTTAATCCTCTTCCAAGATAAAGAAAATTAGGTTTTCTATATACTTCCTTTGCCAATGCTTGAATTTTTTTGTCTAATGCTAATGTCTCTTCTGCCATCCTTGGTAAAAGTAGAAGTTCTTCAAGTAGATTTTTAATCAATGTCTTTGAAGAGTTTTCCTTTGCAATTGAAAGTCCAATGCTTAAGATATAAAGTGCAACAATCTGACTGGTAAAAGCCTTTGTAGAGGCAACCCCTATCTCTGGTCCAGAGTGCGTATAAAATACAGCATCAGCCTCTCTTGAAGCTGTGCTTCCAAGTACATTACATATAGTTAATGTTTTTACACCAGATTTTTTTGCATATCTTAAAGCTGCAAGAGTGTCTGCTGTCTCTCCTGATTGAGTTATAGCAACAAATAAAGAGTTCCGTTCAAAGGGCATGTTTCTATATCTAAACTCTGAAGCAATATCCACTTCAACTGGTACCTTAGCTATATTTTCTATCATATACTCTCCGATTAAACAGGCATGATATGATGTTCCACAGGCAACAAGATAGATTTTTTCCACTTTTTTTAATTCATCTTTCGTAAGTCCAAACTCCTCAAATACTATTTCTCCTTCCTCAGCCAAAACTCTTCCTCTAATTGTATCAGAAAGAGCTCTTGGCTGTTCGTATATCTCTTTAAGCATAAAATGTTTAAATCCACCTTTTTCAGCCATAGAGGCTGTCCATGTTATTGTAACAAGCTCCTTTTTCTTTTCTTTTCCCTCTAAGTTATAGACTTTAAAATCTTTTTTATTCAAAACAATCATTTCTCCATCTTCAAGAAATATAACTTTATTACAGTGATTAAGAAATGCAGGAACATCAGAAGCTATAAATTTTTCATTATCAGAGATTCCTACAACAAGAGGACTTTCCATTCTTACACCAATAAGTTTATCTGGCTCTTTCTCATCCATTAAAACTATTGCATAGGAGCCTTTAAGTCTTTTAACAGCCTTTCTAACAGCATCTTCCAAAGATAAATTTTCTTCTCTGTATTTTCTTACTAAGTGAGCAATAACCTCTGTGTCAGTTTGAGAGACAAAATTATAACCCTCTTTTTGTAACTCCTTTTTTATCTCTGAGTAGTTTTCTATAATTCCATTGTGAACCAATGCAATTGATCCAGAGCAATGGGGATGGGCATTTTCATCTGAGGGCTTTCCATGAGTTGCCCATCTTGTATGTCCAATTGCCATCTTTGAGTCTTTCAGAGTATCATCAATGAGAGCTTCAAGATTTTTAATCTTACCTTTACACTTTACAGTTTTTATCTTTCCATCTAAAAGACATGCTATTCCTGCTGAATCATATCCTCTGTATTCAAGCCTTTTTAGTCCATCAATAACTACAGAAACAGCATTTTTTTCTCCTATATATCCAATTATTCCGCACATTAATTTTTTTCCCTCCTTTTCTTAGCCCAACCTGAAATATTTTTCTGAGGAGTTCTACTTATCGCAAGAGAGTCTTCAGGAACTTCCTTTGTAATAGTTGAACCTGCACCGATGTAGGCACCTTTACATACTCTTACTGGGGCTACAAGCTGTGTATCACTTCCTATAAAGACATTATCCTCTATAATTGTTTTATGCTTTTTTTGTCCATCATAATTACAAGTAATAGTTCCTGCTCCTATGTTTACATTATTGCCAATTTCAGAGTCACCAATGTAACTTAGATGAGCAGCCTTTGTTCCATCACCAATTGTGGATTTTTTTACCTCAACAAAATTTCCGATTCTACACTCTTTGCCTATAATAGTTTGAGGTCTTATATGAGCAAAAGGTCCTATCTTTGAACCCGATTTAATATAAGAACTTTCTATCACTGTAGAGTCTTTAATTTGAACATTATCCTCAATTATACTGTCTTTTATTCTTACTCCCTGAAATATTATGCAATTCTGTCCTATTTTTGTATTTCCCTCAAGAAAAACATTAGGATAAATTATTGTATCCTGTCCTATTGTCACAGATGGAGAGATCCAAACTAAGGAAGGATCATAAAATGTAACCCCTTTTTCCATCCATTCCTTAACAACTCTGTCTCTTAAATATTTCTTTGCAAGAGAAAGTTCAGCCCTTGTATTTATACCTATTAGTTCATCTTCTTCTGCAAGTGGATAGGCTTCTAATTTAAATCCCTTATTATTAGCTATCTCAACAATATCCGTTAAATAAAACTCACCTTTTTTTGGATTTTCTCTAATCTCTTTTACAAGCTCAGCAACTTCTCTTTTTAGGATATAAATACCACTGTTTGCCTCTAAGGAGAGATTTAACTCATCTTCAATATCAGTAATTTCCACAATTCTTTTGATTTTCTTGTCTTCATCTCTTATTATACGTCCATATGAGTGTTCTCTTTTAGGATAAAAGGAAAGTATTGCCATATCAACTTTATCTTTATTGAAAGTTTCAATAAAACTAATCAGTGTCTCTTTTCTTAAAAGAGGAGTATCTCCGTTTAGAACAAGAATTTTATCACTCTTCAGATAGGGTAAAGCTGAAAGTAAAGCATGGGCTGTTCCTTTTGGTTCATCCTGAAAAACAGTTTGTATCTCATAATTTTCTAAATGTTCAGTCACCTTTTTTATTGAAGGATTTATAACTACAAAGATATTAGAGAGATTTAAGCTTTTAGCACAGTCTATTACATACTCTATAATAGGTTTTTCAAAGATTTTGTGTAGTACTTTTGGCATGGAGGACTTCATTCTTGTGCCAAGTCCTGCTGCCAAAACTACTACATCCACTACTTATCACCTCTAATTATTTGTGGCGCTGCTATTCCACCTGAAAGAATTATTTTTATCCCTTCTTGAATTCCTATGTCAGTATGAATAACACTTTCAGGTTCAAAGAGAACAACTTCTCCAAGATAAAGATTATTAGTAGGAATATAAACAGCAATAAGCTTTTTTTCCATATCATTTTCCTTTAGAATGCATTCCTTTGTTTGAAAACCAAAGACAAAACTATTTTTTCTTGGATACTCTACAATCACAAACTTCTGAAAAGATGTTTTATGTTCAGGAGAAAAGGCATCAATCAACTGTTTCAAAGAAGAATAAAGACTCTTAAAAATTGGAATCTTAAGAAATAGAAGTTTTTCAATTTGATCTAAAAGTTTTTTACCGACCATATTAGTTGAGATAACACCAACGATAAATACAAGTACTAATGCAGTTATAAAACCTAATCCTGCAATATGTCTACCAAAAATATAGTCATAGATAGGGCCTAAAAGTCCATCAATAATCTTAAAAAGTTGAATCAAAATGAAGATGCTTATTGCTACTGGAACTGTTACTATTAGACCTGCAATAAACTTTCTTTTAAAAGTAAGTCTAATAGATGGTTCCATACTATGCTTCTACCTTATTCATTGTCTCTTCTGGAATATCAAAGTTTGCATAAACATTTTGGACATCATCATGATCCTCTAATGCATCCATAAGTTTTAACATTTTTTCTGCTTCTTCTCCTTCTATTGAAATATAATTCTTAGGCAACATTGTTACTTGAGCAAATGTAACAGGAATACCAGCTTTTTCTATAGTAGCTTTAACTTGAGATAACTGTTCAGGAGCTACAATGATTTCATAATTTTCCTCTTTTGGATTATTTCTCACATCTTCAACTCCTGCCTCTAAGGCAACGGAAATAAGAGTATCTTCATCTACTACTTTTTTATCAACAAGAATATATCCTTTTTTTTCAAAAATCCATGATACACATCCAGACTCTCCAAGACTGCCACCATGTTTAGAAAGAAGATGTCTTATCTCTGAAACAGTTCTATTTTTATTGTCAGTCATTGCCTCTATTAAAATCGCAACACCGCCAGGACCATATCCTTCATAGACAACTTCTTCGTATGCACTACCTGTAAGTTCTCCTGTTCCTTTCATTATTGCTCTCTTTATATTATCCATGGGCATGTTAAACTCTTTTGCCTTTTCAATAGCAACTCTTAAGCGAGGATTTTTATCAGGGTCTCCGCCACCAAGACGGGCTGCTACAGATATTTCTCTTACAAGTTTTGTAAAAATCTTTCCTTTTCTTGCATCAACTTGAGCTTTCTTATGTCTGATTTGCGCCCACTTGGAATGACCTGCCACGCGCCCTCCTAAAGGTTGGCATTTTTATTAATAATAATAAGATTTTGTAGATCATGTCAAATTTTAACAAAATCTATACTATTCAAAGCCTCAATAAATAAGAAATTTTTAATCCCTCTCACTGTTAACTCATTGATAAACAAAGTTTTCTGAATTTTTAAAAAATCTCTTTTCTCTTTAATTGATGCAATGCTACATAACTCATCAATAAAATCACCAAGAATAGGAACCTCAAAGAAGCCATTTTCTTCTCTTATAAATCTCTTAAAAAATACATTACTTTCAAATCTTAAAAAAATTCTCTCCATTATATTTTTTTGTTGGATAAAATTTTCTCTAAGAGCATAAAAACTTTCTTTAAGTTTCTGATCAGTAAACTCTCCATCCCATACAACAGGAGCATCATCATTAAAACCTCTACAGTTTTTAAAAACTCCCTTTCTTTTCTCAGCTATCACAAGATTTTGTAATGATTCAGGAAAAGTCACTGAAAATGGAATAACACTACACTGAAGTGGTTTAAAGTTTTCATGTATTGAACATAAAGAATCTTTAATCAACCTACATCTTTTTTTTAATCTATTTCCTGCTATAAAATCTCCGATAATATAAAAGCCTTTGTATTTGATGGCAAAATCCTCAAGATACTTCTTATGATAAGAATCAAAAGGATATATCTTTCTAAATCCTATGGTAAGAGGAAAAAATCTATAAAGTTTTTCAATCTCTTTTATAGTAACAATTGTTGCTCCTCCACAACAAAGATAGGAGCAACTCATTACACATTGAAACCTTATCTTTCTACTCACTTCCTAAACTGCATTACTTCATCTCTTAATACTACTGCTTCTAAAGCAGCAGGAAATCCGCATTCTGTAAGAAATCTTAGTATGTTTTCCCTTCCACCTTCTTGTCTATCAACAAGAACCACCACCTTTTTAACAAAAACTCCTGCTTCCTTAAGACGAGATACTGCCTCAATAGTTGAACTTCCTGTTGTTATAACATCATCTACCACAACCACACTGTCTCCCTCACTTATATTTCCCTCAATCCACTGCATAGTGCCATGTTCTTTTGCTTTTTTTCTTACAACAAAAGCTTCTATAGGATTTCCTCTTAAATAAGAAGTATAAGCTACAGCATTCGCTATGGGATCAGCACCAAGAGTAAGTCCTCCAATTCCCTTTACATCTAATTTTTCAATCATTTCATAGATAATGTTTCCAATGAGATACATTCCTTCAGGAGAAAGAGTTACTGCTTTACAGTTAAAGTAGTAATTACTTAACTTTCCTGAAGTAAGACGAAAAACAGGAGTTTCAGAATATTTAAAAGCCCTCTCATAAATTAATTGAATAAGCCTCTCTTTCATATCTACTTTTAGTAGGTTTTTTCATGTTTTTCAGATTCACAAACTTCTTTTACAGTTTCCTTAATTAGTTTTCCATTTTCCCATATTTTTTCACTCACTTTTCTACATTTGGTATAAGGATCTTTATAGTAATAATCGCTTGTAGGCTCAGCTCTATAGTAACCTCTTCCATCCTCTGTTCGGTATTCAACAGGCTTTCCAGTTTGATATGCTTCTCTTGAGCCTCTAATTGAAATATCAGCAATTGTCGCACCAAAGACAGTTCCAAGACCAGCACCAATTACACCACCACGCCATGGATTCTTTTTGTCAAGAAGCGCACCTGCAACTCCTCCAACAACCGCACCTGCTGCAGCACCTTCATAGTGTTGTCTTTGAAGTTGTGCACATGCAACTGTAAAAAGAATTAAAACAACTAAAACAAATACAATGGTTTTTTTAGTAAATATTTTCATATTCATAGGCCTTCTCCTTTCTTTAAATTATTTCCAAATACTATTTTACTACAAAAGGCTCAATAACTACTCTATTTCTTCCAAATCTTTTTGCTTTATAAAGTGCTATATCTGCCTTTTGGATTAATTCATCTGGCGTTACTAAATCCTCTCCATATAATGTTGTAACTCCAATACTTATTGATAAATTTATAGCTTCACCGGAGAAGGTATAAAATGTGGAGTCTGAAACTATTTTTCTAAAATTCTCACAAATCTCATAAGCTTCCTTTTCATTTGTAGAAGGCATAATTACGCAAAACTCCTCCCCTCCATACCTTCCTATGGTAACTCTACTGGGTAAACACTTACCTGCCAATGAAACAAGTTCAATTAAAACTCTATCTCCAGAGAGATGCCCATAGGTGTCATTTATTTTTTTAAAAAAATCTATATCAAATAAGGCTAAACTTAGAGATTCTTTATAAAAGTAGCACCAATTTATTTCCTCCTGAATTCTTTCCATTAAAAATCTTCTATTGTAAGCACCTGTTAAAGGATCTTTCGTGAGAAGTCTCTCAAACTCTTTCTTTAAATCCAGAATTTCTCTTGTTTTACTTATTTTCATTAATAATTCACATTTAAGAAAATCTTCAATAAGATAATCAAAAATTTCAAACTCACAGAGTTTTCTTATTTGCGATTTTAATTTTCTATTGAGAATAACAATTAAGGGTTTCTCTCTTAATGATGGCACACGGGTAAGGTTTTCAATGAGTTTCCATTTAAGCTTTCCTTTTTTACAAAGGTCAAACAAAATCAAGTCAGGATTTATTTTATAGATATTATCAACAAGCTCTTTATTTATTGGCAAAAACTCAAGAAACTCAACCTCTCCCTTTAGGAAGTCTGAGATAAGCTTACACAGAGAGTCTCTATCTGTGCAAAGAATGATTTTCATAAAACTTTTATGAAATTATACAATAAAAACTCCTATGAAAAAATATCTATAAGAACTCCCTTTGGATTTTGACAATAGGTAAGAGCTCTTCCAATAACAATATAGTCTGCTCCAAGCATAAATGCCTCTTTTGGAGTCACAGTTCTTTTTTGATCATCATAAGGAAGTTTTTCTAATCTTACTCCTGGAGTTACTATAAGAAAATCTTTTCCACAGTTTTCTCTTATTACAGATATCTCATGGGCAGAGGCTATAACTCCATCAAGACCTGCTTTTTTTGCAATTATTGAAAGTCTCTTTACAAGAGAGGAAACACTAAGATTAAAGTCATATATTTCTCTTAGCGTTTCGCTGTCAAGGCTTGTAAGAACTGTAACTCCTAAAAGTTTTAATGTTATATTTTCCTTTATTTTTGCCTCCTCTAAAACATCTTTTGCTCTTTTTAGCATATCAAATCCACCCATTGTATGAAGACTCAACATATCTACTCCATATGTTAAAATAACTTTCAAAGCTTTCATTACAGTATTTGGAATATCATAAAGTTTAAGGTCAAGAAAGACTTTTTTATTTCTCTTTTTAAGACTCCTTAGAATATCAACTCCTTCACTGACAAAAAGCTCAAATCCTACCTTATAAAACTCTATTAGTTCATCAAGCTTGTCAACAATCATTAATGCTTCTTTTTTATTTGAAAAATCAAGAGCAACAATTACTCTATCTAAGTTCATATCTTTGGAAGGACGATTCCCTTTTGAGCCTGATACTTACCTTTTCTGTCTGCATATGAGACTTCACATACATCATCTGCTTTGATAAAAATTAGCTGAGCAATACCCTCATTTGCATATATTTTTGCAGGAAGGGGAGTTGTGTTTGATATCTCAATAGTTACATACCCCTCCCACTCTGGCTCAAGAGGAGTCACATTTACTATAATTCCACATCTTGCATAAGTTGACTTACCAATGCAAAGAACAAGAACATCTCTTGGAATTCTAAAATACTCAACAGAACGTGCAAGAGCAAAGGAGTTTGGTGGAATTATACATACCTCTCCTTTAAACTCCACAAAACTTTTGGGATCAAAATTTTTTGGATCTACCACAGTATTATTTATGTTAGTAAAAATCTTAAACTCATCAGCAACTCTCATGTCATATCCGTAGGAGCTTACTCCATAGGATATAACACCTTCTCTTACCAATCCTTCCTCAAAAGGCTCAATCATTCCTTTACGTGCCATCTCCCTAATCCAACGGTCATTTCTTACCATATGCCTTACTCCTTTTCATCAAGTATAGTTCTTACTTTAAACAGTATTTCTTCAGGAGATATTGATTTTTCTATAGTAATAAAATCTTTCAAATTCACAGGATTTCCGCTCATTATTGCTACCTTTGTATTAGGATTGATACTGTTTATAACTTTTTTTACCTCTATTCCTGACATCTTAGGCATAACAAAATCAACAAGACAAAGATTAATTTTATCTTTATTTTCCTTAAATATCTCAACTGCTTTTTCCCCATTTTCAGCTTCATATACCTGATAACCGTATTCTTTAAAAAATGATGCGAGATACTGTCTTACATGAGCATCATCATCAACAATTAGCAGTGTTTCACTGCCTTTCAACTTTTCCTTATCAATTGAGTTAATGCTTTTCTTAATTTTTTGAGGAAGATATATCTTAAAAGTAGTACCCTTACCTAACTCACTATATACATGAATATGTCCATTATATCTTTTTACTAAACCATAAACAGTTGAAAGACCAAGACCTGTTCCTTTACCCTTAGGTTTTGTTGTAAAGAATGGCTCAAATATTCTTTGTTTTGTCTCTTCATCCATCCCTACTCCAGTGTCAGACACCGATAAAACAACATAATCACCTGGCTTTACAAGTGGATGCGTATATTGATAATCCATATTAAGATAAATTTCATTAAGGCTTAAGATAACCTCTCCTCCTTCTGGCATAGCATCTCTTGCATTTGTTATAAGATTTAAAAGAATTACCTCAAGATGTGTGGGTTCTATCTCATAGAGAACTTCTGTCTCCGGTAAATTAAGCTTTAACTCAATATCTTTTCCAATTATTGATTTGATAAAATCTGAGTAATGAACTAGAAACTTATTGAGACTTACTTTTGTGGTTACACTGATTTCTTCTTTTCTACTAAAGGCAAGAAGTGTGTTTGATAGCTCTTTTGCTCTTTCTCCTGCTTCAACAATTCTTTGAACATACTTTTTTAGATTCTCATCTTGTATTTTATTATTAAGTATACTAGCAAAACCCAATACTCCTGTAAGTATATTTTTATACTCATGGGCTATTCTTCCAGACAAGACACCGAGAGCCTCCATCTTTTGTGAGTGAAGGAGTTGTTCTTGTATTTTCTTTCTTTCTGTTATATCAATTATTGATTTGATAGATTTCTTTGTATATGGTATCATCGCAACTGTAATCAAAGCATCCTTTATGTTTCCACTTTTGTCTTTTATCTTAATCTCAAACTGATTTGGTGCTAAGGAAGGTGATATTCTTCTTAACTTATGATACTCAACCACTTTATCAAGGACATCCTCTGAGATAAAATCACTCCATTTCATTTTACCTTCAACTTCCTTTTTAGTATATCCTGTTAATCTCTCAAACTCTTCATTTACAAACTCAACTGTCATATCTTCTTCAGTAATTAAAATTGCAACTCCTATGCTTGACAAAATTACTCTTTCCTGTTCATATATCTTAACCATCTCTCTATGTTGTTCTTTTATCTTGTCTATGTAATCTATAAATCTGTCTCTTAGCTTATTTATAAGCTCTCCTAACATCTTTACAATTTCTATTGGAGAGTCCTCAGATGCTTTGGCTGAAAAATCACCCTCTTGAAGCCTTCTTAAAACATCAAAATGTTCACATATTCCTATAGCAAGCTCATGATTGAGGTTTATTAAATCTTCAATTTCCCTTGACAACCTGTTGATACTGTCAATAAGCCTTTGTAGTGAATATCTTTCTACTTTTATATCTATTTTTTGTCGTGTATCTCCTTTACTAATTTTCTCTATTACATTTGAGCAAAGATGAAGGAGTTCACTTAACTTTTGTCCATGTTCACAAAAAAAGTTTTTACACTTAATAAAGCATCCTTCTGTGCAAACTATTCCTTGAGACATTATTAAATCCTTATTGTTACCTTAATTTTTTCTTCACGTCTTTCTATGTTAATGATAGTCTTGCCAAGTTTTTGACACCAAGCCTTTATATCTTTTTCAAAGGTGGGACAATCTGCAATTACTTCTACAATTTCACCCTCTTTAAATTGGGGATACTGGGCACTTAGCTTTAAAATTGGATAGGGACATTTAAGTCCACTGTAGTCTAAAAGTCTGTCTGCCAATTTTGTCTTTCCTCCATCTCTTTGAATATTCTTCTAAAGAGCTTAAGAGCTTCCTCTGCCTCATTGGGTTCCATCTTATTTATCGCAAATCCTGCATGAACTAAAACATAGTCTCCAATCTTAGGTTCTTCTGGTAAAAGCAAAAGACTTATCTTTTTTCTTAATCCCATAACATCTACTGTTGCCATTGTATCTTCAATTTCTATTATTTTTGATGGGATAGCAAGACACATTTAACACCCCATTTTTTTAGTATTAATAAAATTTCATTTATCAATTCTTTTAGTTTATCAACCAAAATAGGAGTGAGGTCAAGTCCAAGGTCAATAGACTGTGGTTGAATTCCCACAAGAACTAACTCCTTTGGCATGATTCCAAGAAGTCTTGCCACTTCCAATAGATCCTGAATACCGACATGATGGACAGAAAGCTTTGTTTTTAAATAAGGCGGTATTTCTTCCCCTTTTAATACTTTTATGAATCCTGGTTCTTTGCCAAAGTCAACAACATCAACTATTATAACTTTCTTATATTTTTCAATATATGGAAGAAGATCAAGACCTAAGGTTCCACCATCAATAATCTCAATTTCTGGTTCAAATTTATAACTACTCTTTAAAATTTCAACAACCTTCGGTCCAACTCCTTCATCTTGCATTAATATATTTCCTACACCAATTACTCCAATTTCCATTTTATCTCCAATTAAAAAGCCCTCCTACATGAGGAGGGCTTAATTTGTAGTTTTATTCTATCTTTTATTCTTCCTTTACCTCAATAACATGCATACCACATGCCATGCATGGGTCAAAGGAATGAATTGTTCTTAAGAGTTCAAGAGGTTGTTTTGCATCAGCAACTGGAGTTCCTATTAAAGCTTCCTCTACAGGTCCTCTTACTCCTTTGTGATCTCTTGGAGAAAGATTCCATGTAGAAGGAACAACCATCTGATAGTTTTCAATCTTTCTATTCTTGATTACAATATAGTGAGAAAGTGCACCACGAGGAGCATCATGCCAACCTACACCTTTTGCCTCTTGAGGCCATGTCTTTGGATCCCACTTTTCAGTGTTAGCAATTGTATAATCACCTTTCTTAATGTTTGCTGCAAGTTCGCTGATAAAGTCTTTTATCTTGTATGCAGTAACAAGAGCTATAACTCCTCTTGCAGCTGTTCTTCCTAATGTAGAGAACATATCATTAAGACCTATTCCAAGTTTTTTCATTACCATATCAGTTACTTCTTTTACTTCTTTATGACCTGATGCATAGGCTACAAGAACTCTTGCAAGAGGACCTACTTCCATTGGAAGTTCTTCATATCTTGGTGCCTTACCCCAGCTGTATTTTCCATCAACATTAAGATACTCATATGGTGGTTTTGGTCCTGTATAGTTTGGTGTTGTCTCACCATCCCAAGGATGAAGTCCTACTTTATCACCCTTTGAGTATGTATAGTAAGAACGAGTTATATACTCCATTACTTTCTTATGATCAAGAGGATATATTTCTTTAAGGTTTCTATTCTTTATAACTCCAGCGGGTAACCATAGTTTTCCACTTGCCTCAGGATACTCACCACAGGCAAGGAAGTTTGAATTTCCACCATATTTTGTCCAGTCCTTGTAGAATGAAGCAATTGCAATAAGATCTGGAATGTAAACTTTCTCAACAAACTCAATTCCCATATCAGCATACTTATTAAGTGCTGCAATTGTATGAGCATTAATAGCATTCTGACTTTCTGGATCTATTGGAATTGCCATTCCACCAACAAGGAATGTCTGAGGATGTGGGTTCTTAGCACCAAGGATTGCCATCATCTTTATAACTTCTCTTTGCCAATCTAAAGCTTCAAGATAATGAGCAACTGCTAATAGATTTGCCTCAGGTGGAAGCTTGTAAGCTGGATGTCCCCAGTAACCATTGCTAAATATTCCGAGCTGTCCTCTTTCTACAAAAGCTTTAAGTTTATCTTGCACAGCCTTGAAATAGGTTGTTGAGTTATTAGGCCAAGAAGATATACTCTTTGCAAGCTCTGATGTTTTTGCTGGATCAGCCTTTAAAGCTGAAACAACATCAACCCAATCAAGAGCATGAAGATGATAGAAATGAATAACATGGTCTTGCACGCACTGATTTCCCATTATGAGATTTCTTATAAGGTCCGCATTTCTTGGGACTTTAATCTTTAAGGCATCCTCTACTGCTCTTATTGAGGCTATTGCATGAACTGTGGTACAAACACCACAAAGTCTTTGAACAAAAACCCATGCCTCTCTTGGGTCTCTTCCTTTCATTATTACTTCTATTCCACGCCACATTGTACAGGAGGAGTAGGCATCCTTTACCTTTCCATCGGCAACCACTGCCTCACATCTCATATGTCCTTCAATTCTTGTTACTGGATCAATTACTAATCTTGCCATAGATGCCCCCTTTATTTATTCCTTATTTTCTTTTTTAGTTAAACCGGCTACTGCCATAGCCCCAAGTCCGATCTTTGTTGCTTTCGCAAAGAAGCTACTCTTAGAGTCTGCATAAAATGGAGCATAAGCATCCCAGAATTTTGGTTCAGAGCAGGCAACACATGGATGTCCTGCCATTACAGGCCAACTTACACCATCATTCCATCTTATGGTAGGACAGTTATGATATGTGAAAGGACCTTTACATCCAAGTTCATATAAACAGTATCCCAACCTGTGATTTTTATCTCCCCATGATTTAGCAAACTGTCCTGTATCAAAGTATCCTCTTCTTTCACAGTTGTCATGAATAAGTATTCCATAGGCAAATAGAGGTCTTTTTAGTCTATCTAAGGCAGGAAGCTTGCCAAAGGTAAGGTAGTATACCAGTGTAGCAGTAAAGTTTTCAACATTTGGTGGACATCCTGCAAGATTAACTATTGGTTTGTCCTTAATGAGATCCATAACACCTATTGCACCTGTAGGATTAGGCTTTGCCTGTGGTATGCCTCCAAAGGTTGCACAATTACCTAAAGCAATAATAGCTGCTGTATCTTTTGCTACTTCTTTCATAATATCAACAGATGATCTTCCTCCAATACAGCAATAAATTCCTCCATCTTTCTGAGAGATGGAACCTTCTACTACGGTAAGATATTTACCTTTGTACTTTTTAATTGCATCATGAAGGGATTTTTCAGCCTGATGGCCTGCTGCAGCCATTATGGTTTCATGATACTCAAGAGATACAATATCAAGAACAATCTGACCAATTGTTGGTTTCGTTGCCCTTAGCACACTTTCACTGCATCCAGTGCAGTCTTGAAAGTGTAGCCAGACAACGACTGGCTTTTCTTTTTTCTCCATTGCCTCTACAATCTGTGGCACATATGAGGAGGACAATCCTAAGAGCGCGGCTGTTGTAGCGCAGAATTTAAGGAAGTCTCTTCTTGAAACCCCACGACGTACCAATCCTTCATAGATTGTTTCCCTATCCATAAACGCCCCCCAAAAGATTTTTTCGTATAGAGAGTTTATAAATTTTTTTCTAATTTGTCAAGAGAGATTTAAACTATCAAAAAAATTTTACACAAAATAATTTTATCAATATATAATAAAACCTCATGAGTGGAGTAATTAAAGCTCTTGGTCTTGTTTTTGGAGATATTGGTACAAGTCCCATATACACTTTGACAGTTGCTTTTTTAATACTTGAAACAACTCCTGAAAATGTTTTAGGAGTTCTTTCTCTTGTTTTTTGGACTTTAATCTTTATTCCAACTGTTCAGTATAACTTACTTGCTATGAATCTAAGTATAAGAGGAGAAGGTGGTACAATAGTGCTTTCAGAGATATTTAAATCTCTTTCAAAATCAAATAAAGCAAAAGCTTTCGTTTCATTTTTAGCTTTGATTGGAGTTTCTTTTTTAATGGGTGACGGGGTTATAACTCCTGCAATAAGTATTTTAAGTGCCGTTGAAGGAACTGCTTTTATTCCTGGCCTTGAGGGAATTTCCCAGACAGTTATAGTTTTTATAGCAATTGCAATTGCTATCTTATTATTTCTTTTTCAGAAAAAAGGAACAGAAAAAGTCTCTTCAACCTTTGGTCCTATTATGTTCATTTGGTTTTTATCTCTGTTTGTCTTAGGATTTTATTCAATTTTATTAACTCCTCAAGTTTTAAAAGCATTAAATCCTTATTATGCCATAGAGTTTCTTATAAATAATGGATGGAAGGGGTATCTTGTCTTAGGAGAGGTTATTCTCTGTGCAACAGGTGCTGAAGCAATGTATGCTGATATGGGACATCTTGGGGCAAAACCTATAAGAAAGGCTTGGATAATGGTATTTTTTGCTCTTTTTATAAACTACTTTGGACAAGGTGCTTTTCTCCTTAGAAATCCAGAAATTAAAAATCTTCTCTTTGAGATGGTTTTAAATTTTTCTTCATTCCTTTATATCCCTTTTTTAATTTTGAGTTTATTAGCCACGATTATAGCTTCACAGGCAATGATAAGTGGAATGTTTTCAGTCTTTTATCAAGCAGTAACAACAAGAATAATGCCGATGCTCAAAATTGATTATACATCTAAGGAACTTA
>JANXCZ010000082.1 GCA_025060075.1 Thermodesulfovibrio sp.
TCGGTAAAAAACTGAATAACTTGCCAAGTTGAACATAAAGAGGATAACCTGATGGATGGGGAGTTCCAACTCCATATGAGGCTGCTATAAGCTCTCCTCCATCACCTGTTGAAAGAACTGGAGGTAAAGAAAATATGTAAACAAAGGCAATTAGGGAAAAAATAGCAAGAAGAAAAAAATCTTTAAAATTCATTAAATAGAGGTTCTTATTAAAAATTTAAAGGGCAGGTAAGTCCTGCCCTTTTTTAATTATTTAACCTCACATTTAAATCCACCAGCTTGAACACTGCATATTGCCTTATAAGAATCTACTCCAGCTAAAGAACCTGTTACAACACCCGCAGTAACTGAACCTGTAGAATCACATGTAATACTGTCGTTGCCTGTTAATATTACAGTACCACCGGGAGTTGAGATTTGGATATTAGCCTGTGAGCAATTTTTAAGACTTTCTACAGGAATTGGAGAAGTACCTGGATTTTCAACACAGTATGCAGTTGCATCCATCATACATGCTCTTGCCATTGGTTCTGCATAGGAGGAAACTTTTGCTTTTTGTTGATACTTCATGTACTGAGGAATGGCAATTGAGGCTAAAATTGCAATAATTGCGATAACAATGAGTAGCTCAATGAGTGTAAAACCTCTTTCGTCTCTCAAAAATAGTTTTCTCATTTCTTCCTCCTTACATAAAATATTAGCTTCCTAAGGAAGCTCTTATAAAGTTTAAAACTTCTCACCTCCTTTAAGGAGAATACTTACTCACAATAAAATTATAGAATTTCATAAGTAAATAATACATAAAATTCAACCCAAATATTGTTAATTTTATGTAAAATATTTACAGCTTTATTAATCATATCTTAAAATTCTTGGAGTTACAAAAATCATCACTTCATACAGAGACTCATCTCTTCCGCGACTTTTAAATAACTCACCGATTATAGGAATATCTCCAATACCTGGAACCTTTGATTCTGTCATTGTGTCTGTCTTTTTATATATTCCTCCTATAACAATAGTCTCTCCATCTCTCAAAAAGACCTTAGTATTACCCTCTATTTTTGTTGTTCTTGGAGCATAAACTCCTCCTATATTTATAAACTCTACAAGATCTTCTTTAATAACGCTTAAATCAAGAAGCATGGATTTATCATCAATAAGATGGGGTATTACTTCAACTATTATTGCCACATCTCTAAACTTAGTTGATATCTGACCACTTTGCACATCTTTTTCTCCATAAGGAATGCTGGCTCCTTGAACAATTTTTGCTTTTTGATTGTCAAGAGTAATAACCTTTGGATTTGATATAACCTTACCTTTTCCTGACTGCTGAAGCGCTGAGATTCTCAAATCAAGAGCAAATGTCTGACTTGGATTAAGATATCCGATTGTAAAAGCAGCAGTTGGTGCGGTAACATTTCCTGTTGAAGCAGGCAGATTTATAGCCAATGGCGCTCTACCTCCTGCAACAGGAGCCTCTAATTGTCCTGCTACTGAGCCAACTATTGTTGTTCTTGTATCCGAAGGAGACCACCTAATACCCCATTCAAATCCAATACTTTTTGAAAAACTACTTGAAATCTCTATAATTCTTGTCTCAAGAAGTATCTGTCTTGTTGGTTTATCAAGATTTTCTACAATAGTTGCAATCTGATCTAAAACAGAAGGAATATCTTTAACTATTACTGCTCTTGTTCTTTCGTCTATTGATATTGTACCTTTTGGAGAAAGAATCTTTGCTCCTTCTACTGTTCCTTTTACTTTATCTGCAGAAGCATGTTTTAAGACGAATATGCGAAACTGTTCATCTTCTGCTTTTTTTAAAAGATCCTTTATTTCTGCTTCAAGTTTTTTTTCTTCTTGAAAAACTTTAATAGGTGCGATCCTGATTATATTTCCCTCAATGCTTTTTTCAAGTTGAAAAGTTTTACATATCACATCAAATGCCTGTTTCCAAGAAACATTTATGAGCTTCAATGTCACCTTACCCTTTACATCAGGATGGATGACAATATTGTAGCCTCCTATATCTCCAAGAAGCCTAAAAACTCCTACAATATCAGCATCTTGAAGATCAAGAGAAATAGTTCTTTCCTCATTGATAGCATTTTGGATAGATTTTTCAATGTTATTTTTTTCTTGAGCTTTGGAAATTTTAGTTTCTTTTATTCTCTTAATATCAAGTATTATTTCATCTCCAAGATAAATAGCCTTAATATCAAATTCTTTTCCATATAAAAAGCTTAATACAAGCTCATCTGCTATTTTACTTACAGATACTGGAATCTCTTTTGGCAACTCTGCATCTAAGGTTATACCTGAAAAACTAACATTAATGTAATCATCAACCTTAGATATAGATGGTTCTGGAAGTTCACCGTCTCCGTAAATTGATATTTTAAAGCCATCTTCTGTTTCATCAGCTAAGATTTCTATTATTCTTTCTGCCTTTGTTTGCTGAGATAAGGAATCATTTGAAGAAATAAATGAAACAATCAAAACATTTTTTTCAATTTTTACTTCATACTCTAAAGGCTCAACAAGAAGAATATCTAAAACAGTATTATTTCTTTGTATTTGAGCTGAAATCTCACTTACAATACCCTCTCTGAAAAAGATCTTTTTATTTAAAACTCCAGGAGCTGTATTTTTAAGCTCTATTTTTATCTTAAAAGGATCTTCTTGAGAAATTAATCTATAATCTGCTTTTTCTGAAAGGTGAATTTTTAGAGTATCTCCTTCAGAGATTACTGCTTTGATTTCATTATTTTTTATAAGTTCATTAGCCATTAATTTTGATGTAAAAAAAAGTATAAAGAATAAAAAAACTGTTATTTTATTTATCATTTATTCCTCCGGTCTAAGCTTTAAATACCTAACCTTTCTATTGTTTTCTTTTATTTCAACACTGTCCTTTAGAATTCTAACTACTCTACCTCCGCTAAATCCTATTCTATCGTTTTCTTTTAAGATATAAAATCTTCCATCAGGTACCTGAATAAGTGCCAAACTACCCTTTTTATCTTTTGCAATTCCTGTAAGTTTAAGCTCCTCTATATCATAAATTTCTAGAGGTGAAACTCCTTTTTTCATTTCTTCTCTTTTTACAATTAATGGAGCAAAAGGATCTCTTAATTTTTGAGCATCATAGGAGTATGTAGGAAATACAACTTCTTGTATATTTGTCTTTATTGATGGCTTTTTTACAAAAATTTGAACTTTTTCCTCTTTCATCTGCTTTTTTTCAAAAAAAATAAAATATATTGCTGCTCCTAAGATTATAAATATTAAAATTCCAAAAAATAAAAACTTTTTGTTTATCATTTTTGGGCCTTTTGTATCTTTTTTTTCTCTTCTTCAGGTATTAAAGAATATGTAACAGCTGTCAAACTTATATTAAGCATTGTTGGATCTTTCTCACCTTTTTTTATTTCCATTTTTTTTACATTAATTATTCTTTCTATTTTTGTAATATCAGCAAAAAATGTCCCAAGTATATGATATCTACCATGCATTGTAACCTCTACTGGAATTTCATAAACTTCATTTGATAAGTGTATCTTTTTTTCTTTCGGTTTCCAAGATGATATAACCAATCCTTTTTGTAATCCTATCTCTGAAATCTTTTTTAGTACATCAGAAACCTCTGTCTCCCTTGGAAGAAGGCTTTTAAGTAGTTCCATCTTTCTTTGAAGTTGTTCATTTAAGGCTTTCAATTCTTCATATCTATTAACTATCATGTTTGCTTTATCTATCTCTTCTTTTAAACTATCTCTTTCCTTTTTAAGTTTATCAATATTTTCAATATTTGGTAAAAGATAAAATGAACTAAATAGAGCAAAGATAAAAAGACACGGAAGTATCATCAAACTAATTCTCTTAGTCTTTGAAAGATCTTCCCAATCCATCCTTTATACTCTTAACTTAAATCTTACAATAAACTTGTAAACTGACTGTTTTTCAAACTCAGTCTGTTGAGACTCTACAAGATAAACATCTTGTAACTCTGGAGTTGACTTAAGATTATCAACAAACGCAACTACGTTTAAGTTTGAAAATCCTATTCCTTCAACTGTAACTGCATCATCAAACTGTAATCCTGTAAGCCATACTCCCTCTGGAAGCTTCTTTACCACTGTGCTTAGAATATTTACCGGTGCTGACTGCATTTTTTTGAAACTTTCAATTAATTTTGTTTTGTTTTCTATATCTTTATTCATCGCTTCGAATCTTTTTATTTCTGCAATCTTTTTTTGTAAAGATGTAAGAAGCTGTTTTTGTTTTTCTATCTCCTTCTGATACTCTGATTTTAAATACTCAAAATAGGCAAAAATAGCCAACACAATAGCAACTGTTATTATAAAAGGAATCCAAATTCTTTTAACTATTTCTCCCAAAACTTGTATTTGATCCCTTTTGTTTAACTTTTTTATATCTTTTTTTGATAAAAGATTTATCTTAATCATTTTATTTTCTCTGTCCCCCTTAAAGACAGTCCTATTGATATAGAAGCTATGTTTGCGTATTTATGCATTTTTGGTGAAATTTTTTTATTAATCTTGATTTTTCTAAAAGGATCAAATATGACTAGCTCTTGTTCAAGTCTTTCTTCAATTGATGAAATAAATAATGGATAATTTAAAGCAAATCCTGTAATATATATTTTTTTTACAGATTCTTCAAACATAAAACTTTTAAAATACTCAATCTGTCTATAAATTTCTGCAGAAATCTCATCAGCAAACTGTCTTATTTCCTCATCCTTAGCTTTATCTATATCAATATTTATTGAAAAAGTACTATCTCTTATGTAAAGTGGCTTATTTTTCTTTGAGATTGCAAAGTTAATAATATTCTCTCCTATATTTATTACGGCTACTGTATCAACATCACTGTAGTTTAGATTATATATGTTATATAAAGCCAAAGAACCAATATCTATAAGCACTAAATTAATGCCTGCTTTTTCAAAAATCTTTATATAATCGTTTACTATTTGTTTATTGGCTACTGCCACAAGTATTTCCGATAATCTTTTATCTTTTGATTGCTCAAGTATATGAAAATCATAGTATACCTCTTTCACGCTAAAAGGAATATACTTGTCGAGCTCCATTGGAAGATTTAAAGTAATTTCTTCTTTATCTATATAAGGAACTTGAATTATTTTTACAGCGGTATAGGTAGGACCTGAAATAGCTAATGCTACTTTTGGATTTTTTAGATTAAATACTGATGGAATCTTCATGAGAGTTTTTATTAAATTATCACTTTCAATAATGCCTTCTGAACTAAATATTACTTCCTGAAGCTCAAAGATTTCCCACTGAATAAGTTCGTATTTTTTCTTTAATTGAGCTACTCTGACAGAAGAGGGTTCTATCTCTACACCAAGAATCATTTAATGTTTTGTATCAAAAAATTAACCTTTTGTCAATACTCTATCCAAAGTTTTTCTCATAATATCAATAGGAGCTTCAACTTCTGTCCATATTTTAAAGGCAAATGCAGCCTGCCATAGAAGCATTCCAATACCCCCAATAACCTTACATCCAATTCTCTCTGCTTCTTTCATTAAAGGTGTTTCAGGATAAACAATATCACAATAAACATGCTTTGGTTTTATTAACTCAGGATTTAGTGGCATAGGATCATCTTTTTTTAAACCAAGTGATGTTGCATTTACTATTATATCAATGTTTTCAGTTAAAGATTTATCAACTTCAACAATTTCAATAAATCCATGATCTTTGAATTTTTCCTTTATAGCAATAGCCTTAGATAGTGTTCTATTGTAAATGTAAACTTTTCCACCTTCCTTTAAAATTCCGTAAACTATAGCCTTTGAAGCTCCACCTGCTCCAAGAATGAGAAATTTTTTATTTTTAATTGATATTCCTTCTTCTTTGAGAGATAAAATAAAACCATTTACATCTGTATTAAATCCTCTTAATATCCCTTCTTTATTTAGGATTGTATTTACTGCACCAATATCTTTTGCTTCTTCTGAAAGTTCGTCAATATATTGAATTACTGTTTCCTTATGAGGTACCGTAATATTGACACCCTTTATATTCAAAGCCCTTATACCTTCTACTGCTTCCTTAAGTTTATCCTTCTTTACATGAAAGGCTACATAACAGTAATCAAGTCCCAGATATTGAAAAGCTTCATTATGTATTAAAGGAGAAAGGGTATGCTCTATGGGATCACCAAATATCCCTATTATTCTTGTTTTTCCCGTAATCACGGCATTTATTCTAACAAATGAGGAAATTTAAACTCAAT
>JANXCZ010000006.1 GCA_025060075.1 Thermodesulfovibrio sp.
GTAGGAGAACTCAGAAAATTTAAAGGTCTTGGCATTGCTAAAATTGCTCAGATTAAGGCATCTTTTGAACTTGGAAGAAGAGCTCTCTCTGAAAAGGGAGCTCAAAAATTCTTTAATTCAGCAGATACTGTTTATAAATACTATTATCCAAAACTAAAAGGTTTAAAAAAAGAGATATTTATAACTGTTTTGCTTGATACTAAGTTAAAACTCATAAAAGAAGTAAAAGTTTCAGAGGGAATACTAAATCAGTCACTGATTCATCCAAGAGAAGTATTTAAAGAAGCAGTAAGAGAGTCAGCCTATGCTATCATACTACTTCATAATCATCCAAGTGGAGATCCCACCCCTAGTGAACAAGATATGGATATAACGAGAAAACTTAAAGAAGCCTCTGAAATTCTTGATATTCCCATCCTTGACCATGTAATAATTGGAGACGGAAGTTATTTTAGCATGAAGGAAAAGGGAGTTATTTAAAGTTAAGAAAAATGAGAGATTTTATTTCAAAAACTGATAAATTAAATTTTGTTGAACCATCATTAAGAAAGCAATATCTAAAATCTCTCTACTTTAAACTATTAGTTGGACTTTTATTTTTTTTATCTATATTGATAGTGAGCATAATTTCGATTAAGACTGGTTCAATAAATATAAGCATAGTTGAAATTTATAGGGCATTTTTTACTGAAACTGAAAACTCTTATGTTATATGGAATTTGAGATTTACACGTGTTGTAGCCGCAATTTTAGCTGGAGCTTCCTTAGGTGTAACAGGAGCAGTTATGCAGAATGTTTTAAGAAATCCATTAGCTTCACCATTCACTCTTGGCGTCTCCCAGGGGGCAGCCTTTGGTGCAGCCTTTGCAATAATTGTATTTGGTGCAGGACAAACCCATTATTATGGTAATGAAGCAGTGACAGTTTTTAATAGATATCTAATTATTATATCAGCTTTAGTTGGTGCTTTACTCACAGTTATTCTTATACTTTTTCTCTCGTTTTTACGGAATATTACTCCTGAGGCAATTATACTCGCAGGCGTGGCAATAAGTAGTCTTTTTGGAGCTGCAACAATGTTTTTACAGTATTTTGCAAGTGATTTTCAAGTTGCAGCTACAGTTTTTTGGACTTTTGGTGATTTAGGAAAGGCGGGATGGGTTGAGAATAAATTAATGTTCATAGCTTTATCTTTTTCTCTTATATTTTTTTTCCTCAACCGATGGAATTATAATGCTCTTTTATGGGGGGACGAAGTTGCAGAAAGTCTTGGTGTTAATACAAAGTTTCTAAGAATTTCTTCAATGTTTATGAGTGCTTTTGTTGTATCTGTATGCACATCATTTCTCGGAATAATTGGATTTATTGGATTAATATCGCCTCATATTGTAAGAATAATTGTTGGAAATGACTACAGATTTCTAATTCCCTATTCAGCTTTATGTGGAGCAACAATACTTTGTATATCTGACTTAATATCACGAACAATAATTGCACCTGAAATAATTCCGGTAGGAATTGTAACATCCTTAGCTGGAGCTCCTGTTTTCTTCTATTTATTGCTTAAATGGAGACGAATTTAATGTTAAAAGTTGAAAGTTTATCTGTAGGATATGGAGAAAGGGAAGTTCTTAAGGAGTTAAATATTGAGTTTAAAAAGGGTTTTATTTATTCAATTTTAGGTCCAAATGGATCAGGAAAGTCAACATTTCTTAGAGTAATTGATAAGATTCTTAAGCCAAATAATGGGACAATATATTTAAATGGAAAGAGTATTAAAAGCTTTTCTGCATCTCAGATTTCAAAAATAATTGCTTATCTACCTCAAAGGATTGATATTTTGCCATTTTGTAAAGTATTAGATGCAGTTTTTCTTGGTAGAAAACCTCATATATCTTTTGAACCAACAAGTTTTGATTTAGAAATTGTCTTAGAAACTATAAATAAATTCGGACTTTCTAAATTTGCTTTCAGAAATATAAATGAATTAAGTGGTGGAGAGTTTCAAAAAGTTTTAATAGCAAGAGCCTTTGCTCAAAAGCCAGAGGTTTTACTTCTTGATGAACCTGTTAATCATCTTGATCCAAAAAATCAGATTGAAATTTTAAAACTTATAAGAAAACTTACCAAAGATAATAATATTTTAACTATAATTGTTCTTCATGATATTAATCTTGCTATTCAATTCTCTGACTATTTTGTTTTGATGAAAAATGGAAGAATATTTAAATTCGGAGATTTAACCGTTATAGACTCAGATACTATAAAAGAAGTTTATGAGATAGATGTTGAAATACTGGAATATAATGGAAGAAAATTGGTTTTATTTTAATAAATGAAATTTACTGATACTCCATCTTCGCGCAGGATTACTCTACCAAAGCCATATTTTGGAGGTAACTTGCTCATATATCCTTTTAAACCAAGGAATTCATATACTATCTCATCTGCTTTCTTATTAGGATCTATATCTTTGAATTTTTTAGGATATATAATTTTTCCCATAAAATAAGAATTTGCTATAGCAATTTCTATGTTTGTATGATAATTGTTGTATGGTAAAATGGAATAAATTTTTTCTTCTTTTACTGCCTTTAATGATCTATAAAAATCATAGTTTTTCTTGAGATCTTCTGCAATAAGTTCTAATCCTGCTAAATCAATAAATATAACATCAGGATTCCATTTAAGTATTTGTTCTTTGTTAAGAAAAACCGGTCCTTTTGTCTTAATAGCGTCTGCTAAATTTTTAGCGTTTATCCATTTAAGAGGCATAAAATCTGCTTGAGTACTTGTAAATCCTTGTCGTCCTCCATAAGCTATACCTCCTACGTAAACTCTCACCGATGAGGCTGATTCAGATGTTCTTTTTAATAAGTCTTCTTTTGATTTTTTTATGTATTTAATTAATTTTTCTGCTTTATTTTCTTTTTTTAATATTTTACCTAAAAGTCTAAGAGACTCAATTACGAGATCTTCATCAAAGAATCCTCTACCTCCGGAGCTAAGTACAACAATAGGTATTTTTGTTTTAGTTTCAATTGCATTAACTACTGTTTTATCAATACCCATTGCTATTATTAAATCAGGCTTTAACTCTATTAATTTTTCAATGTCTGGAATTTTTCCTGGACCTCCTTCACCAATTGATGGAATTTTGTCAATATAGTTACTAATTTTTAAACTATATGGTCTTAATGGATTATTTTTAAATTTTTTCTCAAAGTTCTCAACTCCCACAACTTTTTCAAAGGCATCAAGATAAACAATAAATCTAAGTGCACCTCCAAGGGGGATTACTCTTTCAACATTCTGAGGAATAATTATAGTTCTTCCCTCTAAATCAACTATTTTTTGGTGAGAAGCATGAGAGTTTTGGTTAATGAAAAGTGTAAATATCAAAGTTATTGTAAAAGTTATAAATATAGATCTACTCCTTAACACCTTCCAAAAAATATTTTCCTGGAATATCTTCTAATCTTTTTATCTTTATGTTTGCAGAAGATAATATTTTAATCATTAAATCTGGCTCGGGAAGAAAGTCATTGGAAACCTCTGGTGCTTTTCTGTGATGCTCCCTTAATTCTTGACTGCTTAATGCATGGGCAATAAAAAGTCTTCCTCCTTTTTTAAGTATTCTCGATATCTCCTTTACAGAAATCTCTTTATCGTCAAAATGGGGAAAAACTCCAAAACATATAACTGTATCAAAGATATAATCTCTAAAAGGCATAAAGTGAGCATCCGCTAATATGAAAAATATATTTTTTACCTTTGAAAACTTTTTCTTAGCAATCTTTAGCATCTTTTCTGAATAATCAATAGCAAAAATAGTTGATTTTTCCCCTAATTTTGAGATAATTGGTTTTAAAAGATTTCCGGTTCCTGTTCCTACATCAAGAATTAATGAGTCATACTCTAAATTCATTTCAGAGACAATACTGTAAAATTTGCTTTCTAATTTTTCATTGTAAAACTTTTCATCCCATGTTTCAGAAATTTTTTCAAAAAATAATCTTTTTGTTTTATCGTAAATCATTTTAAAATATTATTTTTATACCTCCAAAGAAAGTTCTTCCTGGTGCAGGATAGTTAACTAAATATTCATATTTTCTATTATTTAAATTTTCTACTGCTAAGAATATATGACTTTCAAAGGGATTCTTATCAGTAACTTTGTAATCAACTTTTCCATTTATTACAAAATATGAGCCAACTTTGCCTGTTACACTGGATGGCATTTTTCTTGGATTTGTGACAAGTCTTGAAGAAACATACTGAGAATCAAGGTTTATTGTAAGCTTTTTGAACAATAAAATATTAAATCCTGAGGTAAGAGAAATTTCAGGAGTATGAGGTATATCCTCTCTGTCAGGATTAAGATGAGTTATTCCAAAGAAAAATTCGGTGTTTTCAGTTGGATTTATATTAATAGTCAACTCCTCTCCAAAAATCTTATATTTTTCAAGGTTTTCAAATCTTCTGGGATTATCAACATAGATAAATCTATCCTTACCAAAGTTCCAAAAGGCAGTAAATGTAGCTTTAAACCAATCTGAAAAGATGTGAGATATACCAACTTCATAGCTATCCATAATTTCTGGTTTTATATCCTTCCATTTTTCTCCCTGATTCCATACTCTTGTATAAAAGTAAACAACATATACTCCTGGAAGATTAAACCCTCTTGCATATCTAAAGTGTAAGTCAGTTTTTTTAAGTCTAAGAACTAATCCACCCTCAAATCCCCACTCTGAGTCAAAATCTTTACTTTTGTTGTATCTTAATCCAAAAGATGGAATTAGTTTTATATCTGAAATATTAATTGTATAGTCTGAGTGGAAATAGGGAGCAAAATTATAAAAGAAAGTATCATCTAAGGTTGTTGTCCTTGTTGGTCTTATTTCTGCGAACTTACCACCATATTTTAGATAATCTAATCCTAAAGTAAGATTTAGATTATTGACTGGATTAATATTTTGCTCAATCTTAAATCCATAGTTTTTCCAATCTGTATTACTATGAAATACACCTTCTTTATCATACCTTCTCCATCTTACATCTCCATCTTCTATAAAAAATTTTATAAATCCATTAGAAAAATCAAGTTTATTTGAAACTGTAAGGTCAAATGCTAATGATCTTGATTTGAATCTTGGTGTTACAGGACCTTTTGGACTATTTATTCGTCCTGGGTCATCACCCCAGTTGTCAGAAAAAAGCCCAGTCAATGTAAAATCCCAACTTTTATTGAATTCTTTACTTAATCTTACAAAATAGCTTTCCAACTGACCATCAGCATCATCTCTATGTCCTTCTGATCTTTTATAGCCTCCTATAATAAAATAATCCCAATCTTTTATCTTTCCACCATGCCCTGTATATCCTATAAATGTATTATGTTCACCATAAGTAATACCTAATTTTGTTTCAAATCCTTCTTCCTTTTTTCTTTTTGTTATGATATTGACTGCACCAAATGACATATTTCCAAACTTTACAGGTTGAGGAGTTTTGTAAATCTCTATTCTTTCCGCAATATCTACGCTAAGAAGATCAAGAAGTGGATGTGTGAAAATTCCTTGAAATACAGGTCTTCCATCTATGAGAGTCATTATCTCAGCTCCAGGTCTTTCTGCTCCCATTCCTCTTATGAATATTGAACCTCCTTCTGCACCACCATAGCTTCCAACGAGATTAAATCTTGAAATGTTGATTCCAGGTACTCTCCTTAATGCTGAGGCAATGTCCAATGCATTCATTGATTCAATCTGTTTTTCTGTTACAACTGTTATTTGGTTTGCTCTGTTGTTAAGTTTTATCTCCTCTACGATTGGAGAGGAGACTACCTCTAAGGTGGGAAGTTCATAAGTTTGTCCATTAGATTTTTCTGTTAAAATTGTAAGAAATAACAAAATAATTAGAATAATAAAGACATGCATACTGTACCTCCTAAAATATATAATAAAAAAAGGCCATTTCAGCAATGCTGAAATGGCCTTCATGGCCCTTTTAACCTTCTTGGTTAATAAATTAAATCATAATAAAATTATTCTTGTCAAGTTTTTTTAAAAATTTAAAACTTTCAAATTTTAAAGAATAATTGAGGAATTTATCGTTAAAAATTTCAAAAAGTTTGTAAATAAAATCATTTTATAAGTATAATAAAAAAACTTATGAAGAAGCTTGCTGTTTCAATAGTTGGTGCAGGTCCTGCAGGAGTTGCTGCAGCAGTTGAATTAAAGACTGCAAAAATAGAGAATATTGCTATTTTTGAAAAATCAAGCAATTTTTGTTCTACGATAAGAAGGCTATATCCCGAGGGCAAAAGAGTAGATACAAACTACAAGGGATTAAATATAGCGGCGGAGGGAGTTTGTTTCTTTGAGACAGAAACAAAGGAAAAGTTTCTTGAGAGGATTGAAAGATATATAAAAGACTATAAAATAAAAATTTTTTATAATACAGAAATTAATGGACTTGAAAGATTACAACAACACTATATTCTCAAAGCAGGTACAAATGCAGTTGCTCAATCGTATATAGTAGTTATTGCTACAGGGGTTTTTGATAAACCTAAGAAACCTTCTTATCCTATACCTGATGAAATAAAAGATAGAGTTTTTTTTGAGCTTCCAAAGGAATTACCAGAGAAAGAAAAGGTATTAATTGTTGGAGGAGGAAACACAGCTGCTGAACTTGCTTGTATTTTATCAGGAAGATGTGATGTTTATCTGTCTTATAGAAGAAAAGGTTTTTTTAGAATAAATGAGGAAAACTTAAAAGAGCTTGAAAAGAGAAAGGATCAGATAACTTTCTTTTTAGGAACAGATATAAAGGCATTAGAACCTGAAAAAGATGCAGTAAGGGTTATATTTCAAGATGGACGCAGAGAGACGTTTTCAAAAATCTTTTACTGTCTTGGAGGAAGCACACCAAGAAACTTCTTAGAAAAAATGGGTATAAAATTTAAAGACTCTCTTCCAGATATTGATGAGTTTGGAGAGAGTAATCTTGAGAGAGTTTTTCTTATAGGTGATATAGCAGTAAAGAGAGGCAGTATACTGTATGCTTTTAACTCAGCTCACAAAACAGTAAAAAGAATAATTGATAAATATCACAGTCTCCTTATAAGTCCCTATTAAGCCACCTACCCTTAAAGCTAAACTCTAAAAGATGGCTTGTATGACATTTGATATATTAACCACAACTCAAAGGAATAATATTTTGATGTTATAATTTTAAACTATGATTCAGATTAAAATGACTATTCAATATGATGGAACTAATTACTTTGGATGGCAGAGGCAGAAAAAAGAACAAACTATACAGTCAAAGATAGAAGAGGCTCTTTATAAGATTTTTAAAAAACCAGTTAAAATTCGTGGAGCTGGAAGAACTGACGCAGGAGTTCATGCTTTAGGACAGGTTGCCTCATTTAAGGCAGAACTTAAAATGCCATTGGATGTTTTTAAGAGAATTTTAAACTTTTTATTACCTGATGATATAAGAATAATAGAAGTTGAAAAGGTTGAAGATAGTTTTCATCCACAGTATTCGGTAAAGAAAAAATCTTATATATATTACTTATGTCTTGATGAGGAATGTTCATGTTTTATTCAAAGATATGTTTGGCATTATCCATGGAAGTTGGATTTATCATTAATGCAAAAGGCTTTAAGCTTGTTTATAGGAACAAGGGATTTTTCAGCATTTTCAGGAAGCACAGATGTAAAAAACAAAGTAAGAACCGTATATGACTTTACAATGGAGTCACTTACTAAACTTTGTTTTATGGATATGCACTTTAATGGAAACTTTATAAAATTTCGTATTGAAGCAGACGGTTTTTTAAAATATATGGTAAGAAACTTAGTAGGGTGCATTGTTGAGGTAGGAAGAGGAAAATTAAGTATTGACTCCATTAAAGAGGCTTTTGATTTAGGGAAGAGGCCATCTCCTATGCAGACAGCCCCTTCCAAAGGTCTTTTTTTAGAGAAAATATTTTATTAGCTCTCTTCGCTTTCAAACTTTTCTATCATCTCTATTTTTTCCTGACAATCTCTACAGTATATAGCAAATGGTAGAATTTTAAGTCTTTCTTCAGGAATCTCATCTCCGCACATCTCACATATTCCATATGTTCCTTCTTCCAGTTTTCTTAAAGCTTCCTCAATTTTCTTAAGAATATCTCTATGAGCGCTTAGCTGTTTAAGGCTTATATCTTCTGAC
The DNA here is from genome assembly GCA_025060075.1 of Thermodesulfovibrio sp. Lineage (GTDB taxonomy): Bacteria > Nitrospirota > Thermodesulfovibrionia > Thermodesulfovibrionales > Thermodesulfovibrionaceae > Thermodesulfovibrio. Next base: position 8,233 of record JANXCZ010000006.1, read on the forward strand.
AGATCAATGGCACTTAAGTCAGCATCATCCATTACAGTCTCTACAATCTGTTTTTTCTCTCCAGTCTGAAACTTTTTTATCTCTTCGCGATCTTCCTGTAAAATCTGTTCTTTCATTTTATTGAGCATTTTCTTTAGTCTATTTTTTCTTTCCTCTTCTATATTCATTTAGACCTCCATTATTTCTTTTTCTTTCTGCTCAAGAGCTTGGTCAATTTTTTCAATAAATGAATTTGTTATCTTTTGTATCTCTTCTTGTATTTTACGAGATTCATCTTCACTCAACTTTTTTTCCTTTTCGTTCTTTCTTATCTCTTCAATAATGTCTCTACGAATATTTCTTATAGCTACCCTGGCTTCTTCAGCTCTTTTTCGGACAACTTTAACAAGCTGCTTCCTTCTTTCCTCTGTTAACGGTGGAATGACTATTTTAATCATTTTTCCATCATTAATTGGTGTAAGACCAAGATCTGATTTCATTATAGCTTTCTCTATTTCTGAGATCATTCTTTGGTCCCATGGCTGGATTGTAATGACTCTTGGTTCAGGAATTCCAAGTGTTGCAACTTGATTAAGCGGAACCATACTGCCATAGTATTCAACTTTAATATTATCAAGGATTCCCAAAGAAGCTCTCCCTGTTCTAAATGTTGACAGATCTTTTTTGAATATTTCCAAAGCTTGATTCATTCTTTCATTAGCCTTCTTCTTGAACTCCTGCATCATGTTTCACCTCTTTTAAGACAATACTTCCTATCTTTTCCCCCAAAATTATTCTTTTAAGGTTGTCTGGTTTTTTGATATTAAATACAACAATAGGAAGATTATTCTCCATACAAAGAGTAATTGCAGTAGAATCCATAACTTTAAGTGAGTCTCTTATGACATCCATATAAGTAAGTATATCAAATTTTTTAGCTTTGGAATCCTTGAATGGATCTGATGAGTATATTCCGTCTACTTTTGTTCCTTTTAGAATAACATCTGCACCAATTTCAATTGCTCTTAGGGCAGCTGCTGTGTCAGTTGTAAAATAAGGATTACCTGTGCCTGCAGCAAATATTACCACTCTACCTTTTTCAAGATGTCTTATTGCCTTTCTTCTTATGTAGGGCTCAGCAAGTTGTCTCATATCAATTGCTGACTGGACTCTTGTGTCAACCTCAAGTTTTTCAAGAGAATTCTGAAGAGCCAGTGCATTGATTACCGTTGCGAGCATTCCCATATAGTCTGCTGTTGCTCTCTCAATTCCTTGCGTTTGAGCTTCGCTACCTCTCCAAATATTTCCTCCTCCAATTACAACAGCAATCTCAACTCCCAGCTGATAAGCCTTCTTTATCTCTTCTGCCATGTAGTTTACAGTAGATGGATCAATTCCATAGCCCTTTTCACCCATAAGGGCTTCTCCACTAAGTTTTAAAAGCACTCTCTTATAAAGAAGTTTATTCATTCCTGTGTCTGACCTACTTGAAATCTTACAAATCTTTTTATCTTTATATTTTCGCCAAATTTAGCAACTTTTTCACTAATAAGATCTTTTATCTTTTTTTCTGGATCCTTAATAAAGGGTTGATCAAGAAGACACATCTCTTCATAGAATTTTTCAAGTTTGCCTTCCACAATTTTTTCAATTACCTGAGGTGGTTTATTACCTTTTATCTGAGATCTATAAATTTCTTTTTCCTTTTCTATAACCTCTTGAGGAATATCTTCTCTTTGTATATACTGGGGATTTGTTGCTGCTATTTGCATTGCTATGTCCTTAGCAAGTTGTTTAAATTCCTCGTTTCTTGCAACAAAATCTGTTTCACAGTTAAGCTCAAGCATTACTCCTATCTTGTCCATGTGAATATAGGAGGCTATGATTCCTTCTCTTGCCTCTCTTGATGCCTTTTTTTGAGCTGTTGCAAGTCCTTTTTGTCTTAAAATTTCAATTGCTTTATTAAAATCTCCTCCTGAGGCTTCAAGAGCCTTCTTGCATTCCATCATTCCAGCGCCTGTTTTTTCTCTGAGTTCTTTTACCATCTGAGCAGTTATTTCCATAGCATTCCTCCTTTACTCTTCAATGTATTCGTCCATTGATTTTTGATACTCTTCTTCCTGAAGAATTTTTTCTTTTATTGCTGCTTTCTCAACTTCCTCTTCAAGTTTCTTTCTAAAGATTTCCTTTCCCTCAATTACAGCATCAGCCATCTTAGATGTGATAAGCTTTATTGCCCTTATTGCATCATCATTTCCAGGTATTACATAGTCAACAAGATCAGGATCGCAGTTTGTATCAACTATGGCTACAATAGGAATTCCAAGTTTTGATGCCTCTTCAACAGCTATCTTTTCTTTTTTTATATCTACAATAAATACTGCCTTCGGAAGCTCCATCATATCCTTAATTCCAGAAAGATTTAGCTCAAGTTTTTGCCTTATTTTTTCATATTTTGCAATTTCTTTTTTTGTGTGTAAATAAAGAGTTCCGTCTTCTTTCATTTGTTCAATTCTTTGCCATTTTTCAACGCTTTTTCTTACTGTTGAAAAATTAGTAAGCATTCCTCCAAGCCAGCGATGATTTACATAGAAAACTCCAGCTCTTTTAGCTTCCTCCTGAATTGCATCTTGTGCCTGTTTTTTGGTGCCAACAAAGAGAATGCCTCCTCCATCTGCTGCAACATTTTTTAAGAATTCGTAAGCCTCTTCAATACCTTTAACAGTCTTTTGAAGATCAATGATGTGAATTCCGTTTCTTTCAGCAAAGATATACTTTTTCATCTTCGGATTCCATCTTTTGACTTGATGTCCAAAGTGAGCTCCTGCTTCAAGAAGCTCTTTCATTGTAACTACTGACATAAAAAACCTCCTAAAAAATGGTTTTACCTCCGCCTTTTCTCCTTAACCCTCACGGGACCATCGGAGAATTTTTAAGGCGTGTGTTTTTATAAAGAGTCAAAGACTCTTTATATCAAGTTTAAAATTTATCATATTTTCTTATTTTGTTTCAATTTCCCCTATTATATCTTTTATTTTTTTAGCTTTAAGAAGTGCTTTATCTATATCTTCAAAGAACTCCTTAGAGTCTTTATAAAACTTAAAAGACTCTCCTTTACCAATACAGCCCACAGCACCAGTAACGCTAACAAAGGCTTTTTTATATGAATTTTTAAATTTTTCCTTTATTCTTTCTGCAGTTTTTTTTGCTCCTTCCAGAAAACTTTCAATAAGAATGCAACCAAACTCATCTCCGCCTATTCTTGCTGCGATGTCTTCTTTACGTTTATTAGTCTTTAAAATCTTTGCAAAAAGTTTTAGAACTCTGTCTCCTTCAGGATGTCCAAAGGTATCATTGATTTTTTTAAGATTATCAAGATCAAATACAACCACACAGAAGTTGGTTCCATGTCTTAGACTTCTCGCATATTCTTCTTCAAGTCTTTGAAAAAAGAACCTTCTATTGTATATTCCTGTAAGAGAGTCTGTGATAGAGGCTTTGTAAAGTTTTCTGTTTGTCTTTTGTAATTCTAATGTTTTTTTCTTTATTTCTTCTTGTAATTGCTTATTAAAGTCTAAATTTTCTCTGTAAAGCTCAAAAAGTGTTATTATGGCAGAAAAAAATTGAACCATAGATACAAGAAAGAAAATACTGAGTTCATCAAAGGCGTTAACTTCTGGATGAGAGAAGTTTATTACTCCGATAGTTTCATTTTTTAGTCTTACAGGCACTGCAAGAACTGATTTTATTGAAACTAATGTGGAAAGCTTTGAATTGAAATATTTATCTGTTGTTATATCAGGAACATAAATAAAATTTCCTTCTTTAAAAGCCTTACCTAAGAGTGTTTTGTTAATATTGAAGATTCTGCTTTTAAAATCTTTTAGTTTTACTTTTCCTGAGGTAACCTTTAAAACAAGCCAGTTTTTTTCAGGATGTTTTTCCAAAAATGATATGTTTTCACTAGGAAATATTTTTATAAACTCATCAAAACAATATGAAATAAATCTATAGAGATTTTTCTCAAAATAAATTTTATCAATAATGCGATTAATAGAAGATATAATCTTTATTGAAAGTTCAGAACCACAGGAAAACTCTTCACTTAGTTGAAATAGAGATTTTTCAACAACAAGTCTTTTTTTAATGTTTTGTAATATTAAGGTGCTTAGTTGGTCATCATCAAATTTTTCTAAATTTTTAATTTCTAAGAGATTGCCAAGCTTTAATAGAAAATCTCTCATAGGTTTTCTACTTCTTTAATAATTTCTTTTACTTCTAAAATTATTTCATCTACTTCTGGAAGACTTAGAATTTTGTAAATACTTTCTTTATGAAGTATAGGTTCTGTTTTAACTTCGAGAGGGTAATAACCTAACTGGTGAGCAATGAAGTTTGAAAGCTGAACTAAGGCAATAGTTTCTGAATATTTTTCAGATTTTTCAGGAATATCATTGTGATAAAGTATAACCTCACATATAATTTCTGGAAGTCCCCATATCTCAGCTAACCATTTTCCTATTTTTGAATGAGTTGTTCCAAGAATTTTTTCCTCTGCTTTTTTTAAAGAGGCTTCAGAACCTTCTGAGAGAGTTTTTTCAATTTTTTTTAGATAATCATAAAAGGCATAATGAAGAACAAAAAATCCTATATCATGAAGAACTCCAGCTGTAAAGCTTTCCTCTAAACTTTCATTTAAAAATCTTTCTGAAATAAACGAAGAGATTGTTCCTGTAGCAATAGAATGTCTAAAAAGTCTTACATAACTTTCTTCTTTTTCTTTTGAGGACTTAAAAACACTAAATATTGAAATACTTAAAGCAATATTTCTTAAAGTTTTAAATCCTATCTTTAATAAAGCATCTTTAACACTTGTAATAGGTTTATAAGCTCCAAGATAAATTAAGTTAGCAACTCCTAAAACTTTTGACATAATTGGTGGATCTTTTTCAATAATGTTGACGAGCTCATCAAGATGGGTTAGTTCATCTGCGGTTAAATTAATTATCTTTTCAGCAGTATAGGATAGAGTAGGAAGCTTGTTTAGCTTGCGAATATAAATCTCTATTTTGTCAACTTTTGATTTCATAATTTTTATTTTCTTCTAAAATTATTCTAAAATAATACAACATAAATTATGGAGTTTTCAATAGATTTTAGTAATATTATCGGGATCATAGCGGGAGCAATTACAACCTCCGCTCTTATTCCACAGGTATTAAAAATTTATAAAACAAAGTCTGCCAAAGACATTTCCCTTACAATGTTTATCTTCATGGCAGTAGGAATATCACTATGGCTTTTGTATGGATTTTTGATTGAAGAGTTTCCTGTAATTTTAGCTAACACTGTTTCACTATTTCTCATTGGTTTAATAATTATAATGAAAATTCGTTATGGTTAAGGACTATCGGGGTGAGAGGATTTGAACCTCCGACACCACGGTCCCGAACCGTGCGCGCTACCAGACTGCGCTACACCCCGTTTTGTAATTATTATAACATTCCTATTATTCCGTATTGTCTTCCTGCCTTTTCTTTATTAAATCTATAAGAAGCATACTCATTGTTTTTACAATATGTGCAGTCCTTTGAAAACCATATATTTTCCCTTTTTACTCCTACTGATAAGGCTTGAATAAGATTTGCTATACCAATATCAATATGTTTTTTTCCATTTACCTGAAAGATGTATTCTTCGTTAAAAGTTTCTTTTTTAATCTGCTCAATTACCTCATCACCGACCTCATAACAACAAGCTTTAATATATGGACCAAAGGCAATTAATAAGTCTTTAGGCTCACATCCATAAATTTCTCTCATTTTACAAATAGTTTTTTTTAAAATTCCTTTTGCTGTTCCTCTCCAACCAGCATGAACAGCTCCAATAATCTTACTTTGAGGATCAAATATCAAAACAGGCAAGCAATCTGCAGTCTTTACTCCAATGAATAAATTTTTTCTATCTGTAATTACAGCATCTGCTACAGTAGACTCTGTTGTATAGTTATTTAAAATCTGTACATTGTCTGTATGCTTTTGAATAGGTAAATAAAATTTAAATGGCAAAGAGTTTTTAAACTTTTCAAAGTCTACTATTTTTTTTGTGAAAAAAGCCTCTACTTGGTATCCTTTAAATATCTCTGGATACTCTCTCATCTTTTTATTATAAAAGGTTTTGAATAAAAAAATATTCCATTTTGTAGGCATTTTTTGAAATAATTAAATAAGTGAAGTACAAATCAAAGAGAATAGAAATTTCGGACAAAGACTTTTTAAAGATTGATGTTAATAGAATAATACTAAATAGACCCCTGCCTTTTGATGTTTACATCAAAGAGGCAGGAGTATATAAGAAAATTTTCAATAAAGGCAATATAGTTTCAAATTTATTCTTTGAGATATTAAAGGAAAAGAATATTGATTATGTTTACATAGAAGAGTCAGGAATAGAAAAACTCAAATCTTCAGCATTAAAGACCTCGGAAACAGTTTTAGAATCTCCTGTTGCCTTTAAGAACTATTCATTCTTTAAAGAAAATTTCTATCAGATAGATAGAAAATTTCTTATATCAGGCACAGAGGTTGATTTTTCTATTTATCAATTAAAAAATCTAAGATTCATTAAAATCATCGATGCATCAATAAAAAAGCCATCTATGATTTATGACGATACCATACCAGAAGATGGTGATCTTTTAATTGAAAAAAAGGATTTACCTTTATACAAGGAATATATTGAGTTTTTAAGTAAGAGACTTGATAAGATCTCAGAAGAAGAAAGTGAAGAGTTTAAAAGCTTAGTAATAAAGGAGTCAGCAAAAATTTTAATGAGTCAAGTTTTAAATGAGCCAAGAAGTGGAGAAAATATAAAAAAGATTGGAGATGTTGTAAGTAATATTATAGAGACGATGCTTAGTAAACCAGACTCAATTTATAATCTTTTGAATTTAAAAAACTATGACTACTATACTTATACTCACTCTGTTAATGTAGGAGTTTTAGCGACAGGACTTGGAATACAGATAGGAATGGACAGAGATAAGGTATATAAATTGGCAATGGGTGCTATCTTACATGATATAGGAAAATCCCAGATTCCCCATGAAATACTTAATAAACAGGGTAAACTTAGTGATACAGAATACAACATTATAAAACAGCATGTCTTATTAGGTCATGAAATTCTTGAAAAACATAAGGAGTTTCCAGAAGAATCATTGATAGCAGTTCTTCAACACCATGAAAGACTCTCAGGAAGAGGATATCCCTTTGGATTGAAGGCAGAGAAAATAAAGCTTTTTGGAAGAATTACAGCAATAGCAGACTGTTATGATGCTTTAACAACCAGAAGACCATATAAACCTCCTTTAACTCCTTATTTTGCCCTATCCATAATTGTTAGAGAAAAAGGAGATCATGACACTGAGCTTTTAAAGGCTTTTATAAAAATGCTTGGTAAAGTAAAATGAGTGATTTATTTGATAAAACTATACAACCTCATAAAACAAAACCTCTTGCTTACAGAATGGCTCCAAGAAATCTTGAAGAGTATGTAGGACAGTCTCATATTCTTTCAGAAGGAAAGCTTCTTCGCAGAGCAATTGACTCTGATAAAATAGCTTCACTAATTTTATATGGACCTCCAG
>JANXCZ010000015.1 GCA_025060075.1 Thermodesulfovibrio sp.
TCAGTTGCTAAAGAACTGGAAGTTTTAAGTGCGGTAGATACAGTATTTTTTACTAAGTTAACAATCTCATTTTCAATGTCATTTACACATTTCAGACCTCCAATGATTCCTCTCTTTACAGATGCTCCCAATTCAGAGAAATCAACCTTTGATGATTCAATGTTAACATTTTCATTTGCCATCTTATACCTCCTAAATTATTTTTTTGATATTAGTGCATTTAAATAAAATAGGGCAGTATACCACGGGATTGAGACCAGGTTACCTCTTGCTATCTGATAAATAGCACTTGTTATCAAGAATAAAAGCACTGCACTATTTAAATCTAAATTCTCTGATGTGATTTTTCTTATAATTCTATCTAAATAGTCAAAATTCTTCTTAATTGAGGCTATTATTTTATCACTGGATTTTATTTCAGAGCCTTTTTTTACATTAAATATGGAGAGACTCTGTATAAATGCCACTACTTCCTCTGTAGTTTTATCATGTTCAATTAGTAAACTACCAGTCGTTATGTTTATCTTTAGTTTCATCTCTGTCTCGTGTTTTTTAATTTTTTCTAATAAAAAATTAAAAAATTCCTCATTACCTTTTGCCGAAGGGATTTTTATTATAATTCTTCCTTTAGAAATATGAACTATATAACATTCTATCAATTAACCCTTATCCTCCTGATTGAGCAGAGTTTGTGATATCTCATTCATCTTCTCTTGAGCCATTTCAGACTTAACCTCTGCTACTAAATCTTCAAATATTTCTCCAACCTCTGCTACGATCTCTTTACCTTTTTCATAAGCACCTATTCCGCCCTTAAGCGCTGCTTTAGCAACTGGCTTTGCAATGGAAGCTAACATTGGAATAACAACAGGAGCTAAAACCGAGGCACCTATTCCTATTGCTAAACCAGTAATTATATTTCCTTTGATCCCATTAAATAGCCCCATAATCATACCCCCCTTCCTTAATTTGATAGTTTTATGCTTCTTTTATATATATCATCTTATTAAAATTTATAAAAACTTACACTGATTTGCAACTTATTTTATCATTATTTTTCCTATATTGCTAAAGAGCTTTGAATTTATTTTAAATCAAGCTTTTAAACTAAGAGAAATAACGCAAATTATATCTATCAAAAAGAAGCTTCTGAAGTTCTTCTATTTTTTTAAAAATCTCCCTAAGTATTTCTCTTTCTGTTTTAGAAAGCTCCCTTGGATTTATGTAGTTGTCTGGAGGAAGGTCGTTTCTTATCTTTTTAGCCTGAGACTTTAGTCTTAAGCTCATTAGAAACCTGTAGCTTTCCTCTAAGTCTTTTGCAAACTCAGATGTAAAAACAGAGATTTCTTTAAGACTTCTTATTCTTTCAAAGGTGTTTGTATTTCTTATTTCATTATGCAAAGATAAAACCCTTATGCCTTGTGTTATAGGAAAAATTCCGTACTTTTTTATGTCAATTTCTCCCTTATGTTTTCCTTCCTTTTCTGTTTGAAGTTTACCAAAGAAACCAATAGGAGGTCTAAACTTTATTGCTTCTGAGGCAAGAAAGGGTAAGAAATTTTTTGATGTTTTAATTTTATTAAAGATAAACTGCCATAATTCATCTATTAAAGCATCTTTACCAAAAACATTCCTGAAATCAAAGAATATGCTAATATTTAATACATTTTCAGGTTTTGGATTTTCCATCCATTTAGTAATTTCTTTGAACCACTCTTGCTTACTCCTTCTCCAGTATGAGTTACTAATCATAACATTTCCTGGACAAGATGGAAAACCTATATTAAGGAGATATTCAATGTATTTTGCCGAGAATTTCTCAAAATATTCTTTATTGTTGGAATTGTTTTCTAAAATCAAAGCATTGTCCTGATCTGTTTTAAGGCTTTGTTCTCTTCTGCCCTCTGAACCAATAACCATGATCGCATATTCACAAGGTGGAATACCAATTTCTTCTTCAACTATTTGAGCAACCTTTATCATAAAACGATCATTAAGCTCAGCTATATACTTACCTACGTATTCAGGGTCTAAACCAGACATTACTCCTTCAATAACACTTTCACTTACAAGGCTATAAAGATAGGAAAGTTCCTCTATTGTTTTTGCTCTGTCAATCTCTTTAATAAGAAACAATATATTTTTGCTTTCATGGGATATAACAACTCTGTCATCAAGAATACCCCATATAGCACCTGATTCCTTTATGACTAACTTTCTTATACCATGTTTTGCCATAACTAAAAGAGCATTAAATAGGGGTTCGGAAGCATCCATGGTTATTATTGGAAAAGTTGCTACATCCTTTGCCTGAACCTTGAAAGGATCAAGCTCTTTTGCAAGAACTTTTTTTATTATATCTCTTTCAGTGATTATACCGATTTCACCATCCCTTTGAACGAGACAAAAAGTTGAGTCATTTTCTGCCATTTTCTTACATGTATCTGTAATATTTAGATCACCACGGATTAAGACAGGCTCTTTAATTTTAATATCCCTTATTCTTACATCTAAGAGCCTTTCCATCTGAAAGGAACTTGTTAACTTAGGTATTTTATGGACTCTTTTTGCCAGCTCCTTTGTAAAGAATTTAGCAAAATCACTATACTTATTGATCAAATCTATAAATTTTTCTTTTTTAATCTGTATGATTTTTGTATTATCTTCAACTACTCTTGCAGTGGAGGCAGGAGGCAAATCGCTCATTAAAGATACATAACCAAATATGTCACCCCTTTTTAGATGAGTAATTAGTTGTGAGTTTTTTTCAAGAAATACTTCACCATTTAATATGAGATATAGAAACTCTAAAGGTTCACCGTTTTCCCTAAAGATTATCTCGCCTTTTTTAAAGATTTTCAGATCTGAAATTGATACAATCTCATCAATCTCTTGTTCAGGAAGATGATCAAAGGGATAAGTTTGTTTTATTAGCTGTCTTATTTCCATTTGATTAAAGGTATTTTACAACTAAAATACGGAGTATTACTATAGTAATAACTATAAAGATTGTTGTTCCCTTGGGGAAAATTTTTCTACCAACTTTATAAAGTGGTTCAGTTACCTTGACAAATAGTGAATATATGGGATTTTTCATATCTTTTGTAAAAAGAGATAAAATGGCTCGTCCTATGACGAGCCACATTATAAAAGAAAGAGTATAGTTAAGAAAGATTTTAAATGTCATTCTTCCACTCCAGCTCTAACAGCACCTTTAGGATATCTAATATTATCCACAAATTCCTGCAATTCTTTAGTAGGTGCAGGCGTAAGCCTTGACACTATCAGTGCTACAATAACATTAGCAGGAAGCCCAAATATACCAGCTGCAATAGTTTTTATGCCAAACCAATCAACACCAAAGAATCTGCTTCCAATTATGTAGTATGCTGTTACTATCAATCCTACTATCATACCCGATACTGCACCAGCCTTGTTCATTCTTTTGTCCCAAATTCCCAAGACTATAGCAGGGAAAAATGTGGCAGCAGCAAGAGAGAATGCCCATGCAACAAGTTCAACTATTATAGCCAGTTTAAAGCTTGC
>JANXCZ010000041.1 GCA_025060075.1 Thermodesulfovibrio sp.
GCAACTGGAGTTGGTTCTACAGATGCAGCAGTGGCAATGGCAACAGGTGAATGCTGGTTTAAAGTTCCAGAGACAATAAAATTTATATATTATGGAAAACTTCAAAAATGGGTTAGTGGAAAAGATTTAATTTTATATACAATTGGAGACATCGGAGTTGACGGTGCTTCATATATGGTAATGGAGTTTACGGGAGAGGTTATTGATAATATGCAGATGAGTGGAAGATTCAGTATGTGTAATATGGCAATTGAGGCTGGAGCAAAAGCAGGAATAATAATACCTGATAGAATTACAGAAGAGTATGTAAAGCCTCGGGCAAAAAGAGCGTATAAATTTTATAGTTCAGATCCTGATGCAAAATACTTTGAAATAAAAGAGTATGATTGTTCAAAAATTCCTCCTATGGTTGCTTGCCCTCATCTGCCTTCAAATGTAAAACCAGCTCAAGAGCTTACTAATATCAAGATAGATCAAGTCGTAATAGGTTCATGTACGAATGGAAGACTTGAAGATCTAAGAGAGGCAGCAATGGTTTTAAAAGGAAGAAAGGTTCATCCTGAAGTAAGAATGATTATCATTCCAGCCACACAGAGAATCTATATGGAAGCATTAAAGGAAGGACTAATTGAGATATTTATAGAAGCTCAAGCAGTGGTTTCTCCTCCTACCTGTGGACCCTGCCTTGGAGGACATATGGGAATTTTGGCAAAAGGTGAAAGAGCAATAGCAACAACGAATAGAAATTTTGTTGGTAGAATGGGACATCCTGAAAGTGAAGTATATCTCAGCAATCCAGCCGTTGCTGCTGCAAGCGGAGTTCTTGGTAGAATAGGTCTACCTGAGGAGTTGGGATTATAGGTTAGAGAGAATTTTTTCCTCTAATTTACGCATTTTTTTTGTTTTGCTAATAGATACATTTTCATGGTCATAGCCTATGAGATGAAGAATACCATGAACTAAGATTCTGTCAAGCTCTTTTGAGAATTTTTCATTATAACTTTTGGCTTGATTTAAAACTTTCTTGGGATTAATAATGAGTTCTCCAAGAAACATACTACCAGAAGGTTCATTTTCCAGATATGAAAATGAAAGTATATCGGTAATAGAGCGTTTATTTCTGTATTTGAAATTAAGTTCCTTAATTTTTTTGTCTCCTACAAGTATTACAGACACTGATAAAGCTTGATTTTTATTGATTATTTTGAGAAAATTTTTATCTCTGATTTCATACAAAAGGCCTAATATTTTTCTTACTCTGCTTATCAATCTTCTTGAAGAAACTTTTATTTTTCTCTGCCTATTGATAATATCCACAGAGATTTTCATTAAACCTTCTCCTTTATGGGTTCTGGGTATGAGATTCTTCTGTGGAATATTCCAGTAAGAATATACTCAAACTTCTTTTTTATTTCACTCAAATCCTTTAGAGTAATTTCACATTCATCAAGTTGTCCATCAAGAAATATATTTTTAATTATCTTGTCTATAAGATTAGAGATTCTTGCTGGTGTTGGATCATCAAGGGTTCTTGAAGCAGCCTCTACAGCATCTGCAAGCATAATAAGTGCTGCAAGCTTTGTTTGAGGCTTTGGTCCTGGATATCTGTAGTCTTGTTCAAGTGGAGGTGTATCCATCTCTTTTAAAGCTTTCTGATAAAAGTATGTTACAAGCTTTGTTCCATGATGTTGCTGTATTACATCTTTTACTATCTCGGGTAGATTGAACTCTTCTGCAAGTTCTACTCCATCTTTTACATGAGCGATTATAATCATGCTACTTAGATGAGGATTTAACTTCTCATGCTTGCTTATGGAACCTGTTTGATTTTCAATAAAATACTCTGGCATTCTTATTTTCCCTATATCATGATAATATGAGGCAACCTTTGCAAGTAATGGATTTACTCCGACTACCTCTGAAGCAGCTTCTGCAAGACTTCCTACTATCATACTATGATGATAAGTTCCAGGTGCTTGCACTGAGAGTTGTTTCATTAGAGGATGGTCAATGTCAAGTAACTCTACAAGACTTACAGAAGTGGTCACATTAAAAAATCTTTCTATAGCAGGCAGGCAAAGAAAACATAATGCTGAGACTGTAAATCCATTTATAATTGAAAAAATAATTGCAAAGTATGCTGAATTTAGATCAAAATCCTTCAATATAAGAAGAATAGCAATTGAAGTAAATATATTTGCCATTGCTACATATATTCCTGCATTGATTATATCAGTTCTTTTTTTACATTTAAGAAGACTAAAGGCACCAATAAGACATCCTATGAAAACATAAAGAGGTATCAGAGCGGTTTTTAGCCATATACCAATCATAAAACTAATAATTAGAGAAAATATTATAGCAGTATGGAAGTCAAATATTAGCACTACAATTACAGAGCCTATTGCAATTGGTATTCCGAATATATGAACAAGCATATTCTCTACTCCTAAACCTTTAGAAAACACCAAGAATATATGTTCAAATATTCGTGAGATGATTAATGTAAAGATCATAAGACTGACAAGTAAGGTAATCATTTTTTTCTTTTTAAGATAGGCTGGTTTGTATCTTTTTAAGTCTCTGTAAAAAAACACAAGAAGAAGAAAGACAATAATAAGGCTTCCAAGAAAAGACAGCAAGCCTGATTTAAAATCATACAGTATAAATGCATTCAATATTGATAAAATGATGAGATAGGGAAAAGCTTGTTTTTCAAGGATTATTTTTTTTTCTTTGCCGTTTTCCTTTTTTTTAAACTTTTCAATAAATTTTCTTAAATAAGACCTGTCGGGAGTGATAGGTTTAAGTTGAGGATTGTCTTTCATGTTTTTCATAGGCTTTTATAATCTCCTGAACAAGTCTGTGTCTTACTACATCTTTTTCAGTGAAATATATAATTTTTATTCCTTCAATGTCTTTGAGAATCTTGAGAGCCTCAACAAGTCCTGAAACTTTTTGAGGAGGAAGATCTATCTGAGTAATATCTCCAGTAATAACTGTTTTTGATCCAAAGCCAAGCCGTGTAAGATACATTTTCATCTGCTCTGATGTCGTATTTTGTGCTTCATCTAAAATTATGAAAGAATCGTTTAAAGTTCTTCCCCTCATAAAGGCAAGTGGAGCAATCTCTATGGCTCCTTTTTCAATCAACTTAGAGGCTTTATCAAGGTCAAGCATATCATATAAAGCATCATAAAGTGGTCTTAAATAAGGACTAACTTTTTCTTCTATGTCACCAGGAAGAAATCCTAATTTTTCTCCTGCTTCAACAGCAGGTCTTACAAGAACTATTCTTGAGACATGTCTCGTAAGCAAAAAATGAATTGCCATAGCCATGGCAAGATAAGTTTTTCCAGTTCCAGCAGGACCTATTCCGAAAACTATATCGTACTTTAACATTGCCTCAATATATGCCTTTTGCATCTCTGTTTTAGGTATGATAACCTTCTTTCTTGAAGGTATTGGTATTCCTCCTTTAAATAAGCTGAGAATTGAAACAGGCTTTTCTTCTTTTAATCCTTGAATGGAATGCATGATATCTTCTGGCTTTACTATGTATCCTTCTTTGTTGATTATTCTTATCTCTTCTATTATTTTCTCTGCCTTTTCAATATCTCTTTCATCCTCTCCATGAATTATTAGCTTATTTCCTCTCACATTTAGAGTAACATTTAGAACATCTTCTATTAGTTGAAATATTTTGTCTAACCCTCCATGTATGAAGGGATACTCTTTTTCTTCGTCAAGTTCAATTATCCTTGTAATAGTTATCCTCCTTTTAGTTTATTTTAACTATAAAATTATCAAAGCCCTTTGCTTTAAGAATCTCAGAAGCTCTCTGTGCATCTTTAAATCTTTTATAGTAACCTGTTCGAACTTTGTATAGATTTTCCTTTACAAGTTGTGAACTAATACCGTTTTCACTAAGTGTTTTTATCAATTTTTCTGCATTCTCACTCTCATGAAAGGCACCTACTTGAAGGGTATATAGGGGTCTTTTATAAACCAACTTTTTTAAGCTGGGTTTTTCAGTCTTTACAGTTTTTAGTTTATCCATAGTTTCTTGACTCTGAGTTTTTTCTGTTGCTTCTACTTCTTGTATTATTTTTACAGTTTCTTTTTCTGAAGTTTCAGATTTTTCTTGTTGAGTAGTGTTTTCCTGTTTTTTGGTTTGCTGAGGCTCTGAAGTTACAGGTAAAACAGTTTTTTCAGTTTCGGTAGTTTTTTGAACATAGACTTGTTTGACAGGTGTTGTAACATATCCAATTGTATAACCAACTAAAACTCCAATAACTGCTATAATAAAAAGAATCAGAAAAAATGTTTTTTTCTGTAGCACTACTAATTCCTCGCCCTTTTTTTTCATATGATTAACATAGCATCCCCATAGGAAAAAAATCTATATTTCTTTTCAATTGCCTCTTTATATGCTTTTTTGACCATATCTATGTTACAAAAGGCATAAACCAGTGCAAGAGGTGTTGATTTTGGTAAGTGAAAGTTTGTAATTAATGCATCGGCAATTTTAAAGGAAAATCCTGGATAAATAAATACATCTGTTTTGCCTTTTATTGTATATTCATCAGATCCCATATCTTCATATCTTCCTGAAGCATATCCTTCTAAGGCTCTAGTTGTTGTTGTTCCAACTAAAAAAACTTTTCTGCCAGCTTTCTTAGTTTCATATATTTCTTCTATTAAGCTTTTTTTTATTTCAAAGTATTCAGACTCCATTTTATGCTCCTTTAACTCTTCTACTTTTATTGGTTTAAAAGTTCCTATACCAACATGTAAAGTTAATTCTCTCAATTTAACTCCCATATTTACTATTTTTTTAAGAAGTTTTTCAGTAAAATGAAGTCCAGCTGTTGGAGCAGCAATAGAGCCGTTTACTTTTGCATAAACCGTTTGATAGTTTTGTCTGTCTTCATGGAGAGGTCTTCTTTTAATATATGGAGGTAGGGGCATAAAGCCCTTTTGATTAATAAGATTTTTTACATCTTGAGAAGTCATGTCTTTAAAAACGATATATTTACCTTCACTACTTCTTCTTAGTTCAGCTTTAACTTCATCAATGAAAACTTCTCCTTCATAGTTTCCCTTTGTCATTACTTCCCATATCACATGTTCAGGTGAATCTTCTTTTTGTCTTATTAAGAGAATTTCAACTTTTCCTCCAGTAGGTTTTTTACCTATAATTCTTGCAGGTATAACCTTAGTGTTGTTAATAATAAGCATATCGTCTTTATTTAAATATTCGGTAATTTCATAAAATAATCTGTGCTCTATTTTTCCTGTTTCCTTGTGTAAAACAAGAAGACGAGCTTTGTCTCTTTCAGGTAAAGGGCTTTGAGCAATTAACTCTTGAGGTAGGAAGTAGTCAAGATCATTTATTTTCATTGATTTTAGTTATTTTTGTTCCTGGATAAAAGTATTGAAGAATCTCTTTGTAGCTTTTTCCTTCTTGTGCCATTTGGAAAGCACACCACTGACACATTCCAACTCCATGACCATATCCTTTTCCCTCAAATACTACTCCGTCCTCTTCAACTCTAATAGATGTAATCATTGTACTTGGTAACGCTGTCCATTGAAGAAGTCTTCTAAGCTCAGTTGCTTTTATTAATTTTTTGTTTTTTCCATCATTGAATTCAAGTTCTTTAACTCTTCCAGTACTGGTATATGTGGCTATTTTAACATCAGATATTTTTTTCATTGATAAAACTTTTTCAAGAGTTTCAAAAGAAATTTTTTTCTCCCATAATGTGTAAGGTGATGGTGTTGAAGGAACATCAACTGGCTTCAGATATGGAAAATCCTTTCCAAAGACTTCCTTTGGATCTTCTGTTCTTTCAACGCTACAAGAATGATAAAAAGCCATTATTGGTTCTCCATTGTAGGTAAGAATCTCTCCCTTTGTTTCATTGACAGCTTTTTCTACTTCCTTTGCTCCTTCATATTCTTTGTAGACTTGATGAAATACCGAAGAGGTGACATCATAAAAATTTTTTGTTCTATTGCGAATAATATGAGCAACAGCATAGGTTCTTGCCAAAACTGCTTGTGCTTTGAGTGATTCTTCTGGCCAATGAATTCCTACCTCTGATGCTACAACTCCTTTTACATAATCTTCAAGATGAATAACATTTATGAGGAAATATCCCTCTTTTCCTTTCCATATTTCAATTTCTCCACTATATTTTGAACCATTTACAATAGTTTTAGCCGCAGCTTTTCTTATCTTTTCTAAGTCATTTGATGAAGGTCTTTTATCTCCTAAGAGAACTCTTATAAAAGATTGATCAATTGCAAATGTCTGTCCCACAATAAGAAGTGTAATCAGGCTTATTAAAGCTAAAGTTTTCATTTTTTACTCAAAATGTAAAGTATCAAACTAATTATAATGCTTAACAGTATTGATGTGGCAATAGGAAAATACAATACAAAGTTTCTCCTCTCAATTACAATATCTCCTGGAAGTCTACCGATTAAGGGAATTTTTCCAGCGAACATAAGAATTAAACCAATAACAACCGTAATTACTCCAATAATTACTAAAAACTTTCCAATCTCATTCATAATCTACTTTTCTTAAATATCTTTCAGCTTCTGAATATATACAACCACAGTATTTTTGTCTATAAAGTTGAAGTTCTTGAGCAGTCTTCATTGCCTTTCTAAATCCCTCTCTTAGGTCTTCAGGAATGAAGTTAATCTTATATTTTTCACCTATTTGCATTCCAATATCTATTATTTTATCAAATTTTTGATATGGACTCACTAATAAAGTAGTTGAGAAGTTTTTAATTCCAACCTCATTAGCCTTTTTAGCAGTCCTTTCAAGTCTTACTCTATAGCATATCTCACATCTTTCTTTTTCTTTTCCTGAAACCAATCTTAAAAATTTATAAAACTCTCCGTAGTCAGCATCATATAACACATCAAGGCTCCATAAATTTTTCAGTTTTTCTAAGGATTCAAATCTTAGTTTATACTCAGTGTATGGGTGTATATTGGGATTATACCAAAATAAAATTACATGAAATCCTTTATCTTTAAATCTTTCATAGGGATAAATAGCACAGTTACTACAACATGTATGAAGTAGTATTTCCATTAGAAAAGCTTTTCAGGTATTTTTTTCTTTAAAACTTCATAGGCAAATCTTGTAGCTACTCTTCCCCTTGCTGTTCTTTCAATAAATCCTTCTTGAATTAAATAGGGCTCATATACATCCTCAATTGTATCTTTATCCTCTCTTAAAGAGGCAGCAATAGACTCAATGCCTGCAGGTCCTCCATTAAACTTTTCAATTATTGTAAGAAGGATTTTTCTGTCCATCTCATCAAGACCATAGTCATCTACATCCATTGCAGCGAGTGCTTCACGGGCTATTTGTAAGTCTATTAAATCTTTGTTTTTGACCTGAGCAAAGTCTCTTATTCTTTTAAGCAGTCTATTTGCAGTTCTTGGAGTTCCACGAGATCTCTTTGCTATTTCCATAGCTGCATCTTCTTCTATTAAAATTCCAAGAATTCTTGCTGATCTTTTTATAATTTCTTTAAGTTCCTCTGGATTATAAAACTCAAGCCTGAAGACAACTCCGAAACGTTCTCTTAGAGGGGATGTAATAAGTCCTGTTCTTGTTGTAGCTCCAATAAGTGTGAATCTTGGAAGATTAAGTTTTATTGTTCTTGCAGAAGGTCCTTGTCCTACAATTATATCAAGTTTAAAGTCTTCCATTGCAGGATAAAGTATCTCTTCAACAACTCTTGGAAGCCTGTGAATTTCATCAATAAATAGAATATCTCTATCGGAAAGATTTGTTAAAATTGCAGCTACATCACCTGCTCTTTCAAGAACAGGACCTGAAGTGCTTTTAATGTTTACTCCAAGTTCGTTTGCTATTACCGTTGCAAGGGTTGTTTTTCCAAGTCCTGGAGGACCACAAAAAAGAACATGGTCAAGAGGCTCTTTCCGTAGAATTGCAGCTTTAATGAATACCTCAATATTGTCTTTAATTTTTTTCTGGCCTATAAATTCCTTTAAAGTTCTTGGCCTTAATGTAAAATCTAAGAGCTCACTATTTTCCATTTTTCCCTGCCAACATACTTAAAGACTCTCTTATTATAGTTGCTTCATCTTTTTCATTATCATAAACTTTATCTAAAACTTCCTTTGCTTCTAATCTTTTATATCCAAGACTTAAAAGAGCTGATAAAACATCATCATATTTTTGATTTCTTTCATACTGAAGAGATGGTAGAATTCCTTTTAATTCAAGAAAAATTCTCTGTGCAGTTTTTTTTCCAACTCCTGGAATTTTACTTAACGATTTTATATCTTCTTTTTCAATTATTTTATGGAGAGTCTCTCTATCATAGGTTGAAATGATATTCATAGCTATTCTTGGTCCAACTCCTGAGATCTTTATAAGTTCTTCAAAAAGCTCTCTTTCAGAAATTTCTAAGAATCCATATAGTTCAAGAGAGTCTTCCTTTAAAATCAAGGATGTGAAAAATTTAATCTCTTCATCTTTATTAATATATTTGGAAATCCTTAGCGGTATTCTAACTGAGTATCCGATTCCACCTGTTTGAATAATGACTCTGTCAGGTTTAACTGCAATAACTTGACCTACTATAAAATCAAGCATTTATTTATTTTAACACTTTTTTAAGGAAATATTTTATAAAGACTCTGGTGCTAATTTGAAGAATCTTGAATATTGACAAAAAAAAAGAAAAAGGGATATTATTGAAAACTTCAATGGTTCAACTTATAAAATTTGTGGGAAGATATGCAGTAGAGCTTTTTATTTTTCTTGGAAAAATGTTTATTTTTCTTGTTGAATCAATCTATCATATCTTTATACCTCCATTTAAGTTTCGTAACTTTCTAAGACAACTAAGATTTTTCGGCAATAAATCAATGATTGTAGTCATCTTTACAGGTGCTTTTAGTGGTATGGTTTTGGCTCTTCAGGGATACTATGCATTAAATAAATTTGGCGCTGAGGCATTACTTGGTCCTGTTGTTGCACTTTCTCTTATAAGAGAACTCGGTCCAGTTCTTTGTGCTTTAATGGTTACTGGAAGGGCTGGTTCTGCTGTAACAGCAGAAATTGGAATCATGCGAATTACTGAACAGATTGATGCTTTAACTGTAATGGCAGTTAATCCAATTAAATACGTAGTTGTGCCTAATATTCTCGCAGGTATAGTTGCTTTTCCACTTCTTACAGCAGTCTTTGATCTTGTAGGAATTTATGGCGGATATCTTGTCTCTGTCCATGCTCTTGGTCTTAGTGAGGGAACATATTTTTCTCAGATGGAGCTTTATGTTGACATGGAAGACATAGAAATTGGGCTTTATAAGTCATTAAGCTTTGGTCTTCTTGTAACATGGATTTGTACATTTATGGGATATAATTCAGGATATGGTGCAAGAGGGGTAAGTAGGGCAACAACCAATGCTGTTGTGCTTTCTTCAGTTGTTATTCTTGTCTGGGACTATATGCTCGGAGCATTTCTGCTATGATTGAAATAAAAGATCTTTATAAATCCTTTGGAAAACAGCAGGTTTTAAAAGGTGTTAATTTAGTTATAAATGAAGGCGAAGTTACTGCTATAATTGGAAGAAGTGGTGGTGGAAAATCTGTTCTTCTTAAACATATTATTGGATTACTAAAACCTGACAAAGGAAGTATATTTATAAAAGGAAAGGATATAACAAAACTTAAAGGAAGAGAGCTTGATGAAATAAGGGCAGACATTGGAGTTGTGTTTCAAGGAGGCGCACTTTTTGATTCTATGACTGTTTATGAAAATGTTGCCTTTCCTCTTGTTGAGAAAACTAAGTTAAGTAAAAAAGAGATTCATGAAAGAGTTATAAAAGCCCTAACTGATGTGGGATTACAAGGAATGGAATACAAATATCCCGCAGAACTAAGTGGAGGAATGCGAAAAAGAGTGGCTCTTGCAAGAGCATTAATAGCTCATCCAAAGATACTACTTTTTGATGAACCTACGACAGGTCTTGATCCCATCCTTGTTCGCTCAATCCATAAGCTTATAAAAGACACCCAGATACAGTATGGCTTTACAGGATTGATTATAAGTCATGAGATTCCTGAAATATTTGAGATTTCAGACAAAGTGGCAATGCTTCATGATGGAAGAATTGTTGAAGTAGGAACTCCAGAGGAGATTCAGAAAAGTGACAATATTGTCGTAAAAAATTTTATAATGGGAATAGAAAATGGAGGAGATTATGAAAAGAGAAAATATTGAAATAGCAGTTGGAATATTTGTCTTAATCGGAATACTTTCACTTGGATATCTTTCTTTCAGGCTTGGCAAGATTGATATGTTCAAGACAGGCTACTATACTGTGTATGCAGAGTTTGACAAAGTAGGAGGAATTAAGAAAGGCTCAGTTGTAGAGATTGCAGGAGTTCCTGTGGGTTCTGTGGAAAAAGTAACACTTAATGAGAGATATCATGCAGTAGTGGAGTTAAGAATAATAAATTCCGTTAAACTTCCTGAGGATTCAATTGCTTCAATTAGAACAAAGGGATTGATTGGTGAAAAATATATTCAGATTACTCCAGGAGGCTCTGACCAATATATTGCTCAGAATGGTAAAATTAGAGAAACAGAGTCTTCAGTAGATATAGAGGAGGTATTATCCAAATATGTATTTGGCAAAATTTAAGGCTTTAATTTTTATTATTGTAGTTCTTATTTCATCAGTATGTTTTGCAGAAGATAGGGTAATACTTGATCTCAAGGGATGTATTGAAAGAGCTGTTAAGTTTCATCCAGAACTTAGTGATTTTAGACAAAATGTGGAGATATACAAAGCAAAGCTTTCACAGGCTCAATCTGCTGTATTTCCCCAGATTGAGATAATGGCCTTAGGTGGTCCTTCTCCAAAAGCTGAGAAAGAGACTTTGTCTCCAGTAATAAGAACCGATGTTAAATCAACGACAATTGATGGTGTTTTTGGAATGATTACGATGCACCTAATACAACCAATTTATACATTTGGAAAAATTTCAGGATATAAAACTGCTGCAGAGGGAGGAGTTAAAGTTTCAGAAGCAGAGCTTGAAAAGAAGCGTTCAGAGATTATTTTAAAAACTAAGGAACTTTACTGGAGTCTTGCCCTAATAAGGGACCTTAGAAGCCTTGCTAAGGAGATTAAAGATGAGCTTGAAAAGGCAATTAAGAAAACAGAAGAGGATTTAAAAAAAGATATTCCAACATCTGATGAACTTACTCTTTATAAACTTAAAACTTATCTTGGAGAGGTCAAAAGAAATCTAAATGAGATTGACAAAAATGAGTCTATAATAATAGAAGCTTTAAAGTTCATGACAGGATTTTCTTCAGATAAAAAGCTTGAGATAATTACAGAACCATTAAGATATGAAGACATTTATATTAACCCAGATGAATTAATCGCTAAGGCTTTTATTTTAAGACCTGAGATGGTTCAGATTAAAGAGGGGCTTAAGGCAAAACAAGCCCTAATTGATGTGGAAAAGAGCTCCCTTTATCCACAGATTTTCTTGTTAGTTAGGGGTTCCTTAGCAGGAGCAACAAACCGAGACAGAATCCATAATCCATATATTAGTGACCCTCTTAATGATTCAATGATTGCGGCTTTGCTTGGAATGAAACTTAATATAGATTTTGGAATAACAAAGGGTAAGATAAGAGAGGCAGAGATTGAGTATCAAAAAGTAGTTGAGAAAAAGAAGCTTGCTGAAAGTGGAATTCCTCTTCAGATTATGAAGGCGTATATAGAACTTCAAGAAGCCTCAAAAACCGCTAAGGATATGGAAGAAGCTCATCAAAACGCTAAAAAATGGCTTGTAGTTGCTGATGCAAATCTTGATATGGGAGTTGGAGAAATAAAGGATTTAGCTGATGCTGTGCTTGCATATGCAACAACAAGGGTAAATCATTTGAAGGCACTTTATAATCAAAAGATGGCTATCGCAAACCTAATCCAAGCAGCAGGACTTGATAAAGAAGAAAGGGAGGTTAGATAAAAGATGAAAAAATTTATATTGATTTTATCAATTTTCATATTTACCGTATCTTTTTCCTTTGCAGTTATCTCTCCGAAGGAGCAAATCAAGAAAACTGTTGACAAGGTAATAAGCATTCTTAAAGATCCTAAATATAAAGGTAAAGAGAAAACTCAGCAAAGAAGAGCAGCATTAAGAGCGGAAATAGGAAAAGTTTTTGATTTTGAAGAAATGTCAAAAAGATCCTTAGGAGTCTATTGGAGAGAGAGAACATCTCAAGAGAAAAAGGAGTTTATAGAGCTTTACAAGGATTTACTTGAAAGATCTTACATTGAAAAGATTGAGTCATACACTGATGAAGAGATAGTTTATACAGATGAAAGAATTGAAAACAATAAATATGCTGAAGTAAAAACGAAGATAATAACAAAGGAAAGAAAAGAAATTCCGATTGACTATAGGCTTTATTTTACAGGAAGCGAATGGAAAGTTTATGATATCGTTATAGAGGGAGTTAGTCTTGTAAGTAATTACCGTTCTCAGTTTACTAAGATTATTAGGAACCATTCATATCAAGAACTAGTAAAGAGAATGAAAAATAAACAGATAGAAGAAATAACAAGGGAAAAGTAAAAATGTTTAAGATATTTTTCGTGGAAAAATCCTCTTATATATCAGAGTATTTTGAAAGTTTGGATAAAAGTAGATTCTCGGTTATTTCTTTTCAAAGCATTGAAGAGGCTTTATCTAACATTGAAGAATATAATCCAAATTTGATAGTTTTAGTGGCAGACAAAGATGAAGAATTATTGTTTAGTTTCTGTAAAAAAATTAGAGAAAAACATTCTCTTGTATTGCCAATTCTATTGGTTCTGGATTTTTATTCTTCTTTTAGTCTTGAGCAATTTAGAAACTTAGGAGTAGATTTTATGGTTAAACCCTTTACTCAAGAGGAGTTTAAAAGAAAGATAGAGTCTTTTTTCCCTAAGCAGACAAAGGAATTTCTCTATGAAAGAGAAACAGAAATTATTGAAAGACTTAAACCTTATATAAAGCAAGAAGTCAGATTTGAAATGCAGAATATTTTAAAACAAATTTTGGAGGTTATGGAGAAGAAGAATGTTTAGGAAAGAAATATCAATTAGTGAAACCTATAAACCTGAGGAAATTGAAAAAAAACTTTACAGTTTTTGGGAAGAAAAAGGATTTTTTAAACCAGACTCAGATCCTCAAAAACCTTCATACTGCATAGTAATTCCTCCCCCTAATGTTACAGGAACTCTTCATATGGGACATGCTCTAAATGTTACACTTCAGGATATTCTTATAAGATGGAAGAGAATGCTTGGGTATTCAGCTTTATGGGTTCCGGGAACAGACCATGCAGGAATCGCTACTCAAAATGTTGTAGAAAGACAGTTACTTCAAGAAGGTATTAATAGATATCAACTCGGAAGAGCAGCTTTTCTTGAAAGAGTGTGGAAATGGAAAGAATCATGCGGAGGTATCATAATAGAACAACTTAAAAGAATAGGTGCATCCTGTGATTGGTCTCGTCTTCGTTTTACAATGGATGAGGGTCTTAGTCAGGCTGTTAAAGAAGTTTTCCTCAGACTTTTTGAAGAAGGATTAATATACAGGGATTTAAGACTTATAAACTGGTGTCCAAGATGTCA